>NZ_JBEZJI010000011.1:0-191593 GCF_040649435.1 Actinomadura sp. NPDC048955
TTCGTCGCTGACCCGCACGGTGTGCCCGGTGCCCGGATGTACCGGACGGGTGACCTGGGCCGCTGGCGCCGTGACGGGACGCTCGAGTACCTCGGTCGCGGTGACCAGCAGGTGCAGCTGCGCGGCTTCCGGATCGAGCCGGGCGAGATCCAGGCCGTACTGACCAGGCACGACGCCGTCTCCGACGTCGCGGTGATCGTCCGCGACGAGCGCCTCGTCGCCTACGTCGTCGCGTCGGGCGCCGACACCGCCGAGCTGCGCCGCTTCGCCGCGAAGTCGCTCCCCGACCACATGGTCCCGGCGGCGGTCGTGGAGCTGGACGCCCTGCCGCTGACCTCCAACGGCAAGCTGGACCGCGATGCGCTGCCCGCGCCGGACTTCGCGGCCAGGGCGTCGTCGCGTGCCCCGCGCACCGCGGAGGAGGAGACCCTCGCCCGCCTGTTCGCCGAAGTTCTCGGCCTGGAGCGGGTCGGGATCGACGACGGGTTCTTCGACCTGGGCGGCGACTCGATCATCGCGATCCAGCTCGTCTCGCGCGCCCGCCAGTCCGGCCTGGTCATCACCCCGCGCGACGTGTTCCAGCACCAGACCGTCGAGGAACTGGCCGCGACCGCCCGCCCGGTCGGCGAAGGCGAACGGACCGAAGCGGAGGCGCCCGGCGCGGGCATCGGCCGCGTCCCGGCCACCCCGATCATGCACTGGTTCCAGGAGCTGCGCGGCCCCGTGGACGGCTACAGCCAGCGCATGCTGCTCCAGGTGCCGCCCGGCCTCGGCGCCGGCCGGCTGACCGGCGCGCTCCAGGCCGTCCTGGACCACCACGACATGCTCCGCCTCCGGGTGACCGGCGCCGAGTTCGAGGTCGCCGAGCCCGGCGCCGTCGACGCCGCGCCCCTCGTCCGCCGCGTGGACGTCGCCGGACTCGGCGCCGCGGACCTGCGCGCCGTGCTCGCCGCCGAGGCGGAGGCCGCCCGCCGCGCCCTCGACCCGGCCGCCGGGATCATGGCGCGGCTCGTCTGGTTCGACGCGGGCCCCGCGGCGTCCGGCCGCCTCCTGCTCACCCTCCACCACCTGGCCGTGGACGGCGTCTCCTGGCGGATCCTGCTGCCCGACCTGGTCACCGCGTGGGCCGGAAGAGCGCTGGACCCCGTCCCGACCTCGTTCCGCCGCTGGGCGCAGCGCCTCGCCGCCGAGGCGTCCGACCCCGCCCGCACGGCGGAGCTGCCGCTCTGGGAGGACGTCCTCGCCACCCCCGACCCCGTTCTCGGCGCCCGCCCGCTGGACCCGGCCGCCGACACGTTCGGGACGGCCCGGCACCTCACCCTCGGCCTGCCCGCCGACGTGACCGGCCCGCTGCTCACCGAGGTCCCGGCCGCCTTCCACGGGCGGGTCAACGACGTGCTGCTCACCGGGCTCGCCCTCGCCGTCGCCGAATGGCGGCGCGAGCGCGGCACGTCCGAGGAGACGGCCGTCCTCATCGACCTCGAAGGGCACGGCCGCGAGGAGATCGTCCCCGGCGTCGACCTGTCCCGCACCGCCGGCTGGTTCACCTCCATCCACCCGGTGCGCCTCGACGCCGGCCTGGTCGAGCCCGCCGACGTCCGCGAGGGCGGCCAGGCCGTGGGCACCGCCCTCAAGCGGGTCAAGGAGCAGCTGCGCGAGATCCCCGACAACGGCATCGGGTACGGGTTGCTCCGCCATCTCAACCCCGCGACCGGCGAGCGGCTGCGCGCGCACCCGCAGCTCGCGTTCAACTACCTCGGCCGCTCCGCCGCCCCCGAGGCCACCGACTGGGGGCCGGCGGACCAGGCCGAGAGCGACGCCCTCGGCACCGGCCAGGACGCCGCGCTCGGCCTCGTCCACGCCGTCGAGGTCAACGCGCACACCCGCGACCTGCCGGGCGGCCCCGAACTGTCCGCGACGTGGACGTGGGCCGGCGGCCTGTTCGACGGCGCCGCGATCGAGGACCTCGCCGGCCGGTGGTTCGCGGCGCTGCGCGGCCTCGTCGCGCACGTCGCCGGCGGTGCCGCCGAGGGCCCCGTCGGCGGGTTCACCCCCTCGGACCTTTCCCTGGTGGACGTCAGCCAGGACGAGATCGACGAGCTCGCCGCCGAGCTCGACGGCGAATGGGAGCCGGAGTGAGCAAGTCGCAGCTCGAGGACATCCTCCCGCTGTCCCCGTTGCAGGAGGGGCTGTTCTTCCACGCCCTCTACGACTCCGGTCACGACGTCTACACCGCGCAGATCGTGCTCGACCTGCGCGGCCCGCTGGACGCGGACGCGCTGAAGGCCGCCGCGGCGGCCCTCCTGCGGCGGCACGCGAACCTGCGGGCCGGGTTCCGGCAGCGCAAGGAGGGTTCCCCGGTCCAGGTCGTCCACCGCATGGTGCGGCTGCCGTGGCAGGACGAGGACCTGTCCGCCCTGCCCGGACCCGAACGCGAGACCAGGGCCCGCGAACTGGCCGCCGCCGAACGCGCCCGCCCGTTCGACATGGCCAAGCCGCCGCTGCTGCGGTTCATGCTCATCAGGCTGGAGGACGGCCTGCACCGCATGGTCTTCACCAACCACCACATCCTGCTGGACGGCTGGTCCACGCCCGTCCTGCAGACCGAGCTGTTCGCGCTCTACCTCACCAGGGGCGACGACACCGGCATGCCGCGCGTCACCCCCTACAAGAACTACCTGGCCTGGCTCGCGAAGCAGGACCGCGCCGCCGCGGAGGACGCCTGGCGCCGCGCCCTCGACGGTGTCCACGAGCCCACGCTCGTCGCGCCCGGCGCGCCCGAACCGGGCGACGGCGACGGCACGCCCGGGCGCGTCCGGACCCGCCTCACCGAGGAGCTCACCGCCGCGCTCAACGCGCGCGCCCGCGCCCAGGGCGTCACCCTGAACACGGTCGTGCAGCTCGCCTGGGCGACGCTGCTCAGCGGCCTCACGGGCGCGAGCGACGTGGTGTTCGGCGCCGCCGTGTCGGGCCGCCCGCCGGAGCTCCCCGGCGTCGAGCAGATGGTCGGCCTGTTCATCAACACGCTGCCGATCCGCGTCCGCGTCCGCCCCGCCGACACCGTCGCCGAGGCGCTCACCCGCCTCCAGGACGAGCAGGCCGCGCTGATGCCGCACCACCACCTCGGCCTCGCCGACATCCAGCGCCTCACCGGCGCCGGGACGCTGTTCGACACGATGACGGTCCTGGAGAACTACCCGTTCGACCCGGACGCCGCCGGAGCCGACCTCGGCGGGCTGACCCTCCGCGACGTGGACGGGTACGACGCCACCCACTACCCGCTGACGTTCGCCGCCGTCCCCGGCCGCCGCCTGTCCCTGCGCGTCGACCACCGCCCCGACCTGTTCGGCCCGGACGACGCCGAGCGGCTGATGCGGCGCCTCCTGCGCGTCCTGGACGCCGTCGCGTACCGGCCGGACCTGCCCCTCGGCCGTGTCCCCGTCCTGGACGACGGGGAACGCGACGACGTCCTGCGGAACTGGCAGGGGACCGGGACGGGCCGCGCCCCCGGCACCCTCACCGGCCGGTTCGCCGCGCAGTGCGCGAAGACCCCGGACGCGACCGCCGTCCGCGCGGCGGGCGAGTCGATCACCTATGCGCAACTGGACGCGCGCGCGAACCGGCTGACGCACCGGCTGATCGAACTGGGCGTCCGCCCGGAGACGTGCGTCGCGCTCCTGCTCGAACGGTCCGCCGACGTCGCCGTCGCGTCCCTGGCGGTCCTCAAGGCGGGCGGAGCCTACGCGCCCCTCCACCCCGGCCAGCCGCCGGAGCGGATCGCGTGGGCGATCGGCGAGGTCGGCGCGCCCGTCCTGCTCGTCGACGGCCCCATGCGCGGCAAGGCCGCCGCCCTCGGCACCGCCGCGCGGATCGTCGCCGTGGACGACCCGGACCTCGCCGGCGCGCCGGACACCGACCCGGGCGTGCCGTGCCTCCCCGGCCGGCTCGCCTGCGTGTTCTTCACCTCCGGTTCCACCGGCCTGCCGAAGGGCGTCATGGTGACGCACCGCGACGCCGTCGACCTCGTCACCGACGGCCGGCTCCGGGGCGGCGCCCACGAACGGGTCCTCGTCCACTCCTCGCACGCGTTCGACGCGTCGACCTACGAGCTGTGGACGCCGCTGCTGAACGGCGGCACCGCCGTCTTCGCGCCCCCCGGCCCCCTCGACGGCGCGACCCTCCAGGAGATCGTCGAGACCGAGGACCTCACCGCCGCCTTCCTCACCACCACCCTGTTCAATTTGGTCGGCGAGGAGCGCCCGCACGCCTTCGCCCGGCTCCGCGAGGTGCTGACCGGCGGGGAGGCCGGGTCGCCCGCCGTGATGCGCAAGGTCCTCGCCGCCTGCCCGGACACCGAGGTCGTCCACATGTACGGGCCCACCGAGGCCACCACGTACGCGACCGCCGCGCCGCTGCGCGGGCCCCTCGCCGACCCGGCGGAGCGCACGCCCGTGCTCGGCCGGCCCTACGACGACATGCGCGTGTACGTGCTGGACCAGGGGCTGCGCCCCGTCCCGCCCGGCGTCGTCGGCGAGGCCTACCTCGCGGGCGCCGGCGTCGCCCGCGGCTACCTGCGGCGGCCCGCGCTCACCGCCGAGCGGTTCGTCGCCGACCCGTTCGGCGCGCCGGGCGAGCGCATGTACCGGACCGGCGACCTCATGCGGTGGCGGCCCGACGGGAACCTGGAGTACGTCGACCGCGCCGACCTCCAGGTCAAGATCCGCGGATTCCGGATCGAGCTGGGCGAGGTCGAGGCGGCGGTCGCCGCGCACCCGGACGTCGCCAACGTGGCCGTGATCGCCCGCGAGGAGGCGTCCGGCGCCAAGGCCCTCGTCGCCTACGTCATCGCGCCCGCGCTGTCCCCCGGGGGCCACGGCTCCCCGGAGGAGGCGGGCGGGGGGCGGCCGTTGGCCGGCCTGCGCGAGTTCGTCCGGGCGCGGCTGCCCGAGTACATGGTGCCCGCCGCGTTCGTCGGACTGGACACGTTCCCCGTCGGCCCGACCGGCAAGCTCGACCGGCGCAGCCTGCCCGCCCCCGACTACGCCGGCGCCGCCGGCGGCCGCGACCCGCGCACCCCGGAGGAGGAGCGGCTGTGCGGGATCGTCGCCGACGTCCTCGGCCTCGACCGGGTCGCCGCCGACGTCAGCTTCTTCGACCTCGGCGGCGACAGCATCGCCGCGCTGAGGCTCTCCACCCGCGCCCGGCAGGCCGGCGTCGAGCTGACGCCCCGCGACGTGTTCACCCACCAGACCGTCGAGGCGCTCGCCAGGGTCGGCGACCCGGACGACCGGATCGGCTTCGAGGTGCTGCTCCCCATCCGGACGTCCGGATCCCGCCCGCCGGTGTTCTTCGTCCACCCCGCCGGCGGCCTCGCCTGGCCCTACCTGCAGTTTCAGCGGCACCTCGGGCCCGACCAGCCGGTCTACGGGCTCCAGGCCCGCGCGTTCACGAGGTCCGACCTGCCGGAGTCGGTCGCGGAGATGGCCGCGGACTACCTGGAGCAGATCAGGTCCGTCCGGCCGGCCGGGCCCTACCACCTCGTGGGCTGGTCCCTCGGCGGCCTCGTCGCCTACGAGATGGCCGTCCGGCTCCAGGCCGCTGGCGAGACCGTCGGGCTGCTCGCGCTCATCGACTCCTACCACGGCCAGGACCTCGCGGGGGACGAGCGGAAGATCCTGCACGAGCTGCTCCAGGGCATCGGCGTCGACGCCGCGGCGATCGCCCCGGACGGCGACCCCGACATGCAGCAGATCATGGGGATCCTCGCCGACCGCGACGACGCCCTCGCCACCCTCGGCGAGGACGACCTCGTCAACGTCTACCGCAACTACGAGAACGGGCTCCGGCAGGCCGAGGAGTACCGGCCGGGACGGTTCCGCGGCGACCTGGTGTTCTTCACCGCCCTCCAGGGCCGCACCGGCGAGTCGCCCACCGGGCGGGCCAACTGGGGCCCGCTCGTGGAGGGCGAGATCGAGGACTACCCGGTCGACGCCGAGCACCACCTGCTCCTGGACCCCGGCCCGGCCGCCGAGATGGGCGCCGTCCTGGCCGCCAGGCTCGACAAACTGCACAGCGGAACGCGGGACCACTGAAGCCAGGCACGGAAAGGAACAACCCATGTCGAACCCCTTCGAGGACCCCGACGGCACCTACCTCGTGCTCGTCAACGGCGAGGGCCAGCACTCGCTGTGGCCGTCGTTCGCGGAGGTCCCCGCCGGCTGGACGGTGGCCAAGGACGAGGACACCCGCCAGGCGTGCCTCGACTTCGTCAACGAGAACTGGACGGACATGCGGCCGAAGAGCCTCATCGAGGCCATGGGTGAGTGAGGCGGGCTCGGGGCCGCATCCGGAGACCGCACATCTGCGGATCCCCTCGGTCACCGAGTGGGAGATGGAGATGCTGGACGCCGCCGACCTGCGTCCAGCGCCGCTGCCGGGCGTCGAGATGACGTTCACCCTCGCCGGGGTGCCGTCCCCGGACGTCAGCCGCGCCCTGTACGCGACCGTCGGCGCCCGCGTCTGCTGGACCGACCGCTTCCCGTGGACATGGGAGCGGTGGCGGGCCTGGGTGGAGCGCCCGGAGCTGTCCACGTGGATCGCCATGGCCGAGGGCACCATCGCCGGCTTCTTCGAGATCGAGGCGCAGCCCGGCGGCGACACCGAGATCCACCTGGTGGGGCTCACCCCCGCGTTCGTCGGGCGCGGCTACGGCGGCTACCTCGTCGAGCAGTGCACCCGCCGCGCCTGGCAGCGCGGCGAGCTGTGGGCCCTCACCAGCGGGCCCGCGGCGCGGGTGTGGCTGCGCACCAGCAGCCTCGACCATCCGAACGCCATCGCCAACTACCGGCGGCGGGGCTTTAAGGTGGCGGCGGAGAGCACCGCGCCGAAGCTCGTGCCGGACCCGCGGGTCGCGCCGTGGCCGCTGCCGCGCGACCCCCGCGCGGCGTCCCGCCGGCACGAGGAGGAGGAGTTGATCACGTGACCTGGTTCCGCTGCCCCGAGACGCGCCCCTGGGCGTCGATGCGGCTGTTCTGCCTACCGCACGCGGGCGGGTCGGCGGTGTTCTACCGGTCGTGGGCCAAGGAGGCCGGCCCGGCCGTCGAGGTGCAGTCCGTCCAGTACCCGGGGCGCGCCGACCGGATGGCGGACGCGTTCGTCACCGACGCGCACCAGCTCGCCCGGCTCATCGCGGGGGCGATGGCGCCGCTGATGGACCGGCCCGCCGCGCTGTTCGGGCACAGCATGGGCGCCGTCCTCGCCTACGAGGTGGCGCGGCTGCTGGAGGAGCGGGGCACCGCCCCGGTGCACGTGTTCGCGTCCGGGGCCCGCCCGCCCGACGACCGGGGCGACGAGCGCATCCGCGACAAGGACGACGACGGCCTCGTCGCCGAGCTGGCGCGGCTCGGCGGGACCGACGCCGAGCTGCTGGCCGATCCGGAGCTGCGCGAGCTCGTGCTGCCGTACGTCCGCAACGACTTCACGCTGGTCGAGGAGTACGCGCACCGGCCCGGGCCGCCGCTGACCGCCCCGGTCACCGCGATCATCGGGGACGCCGACCCGCACGTGGACGAGGAGCAGGCCCGCGGCTGGGCGCGCGCCACCAGCGGGCGGTTCGCGCTCAGGGTGCTGCCCGGCGGGCACTTCTACCTGGCCGACCAGCGGCCCGCCGTGCTCGCCGAGGTCCTGCGGACCCTGGAGGTCCCCGCCGTCTGACGCGCGGACGGGCCGCCCCCCCCCACGGGAGTCCGTGGTGGGGGCGGCCCGTCCCCGAAGGGGGAGCCTCCTGAGGTCGTCTAGTAGACGGACGCGCCGTACACCGACAGCGGCTCGGTGATGGGCTGGAAGAACGTCGTCCCGCCCGAGGAGCAGTTGCCGCTGCCGCCCGAGGTCAGGCCGAGCGCGGTGTTCCCGGCGAACAGGGAGCCGCCGCTGTCGCCCGGCTCGGCGCACACCGTGGTGCGGATGAGGCCGCTGACGCTGCCCTCCTGGTAGTTCACCGTCTGGTTGAGGGCGGTGACCCGGCCGCTGTGCAGGCCGGTGGTGCTGCCGCTGCGGTACACGGTCTGGTTGACCGCGGCGTTCCCGGCGCTGGTGATGTCGCGGGTGCCGCTGTACAGGCTGACCGAGCCCTGCGTGTCGGTGGGCGTCGAGGAGTACGTGACGATGCCGTAGTCGTTGCCGGGGAAGCTGCTGCCGGCGGTGCGGCCCAGCGTCCGGCCGGAGCTGTCGGTCCAGGTCGAGCCGATGTTGGTGCAGTGCCCGGCCGTGATGAAGGCGTAGCCGCCGCCCCTCCTGACATTGAAGCCCAGCGAGCACCGGGCGCCGCCGGTGTAGATGGCCTCGCCGCCCCGGGTGAGCGTCTGGAACTTCCCGGCGACGCTCTCGGTGCGGACCGCCGCGCCCTGCCTGCTCGCGGCCGCGCGCACCTTCTCGAGCCGCGCGCCCTTGACCGTGCCGTCCACGCTGAGGACGACCTGGTTGCTCGCCGGGTCGACGGCCCAGGCGGTGCCCGGGACGGTCGCCTCGCGCTTGAGGGCGGCCTCGACCTTCTTCAGGTCCGCGCCGCTGCGCGCGACGGTCCGCGGCACCGCGCCCGCGGCGCGCACGGCCTGGGCGGCCTGCGCGTCGGTGACCGTGACGACCAGCTTGCCGTCCTTGATGTAGGAGCCCGCGCTGCGGGTTCCGAGCTGGTGCGCCAGGGACGTGGCGACGTCGCCGGGAGCGGCGGGGGCGGCGGGGGCCGCCGGTGCCGCGGACGCGGTGGGAGCGGTGGCCAGGGTGGCGGCCACCAGGCCGGCCGCGGTCGTGGTGACGGCCGCGGCGCGGACGCGCCTGTGACGGATCTTCACTTGTGCCTCCACGGGGGATAGGGCGCACCCGTGTGGTGCGCCGGAGGTCATCGACATGGTGTAAGAACCGTCAAGGCGGACGTAAGACGCAGAAGGTGACCAATTCGGCACGTTCCCGTTGGCACTCTCGGGGCGGCGTGCGTGGTCAGTCCGGCAATACCAACCGCCGCCCGCCGGGTGAGAACGAAGTTCGGCCCCGGCCCTTTCCGCCGGAAAGGCGGAAAGGGCCGGGGCCGAAACTCGCGAGGCCTCCCGCCGCCTGGGAGCTCGGGCGGGCCGCCGAGGGGCCGCTAGTAGATCTCGACCCCGAACTCCGACAGCGGCTCGGTCACGGGCTGGAAGAACGTGACGCCGCCGGACGAGCAGTCGCCGCTGCCGCCCGAGGTCAGCCCGACCGCGCCGGCCCCGGCGAACAGCGGGCCGCCGCTGTCGCCCGGCTCGGCGCACACCGTCGTCTGGATGAGGCCGCTGACGCTGCCCTCCTGGTAGTTCACCGTCTGGTCGAGCGCGGTGACCTGCCCGTCGTGGACGCCGGTGGTGCTGCCGCTGCGGGTCACGGTCTCGCCGACCGTGGCCTCCGCGGCGCCGGTGATGTCCTGGAACTGGCCGTTGACCGTGACGCCGCCCTGCGTGTCCTCAGGGGCGGCGGCGTACTTGACGAGGCCGTAGTCGTTGCCGGGGAAGCTGCTCCCGGCGTTGCCGCCGAGCGTGCCTCCCGACTCGTCGGTCCACGTGGAGCCCGCCTCGGTGCAGTGCCCCGCCGTGAGGAAGTAGTACTCGCTTCCCTTCTTGACGTTGAAGCCCAGTGAGCACCGGGCGCCGCCGGTGTAGATGGGGTCGCCGCCCGCGGTGAACGTGCGGAACTTCCCGGCGACCCGCGTGGTGCGCACGGCCGCGCCCTGCTTGGTCGCGGCGCCGCGCACCTTGGTCAGCCTGGCTCCCTTGACCGTGCTGTCCATGGTGAGGACGACCTGGTTGGCGGCCGGGTCCACGGCCCAGGCGGTGCCCGGGACGGTCGCGTCGCGCTTGAGCGCGGCCATGACCTTCTTCAGGTCCGCGCCGCTGCGCGTGACGCTCTTCGGCACGGCCCCGGCCGCCCGGACCGCCTGCGCGGCCTTGGCGTCGGTGACCGTGACGACCAGGTTCCTCGTGGCCTGGTCCACGTAGGCGCCGGCGCTGCGGTCGCCGAGCCGCTGCGCCAGCTTCGCGGCCACCCCGCCGGTGTCGGCCGGGGCGGTGGCGCGCCCGCCGGGCGCGTCGAGGGTCGCGTTCGCGGCGGGGGCGGCGGCCAGTGCGGTCGCCACGAGCCCGGCCGCCGCCGTGGCGGCGGCGGCTCCGCGGACGCGGTTGGGACGGATCTTCACTATGCCTCCAGGGGGGATTGGGCGCGCCCGAATGGCGCGCCGGAGGTCACGGGTCATGCTGGAAGATTCCTGAACGCCCATGTAAGGCGAGAAAGTGACCAATCGACCATCTACGGATTGTCACAATGGGTGCGGGTTCCGTGGTCGATCCTCGGGGAGGACTGTCCGTTTGGCTGGTTTCGGGCCGGGCGGTAGGTCCAATCGAGGTGCCCTCCCGGGGGTGACTCCGCCCTCGGGGGCGCGGGAGGATGGTTCGGTGACGCTCCTTTTGGCCCGTTCCATCCTTGAGTCGCTGCTCGAACCCGCCCCCTGCCTGGACGCCCTGCGCCGCGGCTTCACGGCCGGGGACGGCGGAACCGCCGCCCGCCGGGTGATCACCGAGCTGCCGGGGCAGGGCACCGCGACGGCGCTGATCCCCGGCGTGATCGAGGGGATCCCCGCCTACACGGTCAAGGTGAACGCCAAGTTCCCCGGCAGCCGCCCGGCGCTGCGCGGCGTCGTCTGCCTGCACGATCTGGCGACCGGCGAGCTGCTGGCCCTGCTGGACTCGGCGACCGTGACGGCCTGGCGCACCGGTCTGGCCGCCGCGCTCGGCACCCACGCCCTGGCGCGTCCCGCCGCCGGCGAGGTCGCGGTGATCGGTGCGGGCGCGCAGGCCGAACTGGTCATGCGGGGCCTGAGCGAACTGCGGGAGGTGCGCGGCCTCACCGTGTTCGACCTGGACGCCGCCCGCGCCGCGGACTTCGCCGCGCGGCACGGCGCCCGGCTGGAGGCGCCCGCGACCGTGGCGCCGGACCCGCGCGCCGCCGTCCACGACGCCGGGATCGCCGTGCTGGCGACCTGGGCGCGCCGCCCCCTGCTGCACGCCGCCGACGTGGCCCCCGGGACGCACCTCACCTCGCTCGGCGCGGACCAGCCCGGCAAGGCCGAACTGGGCGCCGACCTGCTGGAGGGCGCCCGCGTCGTCGTCGACGACGTCCACCTGGCCGTCGAGATGGGCGTGCTGGCGGGCGCGGGCCTGGACGTCGAGCACGCCGCCGGGACGCTGCGCGACCTGATGTGCGGCCAGGTGCCCGGCCGGGTGCGGGACGGCGAGATCACGGTCTACGCGCCCGTCGGGCTGCCCTGGCAGGACCTCGCGCTGAGCTGGACGGCCTACACCGCGGCCCGCGCCGCGGGCGTGGGCGAGGGTTTCGATTTCCTCGCCTGAACCGGTTCCGGCCCATCAGGTGTACGACCGCGAATTGGCGGAATACCCATCGCTGGATTCCTGGTTTTCCCGGTGTTCTTTACAATGACGCAGTGAATAGTGTTGGCTCCATCCGGTAAGACTTTAGTAGTCGTGAGGCCTGTCGAAGGTGACCCAATGAAAGTTCGATTTTGCACCGACCGAATCCCCGGTATCGCTTCTCGCCGGCCGCCCTGACTTCGCAGTGAAGCGCGTTCGATGATTGTTCCTTTCTCAGGTCGCGGACGGGTGGCCGTGTTGGAGACGAAAATGATTCGGATTCTGCTCGCCGAGGGGGCACCCCTCTTGCGCGGCGGGCTGGTCGCGCTGTTCGACCGGGTGAAGGATCTCGACGTGGTGGCGGCGGTCGGCTCGGGCGATCAGGTGCTCCGCACGGCGCGCAGACGGCGGCCCGACGTCGCGCTGATCGACGTCGGGCTGCCGGGACTGGACGGCTTCACCGCGGCGCGCGCGTTACGCGAGGCCGTCCCCGAGTGCCGCACCGTCCTCATGGCGGGCCGCTGCCGGACGGGCGACCTGCGGCGCGCGGTGGCCGCGCGGGCGGCCGGGCTCGTGCTCAAGGACACCTCGCCGGGCGAGCTCATGGACGCGATCAGGCGGGCGGCCGAGGGCGCGCGCGTCATCGACCCCGAGATGGCCTTCACCGAACTGGGCTCGGCTCAGAGCCCGCTCACCGAACGGGAGATCGAGGTCCTCACCCTGGCGTCACGGGGCGCGTCCGCCGCGCGGATCGCCGAGGACCTCGTCCTGACGATCGGCACCGTCCGCAACCACCTCTCCCGCATCAACCGCAAGATCGGCGCCGAGAACCGGGTCCAGGCCATCCGGATCGCCGAGGACGCCGGGTGGCTGTGAGCCCTCCTCCCAGCGGCCGATCAGGTCCCGGTACAGCGGGCACACCGCGGGCAGGTCCGCGTGCCGCCCGAGGTGGGCGCGGGTCCCGTCCAGCACCAGGACGCGGCGGGCGCGCATCGCCGAGCTGATCCGGTGCGCGATGACGACCAGCGTGCCGGGCCGCCGCGCGAACGCCTCCTCCATCCGCGCCTCGGCGGCCGGGTCGAGCCGGTACGCGGCCTCGTCCAGGATGACGAGGGGCTGCGGCGCGAGGTAGGCCCGGCACAGCGCGACGCACTGCCGCTGCGCCTCGGTCAGCGCGTCCGGCTCCAGCCGCGCCCCGAAGCCGCCGAGGTCGCGGACGAGCGGCGCGAGGCCGAGCGCGTCCACGGCCCGGCCCGCCTCCCGCGGCCCGGCGTCCGGCGCGTGGTAGGCGAGGTTGTCGAGCAGGGTCCCGCTGAAGACGTAGGCCTCCTGCGGGACCAGCACCCGGCGGCCCGGGTCGCCCGCCGGCCGCCCCTCGACCAGCACCTCGCCCGCCCCGGGCGCGGCCAGCCCGGCGATCAGCGCGGCGAGCGTCGACTTGCCGATCCCGCTCGGCCCCACCACGGCCAGGTGGTCGCCGTGCGGGACGACCAGGTCCAGGTTTTCGATCACGGGCCGCGCGCCGTCCCCGTAGGCGAACGTCACGCCGCGCAGCTCCACCGCCGGCGCCCCCGGCACGGGCTCGGCGGCCGCGGGCGGGACGGGCGCGTCCGGCGCGGCCGTCTCCAGGATGCGGCCGAGCGTCACCGCCAGCCGCAGGCCGCTGCCGCCCATCCCGTGCACGAGCGTGCGCAGCGCCGGCTGCAGCCCGTGCAGGACGTAGGCCAGCGCGCCGATCACCGTCCCCGCCGTGGCGCCGCGCCGCATCAGCCACGGCGCCGCCGCGAGGACCAGCAGCAGCGGCAGCCAGCCGCTCACCGCCAGCGCGACGGCGCGCACCGCCGCGAGCCGCGCCACCGCGCGCCCGGCCGCCGCCTGCGCCTCCACCGCCGCGCCCAGCTCCGCCCGCAGCAGGTCCTCGCCGCCGCACCCGGCGGCGTCCCGCAGCCCGGCGGCCAGCGCGGTGGTCCGCTCGGCGATCTCCTCCTCGCCGACGACGAGCTCGCGCTGCCGCGCGGCCGCCCTCCCGAACACCGCCCCGAACAGCGCAAGCCCGAACACGAGCGGCGGCAGCACCAGCGCCGCCACCTCCGGCGTCGTCGCCGCCAGCCCGAGCAGCGCCGCCCCGGCCGTGAACACGAAACCGCGCGCGACGACGAGCAGCCCCCCGAACGTGTCCCGGACGATCTCCACCTGGTGGGTGAGCCGCGCGACGGCGCCCGTGTCGGGCCGTCCCCGCAGCGACCGGTGCAGCGCCCCCGTCGCGACCCGCCGGACCAGGTCGTCCCGGAACGGCTCCACGATCGCCGCCAGCGCCGGATACAGCCGCCGGGCGCCGACCGCCCCCACCAGCGCCGACACGGTGAGCACGCCGAGCCAGGCGACCGCGCCGGACGTGCGTCCCGCCCGGAACGCGTCGGTGGCCTCCCCGACGGCCCGCCCGAACACCGCCGTGGGCACGGCCTCCACCGCCGACCACCAGGCGGCCCGCGCCACCGCCCGCGGGCGCGCCCGGACGGCGTCCCCGGCGCCGCGCCACACGACCCGCGCCGCCTCCCGCCTCCCGATCACGCCGGGCTCCCGAAGACCGCGCGGTAGTCGGGGTCGGGCCAGAGGGCCGCGTGGGGGGCGACCCGGCGGACGCGGCCCCCGTCGAGCCAGACGACCAGGTCGGCGCGGGCGGCGGTGGAGGCGCGGCGGGCCACGATGAGGCGGGTCCGGCCGGCGAACCGGTCGAGCAGCGCGTCGGTGATCTGCACCTCGGTCACGGTGTCGAGGCTGGAGGTCGCGTCGTCCAGGACGAGGACGCGCCCGGCGTGGGCGAACGCGCGGGCCAGGCCCACGCGCTGCAGCTCCCCGCCCGACAGCGGCGCCTCCGCGAGCGGGGTGTCGTAGCCCTGCGGGAGGCGGCGGACGAAGCCGTCGGCGCGGGCGGCCCGCGCCGCCTCGCGCAGCCGGTCGTCCGGCGGGCGGGAGGGGCCGAAGGCGATGGCGTCGCGGACGGTCGCGCCGAACAGCGCGGGCCGGGCGAAGGCGTAGCCGATCTCGCGGCGCAGCGCGGCCCGGCCGAGGCGGGGCAGCGGCGTGCCGTCCAGCCGCACCTCGCCGCGGTCGGGGTCGGCCAGCCGCCCGGCGAGCGCGGCGAGCGCGTCGGCGCCGGAGCCGGCATTCCCCACGACGGCCACGGCCCGGCCGCCGGGGACGGTGAGGTCCAGGCCGTCCAGCGCGCCGGGGACCGAGACCCCGCGGAACTCCAGGCGGCCGGGGCCCGGCGGGGCGTCGGCGGTGCCGTGGCGCCGCGCGGGCCACGCCAGGATCTCCGCGGCGCGGCGGGCGCCGGCGCGGGCGCGGCCGAGGCGGAGCAGCTGGGTGAGGACGGGCCCGAACCCGGCGGCGAGCCCCGCGTACTGGACGGTCGCGACCAGCTCGCCCGGCGTGAGGCGGCCCGCCGCGAGCTCGGCGCCGGCGATCCCGACGGCCGCGACCTGGAGGAGCAGCAGCGCCAGCAGGCCGCGCGCCGCGATGCCGCCCTGCACCCGCCACATCGCCTCGCCCTCCGCGCGCAGGCCGGGGAGGGGCCGCAGGATGCGCGCCGCCTCGCGTTCGGTTGTGCCGGCGGCGGCGATCGTCCGGGTCCCGGCGAGGGCCTCGGCGAGGCGGCCCGCGATCGTGCCCTGGACGGTGAGGTAGCGGTGCGCGGACGCGGTGATGTCGCGGACGAACGCGCGCATCAGCAGCGCCACGGCCGGCAGCGCGGCCGCGATCGCCGCCGCGACCCGCCAGTCGACGAGGACGAGGGCCGCGAGCGCCCCGGCGGCCGGCAGCAGCCCCGCCGCGGCCTCGGTCGCGGCGGCGGGCGCCGTGCCCGCCTCGGCCGCGCCGCCCACCATGCGCCCGGCGACGTCCCCCGGCGGGACGCGCGGCGCGGGGCCCGCCGCCAGCAGATGCCGGACGAGCGCGTGCCGAAGCCACGCCGTCGCCCGCGCGGCCGCGCAGCCGGTCGCGAGCTCCGACAGCACCTCCGCCGCGGCGGCCGCCGCGACCAGCGCGACGCAGGGCCACAGCGCGGCCGCGGCCGGGGGCCCGCCCGGCGGGACCGCGTCGATCGCGCGGGCCAGCGCGAACGGGAGCAGGACGGCCGCCGCCGCGTCCGCCAGCGCCGTGGCCGCGACGAGCGCCGTCCAGCCGCGGGCGCGCCCGGCGGCGCGCACCAGCAGCCGGTCCGCGCCGGGCGCCGGGGGAGGGGAGGTCATGGGGTCTCCAAACACGGTGACGGCCATGGCCCCGGCACGGGGACCATGGCCGCCAGCGTCATCACAGGCAGATCGTGATGCTGTGGGAGCTGTGGCAGAGCAGGCTGAGGCTGCTGTTGCCGCCGCCGCCGCCGTTCTCGCTCACCATCCCCTGAAGGTCGAGAAGCGCCATGTTCTTCACCTCCTTTCGGGCTGGATCGAGGTGGCCGCCATGGGGGTTCCCACGGAGGGTCCGTGCGCCGTTCCGAAGAACGGCAGTCCGGGGGCCGGGTCGTGCAGGGCCGCGCCGAGCGCGAGCAGCACCCCGGCGGTGCCGGTCGCGAGGTCCATCGACAGCCGGTACATGTGCTCGCCCGGCATCGCCAGCCCGCCCGCGTACGGCAGCGCGTGCCAGGCGAGGTCGCGGACGTGCCCCGCCACGCGCGCCCCGTCCTTCGGGCCGGCGCCCGACCGGGCGTGCCGGGCCAGGTAGAGCAGCATCCCGGCACGCCCGCTGAACAGGCTCGGCTGCGCGTAGTACCGGGACGTCGCGGCGACGCGGATCGCGTCGCGCGCGGCCTCGAACCGCTCGTCGGGACGGTGGGCCAGGTACTCGTCCAGGACGAGGCCGATGCCGACGCTGCCGCGCCCGAGGTAGGGCAGCACCCGGCCGCCCTGGTCGACGTGCAGCGCGCCGTTGTGGTCGGTGACGCAGGCGGTGAGGTCGCGGCGGAGCGCGGAGGCGGCCAGGTCGAGCAGTCCGGGGTCGCCGTCGCGCTCGTAGGCGCGGACGAACATCAGCGCCGCCCCGGCGCCGCCGTACATGAGGCCCGGACGCCCGCCGCCCCCTCCGCCCGCCCGCTCGGCCACGATCTCCACGCAGCGGCGGCCCGCCTCGCGCAGGAAGACGTCGCCGGTCGCGCGGGCGAGATGGTCCAGGCCGAGCGCGAACCCGGGCAGGCCGCCGTAGAGGTCGTCGCCGAGCCGCTCCCACCGTTCGCCCAGGCAGTGCCGGACGGCGGTGAGCGCGGCATCCCGGTGGCCGAGGCGCGACAGCACGTACGCGGCGCCCATCAGGCCGTCGTACAGGCCGATCCCGGTCCCGCGCCGCGGGTTCGACGCCCGCTCCGCCAGCCACTCCTCGTGGGCCGCGACCCGGCCGGCGCCCGTCGCGTCCAGCGCGTACAGGACGCCTGCGGCGCCGTGCGCGAGCCCGAGCGACGCGCCGGAGAACTGCTCCACGTCCCCGGGGAAGAGCCGGTCGACGCGCCCGGGCGTGGCGCTTTCGAGGATGGCCTGCGCCAGGGCGTCCCTGGCGCGCTCCCAGCCGGGGGCGTCCGGAGCGAACGCCGGCGCGGGGGCGGGCGCGGCGTCCCGGGCGATCTGCGCGACCGCCTCGTCCAGGAACGCCCGGGGGACGGGGAAGTTCTCGGCGATCAGGTCGGCGAGCTGCCGCGCCTTGCCCCGGTCGATCACGAACAGCGTGGTCAGCGGGACGAACAGGGCGAGCCGCAGGCAGGCGAGGCTGTAGCGGTCCACGTCGGCGCCGCGCCGGTCGGGCGGGGCGAGGAAGGCGGGGTTGGCGAGGGTCTGCCGGCCGCCGTCGGCCGCGGGCGCCGCCGTCTCGAAGTCGATCAGCGCGACCGAGTCGTCCGGGCGCACCATCACGTTGAACATGTGCAGGTCGTTGAAGACGACGCCGCGCTCGTGGATGGCGGCGACGACGCGTTCCACCCCCTCGTGGACGCGCAGCGCCCACTTGGTGTACTCGGCGGTCTTCGCGGGATCCGGCTCGGGATCGAGCATCGGGTGCCGTTCGGCGAAGAACGTGTTGAGCGTGCGCCCCTCGATGAACTCCTGGACCAGGAAATGGTGCTCGCCGAGCGTGAACCAGTCGAGGACGGCGGGCACCCCCTCGATTCCGTCGAGCTTTTCCAGAATGTCCCGCTCGCGCCGGAGGCGGGTCACCGCGTCCGCGCCGTCGGCGGCGAGGCCCGCATAGGGGCGCCCTTCTTTCAGGACCACCTTCGTGCCGCTCCGGGTGTCGGTCGCCGCGTATACGCCGCCCCCGTTGGAGAAGTGGAGGGCGTTGTCGATCCGGTAGGGCAGATCGGTCGTCGTCGTGGCGCCGCGTGCCCTGAGATGCGATTCCAGGCAGGCGGGAAGGGGCACCCAGCCGGGGACGGAGAAGACGGGATCGCGCCGGTCCGGCACCAGTTCCCCGGAGCCGTCGCGCAGCGCGGGCACGAGCCGCCCTTGCTCGTCCAGGCACCGGCGCTCCGCGAAGCCGCCGTACCGGACGTGCAGCGGGCCCTCGCCGATGCGCAGGTCGCTGAGGATGTAGGGGCCGGGGAGGCCCTCCAGCCGGGCGCCGAGCCCGGCGAGCACCTCCGCCAGTTCGCGCTCGTCCTCGGGATAGATCGTGACGAGCTTCCCGCTCGCGCCGCGCGGCGCGTACTTGGCGTTGCGCCTGCGGAGCGTTCCCGGGCCGCGCAGGTGCTTGAACTCGATTCCCCGGGCGACGCAGTACTCCCACGTGCCGGCGAGCGACTCCTCCGCGCTTTCCAGGCATCCGGAGACGTGCACTTTCCAGCCCTGCTCCGGGGTGCGCTGAACCGGCGGCACATAGACGACCCATTCGTCGCCGAAGACCTTTTCCCAGCCGGCGGGGAGTTCGCGCCGCGTGATGTCGAAGTCGGTGCTGCGGGTCACCGGCGGAGCATCGTAGAAGAGCTCGTCTGCGAGGCAGTAAAGCTCGTACCCCTTGTCCACGGCCGGTTTCCCCTTCCTCGTGCGCCGGTTGTCGGAACGCACTGGAGAAAGAGTTACAGGAATGTCGGAAATGGACCAGTAGCGGACATCACGAATGACCCGTGAAGATGTACCGTCCGCCGGTGTGCGCCCGTCACGCGCCGCCCGTCCCAGCGGTATTGAAACAGGTTCTAGTTCCTGCGTAGGCTGTGCGGGCGGCAAGGCGACGGACCGGAGGTGACGCCGGTGATCTCGGAGCGGTTCCGAATCGACGGCAGGGTGGCGGTGGTGACCGGCGCGGGCCGGGGGATCGGAGCGGCCACCGCGGTCGCGCTCGCCCAGGCGGGCGCCGACGTGGTGATCTCCTCCCGGACGCGCGAGCAGCTCGACGAGGTCGCCGCCGGGATCGAGGCGGCCGGGCGGCGGGCGCTGGTCGTCCCCTCCGACCTCGCCGATCCCGAGACCGCCGCCGAGCTGGCCGGCCTCGCCGCCGGCGAGTTCGGCCGCCTGGACATCGTGGTGAACAACATGGGCGGCGCCATGCCCGCCGCCTTCCTGGACACCTCGCCCCGGCACATGGAGAAGGCGTTCCGGTTCAACGTCGGCACCGCGCACGCGCTGACCCGCGCGGCCGTCCCGCACCTGCTGAAGGCGGACGGCGGCAGCGTCGTCAACATCTCCTCGGCCATGGGGCGGATCGCGGGCCGCGGCTACCTGGCCTACGGCAGCGCCAAGGCGGCCCTCGCCCACTACACCCGGCTCGCGGCGTTCGACCTGGCCCCGCGCGTGCGGGTCAACGCGATCGCCGTCGGCTCCGTCGCGACGTCCGCGCTCGACGTCGTCATGACCAGCGACGAGCTGCGCACCGAGATGGAGCGCAGGACGCCGCTGCGCCGCGTCGGCGAGCCCGAGGACGTGGCCGCCGCCGTGCTCTACCTCGCCTCGCCCGCCTCCGCCTACGTCACCGGCAGCGTGCTGCGCGTGGACGGCGGCATCGAGGCCCCCAACCTCGACCTCGGCCTGGAGGACCTGTGACCTACCGCGTCGTCCAGTGGAGCACCGGCAACGTCGGGCGGCACGCGATCGCCGGCATCGACGCCCGGCCCGACCTCGAACTCGCCGGGGTCTGGGTCTCCAACCCGGCCAAGATCGGCCGGGACGCCGGGGACCTGGCGGGCCTCGGCCGCGACCTCGGCGTCGCCGCCACCGGCGACGCCGAGGCGCTGCTCGCCCTGCGGCCCGACTGCGTCGTCTACACCTCGATGGCCGACGTCCGGCTGATGGAGGCGATCGACGACCTGTGCCGCATCCTGCGCGCCGGGGTGAACGTCGTCTCCAGCAGCCCGGTGTTCCTGCAGTTCCCGGACGGCGTCGTCCCGCCGGAGATGTCCGACCCGGTGCGCGAGGCGGCGGCGGCCGGCGGCGCGTCGGTGTTCGTCAACGGCATCGACCCCGGCTTCGCCAACGACGTGCTGCCGCTGGCGGTCACCGGCATCAGCGAGCGCATCGACCAGGTCCGCTGCATGGAGATCCTCAACTACAACACCTATGACCAGGCCACGGTCCTGTTCGACATCATGGGCTTCGGCCGCCCGCTGGACGACGTCCCGATGCTGCTGCAACCCGGCGTGCTCACCATGGCGTGGGGGAGCGTCGTCCGGCAGATCGCCGCCGGCCTCGGCGCCGAGCTGGACGAGATCGCCGAATGGCACACCCGCCTTCCCGCGCCCGAGACCTTCGCCGTCTCCGCCGGGACGATCGAGAAGGGCACGGCCGCCGCACTGCGGTTCGAGGTGCGGGGCATGCGCGGCGGGGAGGCCGTCGTCGTCCTGGAGCACGTCACCCGGCTCCGCGACGACCTCGCCCCCGACTGGCCGCAGCCCGCCGGGGCGGGCTGCTACCGCGTCGAGGTCCGAGGCGAGCCGAACTACACGGTGGACCTGCGGCTCCTCGGTACCGACGGCGACCACAACACCGCGGGCCTGAAGGCCACCGCGATGCGCCTCGTCAACGCCGTCCCCGCCGTCGTCGAGGCGCCCCCCGGCCTGCTCACCGCCCTGGACCTTCCGCTGATCCCGGGCCGCGGGCTCCTCCGGGCCCGGGAGGCGCGCTAGAACACGAGGGCGTCGAGGAGCGGGAGGAGCCGCTCCTCCTCGTGGTCCAGGTGCGCCTCCAGGGCGGCGGTGAGCCGTTCGACCTCGGCGAGCAGCGACGCGGAGTCGCCGGAGTCGAGGGCCCGGCGCAGCTCGTCCAGCAGCTCCGCCACCACCTCGTGCTCGTCCCGCAGGCGCGCCAGGGCCGGCGCGAGATCCGGATGCTCCCGCTCCAGGAGCGGGAACATCTGCTGGTCCTCGCCCATGTGGTGGTGGCCGAGCCCCTGGCACATCGTCAGGCAGTTGACCCGCAGCTGAGCGCCCACGGCGGCCCCGGACGCGGCGACC
The DNA here is from genome assembly GCF_040649435.1 of Actinomadura sp. NPDC048955. Lineage (NCBI taxonomy): Bacteria > Bacillati > Actinomycetota > Actinomycetes > Streptosporangiales > Thermomonosporaceae > Actinomadura > Actinomadura sp. NPDC048955. Next base: position 20,866 of record NZ_JBEZJI010000011.1, read on the forward strand.
TCCTTGCGGATCAGCTCCAGTTCCCCGCGGAACGCGTCGTGCACCGCGACCAGCATGGCGCTCGGCGACCGCGGCCCGGAGGGCGGCCCTGCGGCGACCTGGACCAGGGCGACGACGGGGAGCGTCCGTCCCGACTTCTCCTCGTACTCGGCCCAGCCGGGGTCGGCCTCGGCGGCCCGGGCGAAGGCGCGGTCGCGCTCGTCGCCCTCCAGAACGACGGCTTCGGCCTCGTAGGCGAAAACGCCGCTCTCGACCGTGACGCGCGGGTTCGCGACCAGGTTGTGGTACCAGGCCGGGTCCCGCGGCGCTCCTCCGGCCGAGCCGATGACCAGGACGCGCCCGACGCCGTCGGGCAGGTAGCCGAGCGGCGTCGTGTGCGGGGCGCCGCTGCGCGCCCCGGTCGTGGTCAGCAGGAGCAGCCGCCCGTCCTCGAACGGGCCGCCGACCCGTCCGCCGTTGGCGCGGAACTCCTCGATGACCTGCTTGTTGAAATCCATCTGTCTCCTGTTTCCGGGCATGGCGAATAAGCCACGGAAAGAACGCGCGGCCGTGGCTTGGGAAAGGTGTGAAAGGGCATGCCGAAAGCGCGGGCATGCGGGATGACGTCGTGCTGCGCACGCGAGAAACGGCGTGCGGCGCACGTGGAAGAAGGAGGGGAAGGGGAGTGGAAGAGGCGGGCCTCGCGCCCGCTCCGGCCTCACTCGGAGGCCGGGAACCTCACTCGCTCGTGGCCCATGGCCGACCCGGCAGTCACGAAATGCACATTACCGGCGCGAGCTCCGGAATTGCAAGATCAGATGCCTTCGCGGTGGGCGACGGCGGCGGCCTGGGTGCGGCTGGAGACGTTCAGCTTGCCGAGGATGTTCGACACGTGCACGCTCGCCGTCTTCGGGGAGATGAACAGCGCCGCCGCGATCTCCCGGTTGTTGCGGCCCTCGGCGACGAGCTTGAGCACCTCCCGCTCCCGCCCGGTGAGGGAGGCGAGCGGACCGGACGGCCCGGTCCTCGGCGCCGCGCCCGCGCGGCCGGTCCCGAGCCGGGCACGGGCGCCGAGGTCGCGCAGCGCGGCCAGCAGCGGCCTGGCGCCGAGCCGCTCGGCGGCCTGCACCGCCGCGCGCCACTGCACGGCGGCCTCGTCCCGGTCGCCGTTCTCCGCCAGCGCCTCCGCCAGCCGCCACCGCGACCGCGCCACCTCGTAGACGAACCCGCCGTCGGCGTCGCCGTAGGTGAACAGCTCGGCCGTGCGGCGCCACAGCTCCACGTCGTGGACGCCGTCCAGACGGCGGCGCTCGGCCTCGGCGCGCGCCAGCCAGCCCTGCCCCTCCCAGCCGAGCCAGGTGCGCGGCTGCCCGTCGACGTTGACCGCGACGACGCTGCGCGCGGTCCGCAGGAGCAGGTCGCCGGTCTCCCGCGCCGCCCGCAGCGTCTCCTCGTCGCCGGCGGCGCGGGCGCGGGCCGCCCGGTCGGCCTCCGCCCACAGCCCGGTCGCGGCGATGCGGATGGCCCCGACCGTCTGGATGTAGACGGTGTCGAGGAGGTCGCGGACGTGCTCTGCCGCCGTGTCCGGGTCGCCGCGCCACAGCGCGTGCTCGGCGGCGAGGCCCCGGGCGAGGTAGTTGACGAACCCGTCCTGCCCCCACAGCGGAGCGATCCAGCGCAGCCGCTCCTCGACCGTCGGGGCGCCCTGCGCGACCTCCAGGAACAGGGCGTACGCCGACACCTGCGCCTCGGGGGTGCGGACGACCTGCACCGCGAACTCGTCGGCGAGCCGCCCCGCCTCCCCCCAGTTCCCCGACGTGTAGTGGACCAGGTAGCGCAGGGACCGCAGCACGATGCCGAACGTGCTCCACACGATCCCGTTGTCGACGGCGTACTTCACGCCCGCGTCGGCGGCGCGGACCGCGCCCGCGAGGTCGCCGCGGTCGAACTTCGTCCGGGCGTGGTGGAACGCCGCCCGCATCGCGATCATGGAGCTGTCGCCGGCGGCCGCGGCGAGCTCGTGGGCGCGGGCGAACACCTCCGCGACGCCGGTGTCGGCCTCCCGCGACTCGCGGTACAGGCCGAGCGTGACCAGCAGGCTGGCCTCGGCGCCGGTGGCGCCCGCCTCGCGCGCCGTCTCGATGGCGCGCTCGGCGTACCCGGGCATCTCCCCGGCCTCGTCCCGGTACATCAGCGTCCGGGCGTAGGTGGCGAGCGCGTCGGCGCGCTCCACGGTCGGCGGGTCGGCCGGCAGCATCGCCACCGCCTCCCGCGCCACCGCCTGCGACTCGGCGTCCTCGTCGATGTCGCCGAGGTAGCCGGCCAGGTGCTCGCGCAGCAGGCAGCCGAGCCGCACGTCGGCGGGGTCGGCGGCGGCCAGCACCCGGCGCAGCCGGTGCACCGCCCGCCGCAGCTCGCCGGCCCGCGCGGACGCCTGGGCGGCCGCCAGCGACAGGCGCATCCGGTCCGTGCCGGCGGCGGCCTCCGGGTCGGTGACCGCGTCCCACAGCTCCAGCGCCCGGTCGTAGTGCTCGTAGGCCTCGGCGGGCGCGGCGAGGCGGTCGGCCTCCCGGCCCGCCCGGACGGACGCGGCGAACGCGGCGGGCAGGTCGTGCGCGGCGAGGCTGTGGTGCGCCAGCTCGGCGGCCGATCCGCGCGTGCCGGCGGGGAGGCCGGCGAGGAGCCGGGCGAAGTCGGCGTGCAGCCGGGTCCGCTCGCCGGGCAGCAGGTCGGCGTAGACGGCCTCGCGCAGCAGCGCGTGCCGGAACGTGTACCCGGTGCCGGACGGGACGAGCAGCTGGTGCGACACCACCTCGCGCAGCGCCTCGCCGACCGTCGCCTCGTCCAGCCCCGCCACGACGCGGACCAGCTCGTCGTCGACGCGGCGTCCCGCCACGGCCGCGACCCGCACCACGCGCTGGCCCGCGTCCGACAGCCGCTCGATCCGCGACAGCAGCAGGTCGGCGAGCGCGGACGGCAGCCCGGCCGCCCCGTCGTCGCGGTCGTCCAGGCCCGAGGAGTACAGCTCGGCGGCGTAGAAGGGGTTGCCCTCCGACCGGCGGTGCACCCGCTCGACGGTCCGCGCCGTGACCGGGCCGGACCCGCGCGCCAGCTCGGCGAGGTACTGGGCCGTCTCGCCCCGGCCGAACGGGCGGACCTCGACGCCCGTCACGTTCGGCAGCCGCAGCAGCTCGGCGACCACGGGCCGCAGCGGGTGCCGCCGGTGCAGGTCGTCGGACCGGTACGTCCCGACGAGGCAGACCCGCTCGCGCTGCAGGACGCGGCTGAGGAACGTCAGCAGGTGCCGCGTCGACCGGTCGGCCCAGTGCAGGTCCTCCAGGACGAGCAAGACGGGCCGCTCGTCGCCCAGTTCGCCGAGCAGCCCGAGCACCGCGCCGAACAGCTGCTGCTGGCCGAGTTCGGAGCCCGCGCCGGGGCCGCCCTCGCCGTCGGGCAGCAGGCGCGCGAGCGCGGGCCGGGCTTCCAGCGCGGCGCGCACCTCGCCGGCCTCCGGCGTCGCGGCGTGCGCGGCGGCCCACAGGGCGTCGGTGAGCGGCAGGTAGGGCATGCTCTCGCCCAGCTCGGCGCACTGCCCGACGAGCACGGCGCAGCCGCGGTCGACGGCGGCGGCGGTGAGCGCGGACACCAGGTGCGTCTTGCCGACCCCCGCGTCCCCGCTGACCAGCACGACGCCCGCGCCGCCCGCGGTGGCGCGGTCCAGCGCGGCGGTCAGCTCCGCGAGCTCCGTCGCCCTGCCGATCAGCACGAAATGCCCTTTCTGGTCATCTCGGTCGAGTATCCCACCCGGGGGGACGTGAACGGGCCCCGGACCGGCAGGTCCGGGGCCCGCGGGGCCGGTGCGCGTCAGCCGGCGAGGGCGGGGGCCTTGTCGGTCTCGCGCTCCGCCTCGTCCTCCTGCGCCGCCGGCTCCGGCTCCGGAACGGGCAGCACCTTCAGGTAGGCGCGGAGGGTCTCGGCGGCGATCCGCTCCAGGGAGTAGCGGGAGCGGGCGCGGTCGCCGGCGGCGATCGAGTAGCCGTGCAGGGTGGTGTCCTCCGACAGCAGCTGCCGGATCGCCCGCCCGATCACGACCGGCCGCCCCGCCGGGACGTGGATGCCGGTGATGTGGTCCAGGACCTCGTCGGCGTTGCCGCCGACCGGGGTCGCCGCCACGGGGACGCCGCAGGCCATGGCCTCCAGCGGCGCCGTCGGGGACGGCTGGTGCGGGGCCAGGCAGAGCGCGAGGCTCGCGGTCCGCAGCAGCTTCGGCAGGGTCTTGCGGGGCAGCCGCCCGAGGAAGATGACCCGGTCGGCGACGTGCAGCTCCTTGGCCAGCAGCCGCAGCCGGTGGACGGCCGAGTCGTGCTCCAGGTCCTCGCGCTCCGGGCCGCCGGCGACGGCCAGCTCGGCGTCGGGGACGTGCACCAGGGCGCGCAGCGCGGTCTCGACGTCGGAGCCGAGGTCCTCGCTGACCATCACCAGGCGGGGCCGGTCGCCGTGCGGCATGGCCGGGCCGACCTGCGCGAACAGCTCGGAGTCCACGCCGTAGGGGACGACCGCGACCGAGGGCCGCGGGACGCCGGTCCGCACGACCGCGGTGGCCTCCTCGGCGTGCCCGGCCAGCACCAGGTCGGCGTCCCGCCCGATGGCCTTCTCCAGGCGGTCGCGGTGGGGGTGGACCTGGCGTCCGGCCTGCCGCTCGACGGCGGCCACGCCGTGGTAGCTCTGCACGAAGGGGATGTCGAGCTCGCGGGCGACGGCGCAGGCGGCCAGGCCGCCGATCCAGCCGTGCGCGTGCACGATGTCGGGTCGCGCCGAGCCGGACCAGCGGCGGCGCAGCCCGTCGGCGAAGTCGCGAAGGTGCTGGAGCAGCTCGTCGTCCGACAGCGGGCGGGCGGGCCCGGCGTCCAGGTTCACCTGGGCGGCGCCCGGAGCGAGCTTGACGCGACCGCGGGCGGCCCTGTCCTGGCGGCGCGTGTAGACCGTGACCTGGTTCGGCTCACCGTCGGCGGTCAGCGGACGGGTGAGGGAACGAGCGAGATCCCGGACGTGGACTGACTGCAGGTGCTCGCCGTCAAGGTCGGAGGCGGACACCAGAGCAATGTGAAGCGGGTGATGCATGACGGATCCTCCGGGACTACGCAGGGGAAGCTCGGAGGTATCTGCGTCGTAGACACCTGCTCGGTCAGTTTCCTATCCCTCCCCGCTCTCCGTCAAACCTGACGAAACGGAATACCTACCCCCGGGACCCTCGGGAGGGCGCCCACCCTGCGACGATACTTTTCTCGATGAACGACGAACCGCTCTGGTCCGTCCCGCCCGCCTGCTCGGCTAGGTTCGACCCATGAGACCCGGTGACGTCGTCGACGACTTCGAACTCCCGGACGAGACGGGCGAACCCCGCACCCTGACCGGCCTGCTGGCCGAGGGCCCCGTGGTCCTGTTCTTCTACCCGGCGGCCATGACCCCCGGCTGCACCGCCGAGGCCTGCCACTTCCGCGACGTGGTCGCCGAGCTCGCCGAGGCGGGCGGCCACGCCGTGGGCATCAGCGCCGACCCGGTCGGCAGGCAGAAGGAGTTCGCCGAGAAGCACGCGCTCGGCTACCCGCTGCTGTCCGACCCGTCCGGCGAGGTCCGCGCGCGCTTCGGCGTCAAGCGCTCCGTGGCCCTCATGCCGACCAGGCGCCAGACGTTCGTCATCGACACCGACCGCCGCGTCCTCGCGGTCGTCAAGAGCGAGATCCGCATGAACGCCCACGCCGACAGGGCCCTGGAGGCCCTCAGGGCCCGCCGCGGCTGACCCGGCCGCCCCGCCGCTCAGCCGATGATCGGCAGAGTGATCGAGGACGGGTGGCCCGGGGCGTGGAAGATCTCCTGGTCGGCGGTGAGCATCTCGGTGGCGGTGCCGATCGGGGCGCCGGTGCCGGGATTGCGGGCCACGCGGGGGTAGGCGCCGCTGGCGACCTGCACGCGGACGCGGTGCCCGCGGCGGAAGCGGTGGCCGACCGGCCAGAGTTCGATGGCGACGCGGCGGACGCCGTCGTCCCCGGGTTCCGGGGTGCCGGGGACGAGGCTGCGCATGCCCTCGCACAGGTTGAGGGACTCGCCCTCGGGGGTGACGTCGCAGAGCCGCACGACGAAGTCGGTGTGCTCGCGGTTCGAGCGGACGTGCAGGTCGGCGGTGACCGGGCCGATGACCTCCATGTCCTCGTCCAGCACGCCCGAGGTGTAGGTCAGCACGTCCCGGCGGCGCTCCAGGCGCTTCTGGTCGGTGGACGGGTGCGTCTCGCCGAGCAGGGTCGGGCCGCCGAGGAACGGGGTCGGGTGGTTCGGGTCGTAGCGGTAGGCGTCGGGATCGGACTCCGGCGGCCCGTCCGGGGCCAGGGCGCCCGCCGGGTGCAGGTGCCAGCGCTCCTCGCGCATGCCGGGGACGGGCCAGTCGGGGAACTCGCGCCACTCGTCCGCGCCGGTGATGAAGAGCCGGACGGGCTGCGCGCGCAGCCCGGACGGGTCGTCCAGCAGGTGGGCGCGGAACCACGCGATCGCGTCGGCGACCGAGCCGCGCATCATGCGCTGGTCGGCGTGGAACCAGGGGCCGATCGTCAGGTAGGGGCGCCGGCCGGCGGCGCGCAGGGCCGCGTAGTCCTTCATCTGCCAGGGCAGGAAGATGTCGTACCAGCCGCCGGTCATGTTCACCGGCGCGGTGACCTGTGACACGGTGGTGCTGAAGTCGCGCTTGTCCCAGAACGGGGTGTCCGGGCCGTTGACGAGCAGGTCCTGGAAGAAGCGCTGCTGCTCGCCGGTGGCGAGCCGGTCCAGCTCGGCCAGCGGGCGTCCCGACAGGGTGGCGCGGCGGGCGCGGCGCGGCGACATGATGCCGGTCGTGATGCCCGACAGGGAGTTCTTCATCCGCGCGGTCAGGTCGACCCAGATGAGCGCCGACTCCAGCGCGAAGGTGCCGCCGACGTTGACGGCGTCGCGGAAGGTGGACGCCGTGACCTGCATCGACAGCGCCTTCAGCTCGGGTCCGGCCTCGGCGGCGACGGCCCACTGGACGTAGCCGAGATAGCTCGGCCCGTGCATGGCGAACGTGCCGCCGAACCACGGCTGCGACGTCAGCCACTCGATGGTGGCGAGGCCGTCCTCCCGCTCGTCCAGCGCCTCGAAGACGCCGCCGGACCCGAAGCCGCCGCGCACGCTCTGCACGACGGCCTGGAACCCGTGCGAGGCGAACCCCTGCCCGCACATCAGGCCGAACGGCCCGCGCCGCCCGTAGGGCGAGCGGACCAGCACCGTCGGCGCCTTCTCGACGCCGGCGGGCGAGTACCGGTCGGCCAGCAGCGTCACGCCGTCGGCGGCCGGCACCTCCAGGTCCCGCTCGACCGTCACCCGGTGGGGGCCGTTCCGCAGTCCCAGCGCCGTGACCCCGAGCCGGCGCATCACTCCCACGCTCACCACTTGATCGATCGTATCCGCCAGGTCGCCGGACCCCGCGGCCAGATGTGCCGTGATGTGCCTCGCAGTGCCCCGGGTCTTCACTACGATCGGGGAGGCGTAAACACGCAAATCGGAAATTTCAACGGGCGGCACCATGCCTCCCCGGACAGAGGAGGAATCTGCCGCGTCATGGTCCATCTGGGCGATCTGAGCTGGCATCGGGTTGTGGGGGCCGCCGCCGTGCTGGTGGTGGCGGTCGGGATCGCGGTGGTCCTGCGGCTGCTGACCGGCCGGCTGTTCAAGCGGGCGGGCGACACCCGGTGGGCGTGGGACGACCTGGCCGCCCGCCTGGTCAAGGACCTGGCGGTGCCCGTCTCGGTGCTGCTCGGCCTGTGGGGCGCGGCCCTGGCGCTGGAGTTGCCCCGGGGCACGCTGGACGTGATCGCGAAGGCGCTCACGGCCGCCGCCATCCTCATCGTCTCGCTGGCGATGGCCCGGCTGATCGCGGGCTCGGTCACCTCGATCGCGATGGTCCGGCAGGGCGTCGCGGCCAATGTGACGATCTTCGCCAACATCACCCGGGTCCTGGTGATCGGCGTCGGCGTCCTGGTGATGCTGCAGAGCCTCGGGATCTCCATCTCGCCGCTGCTCGGCGCCCTGGGCGTGGGCGGTCTCGCGGTGGCGCTCGCCCTGCAGGACACGCTGGCCAACCTCTTCGCGGGCGTGCACGTCCTGGCGTCCAAGACGATCGAGCCCGGCGACTACATCAAGCTCAGCAGCGGGCAGGAGGGGTACGTCGTCGACATCAACTGGCGCAACACCTCCATCCGGACGCTGTCGGACAACATCGAGGTCATCCCGAACCAGCGGTTCTCCGACACGATCCTCACCAACTACCACCGCCCCGCCGAGGACATGTCGCTGCTGATCCAGGCCCGCGTGGCCTACGAGAGCGACCTGGAGCACGTCGAGAGCGTGGTCATCGAGGTCGGCCAGGAGGTCATGCACGAGGTCCAGGGCGGGGTGAAGGACAGCGAGACGCTGGTGCGCTTCCACACCTTCGGCGACTCCTCGATCGGCTTCACCGTGATCCTGCGGACCGACGAGTTCGGCGACCAGTTCCGGCTGAAGCACGAGTTCGTCAAGCGGCTGCACCGCCGCTTCGCCAAGGAGGGCATCGAGATGCCCTACCCCCGCCGCCAGATCATCCTGCCCGGCGGCGAGGGCGTGCACGGCCTGATCAGCGGATGAACCGCACGTCGGGGAAGCGGGGCGACGGGCGGTCGAGGACCGGGCGGTGCCGTCCGAGCAGCGCCCGGTCGAAGAACGCGGTGACGTAGGCCCGCACCGACGCCGTCATCCGTCCCGGGTCGACCGTCCCGATGAGGGCGGCGCGGTCCTCGGCGGGGATGTCGAGCTCGGCGTCCAGCGCCGGAAGGACGGACTGGACGTCGGTGTAGGAGTAGTGGCTCGCGGTGGGCACGTTCAGGTCGCGCTTCCAGCCGGTCGAGTGATTCCAGAACGACCCCCAGGACGGGGTCGTCAGGTGCGTCTGCGGAGAGCCGCCGGAAGCGGCGCCCATCAGCATGAACGCGCGGTCGAGCCCGGTCTCGGCGACCCGCACGTAGTCGTTCTCCGCGTACTGCATGGTGCCGTCCATGTCGATGCCCGCGTCCACTCGCCGGTCGGTGCGCATGGCCTCGGCCGCCTCGATGCCGCCCGCGGAGTGCCCGACCATGCCGACCCGGGACAGGTCGAGGGCCCGTCCGAGGCCGCGGGGCAGGGCCCGTCCCTCGGCGTCGGGGTTGCTCCCGGCGCGCAGGGCGGCGAGCCGGTCGAGGACGAGGCGCGTGTCCTTCACGCGCGCGTCCAGCGCGGTCTTCAGCCGCTGCGGCCCCTGCGGGGGAAGACGCTGCGGCTCGACCCGGCCGCCGGGGAACTCGACCGGCGCCGTCTCGTAGGTGTGGTCCACGGTCACCACCACGTACCCGCGGGCGGCCAGCTCCTCGGCGATCGTGGTGCCGAGCGCGCGCGGGACGCCGAACCCGGGGGAGTACAGGACGACGGGCCGGGCGCGCCGCGCGTCCGCGGGGGCGCCCTCGGCGGCGTGGGTCCGGGCGCCCGCCCAGTCGACCGTCCCGGCCTTGAACACGCCGAGCGCGTCGGCCTCCGACAGCGCCTTCGCGACTCCGGGACGCAGGTACGGCGCCTTCGGGCCAGAGGACCGGGCGGCCGGGTACCAGACGCTGACCATCAGCTCGCGTTTCCGGCCGGGGACCCACGGGTCGGCGCGCCCGGCGTCCACGAGGTGCAGTTCGGTCGTCCCGATGGCCTGGTGCGTGCCCGTGGGGCGGGGGAGTTCGAAGCGGGCGGGCGCGGTGGCGGCGGTCTTCGTCGCGCGGGCGGAGGCCCCGCACGCGGACAGGGCGAGGGGAAGGACGGCCGCGGCCGCGAGCAGCCGGAGGGGCACAAGTGATCGCATGCCCCGAGCCTTCCGGCCCCGGACCGCTCCCGATCATGGTCGAACGGCCGCCGCGCACCCCGACCTTCGTCAGGGGCGCACGATCGGCATGAGGACCTCGTCGACGATCGACGCCAGGTCGTCGTCGGTGATCGGGCCGCCCTCGGTGAGGTTGCCGTACACCATCACCGCCGGGCCCACGTTGGCGATCTGCCAGGTCGCGGCCTCCGGCCGGATCTCCCCGCGCGCGGCGGCGTCGCGGAGCGCCTGGTAGAGCAGGTCGCGGACGGGCTTGGACAGCCGGTCGCGCACGACGTCGTGGATGAGGCCGACGCCCTCTTCGCTCTCCTCCTTGAGCACCCGGAACGCCGCGCCGCGGCAGGTGATCAGCGTGTCGCGCAGGCACCGCAGGACCTGGAGCATGTCCTCGCGCACCGAGCCGGTCTCCGGCGGGGTCGGCGGCTCGGGCAGGACGTGCCTGAGCGCGTCGGTGATCAGCTCGTTCTTGGACCGCCAGCGCCGGTAGAGGGCGGCCTTGCCGGTGCGGGCGCCGGCGGCGACGCCCTCCATGGTCAGCCCGCGGTAGCCGACGGCCTCCAGCTGGGCGAACACGGCGTCGAAGATCGCGGCCTCCAGGTCGCCGCCGCGGCGGCGGGTCGCCGGGGGCCCCGCGTCGGCGGAGGGCTCCGCCTCGGCCCGGGGACCGGAGTTGGCACGGGTCACGGCACGATCCCGAAAATAGTGAACGCTAGCGTTCTCTTTCGCGTGCGTCGGTGGTACGTTCCCCACATAGTGTACTTCGCCGTTCCTTATTTCTGGGAAGGTTCGCCTTGACCGCAGCCAGCGGGCGGACGGCCGCGCACCGGGAGTCGACACCTCCCGGCCCGGCCGCGCCGCCCCTCCATCATCGTGCAGGAACCGTCCTCGCCGTCATCGTCGGCTGCCAGCTCATGATCGGCCTGGACACCTCCGTCGTCACCATCGCGCTCCCGGACGTCCGGACGGGCCTCGGCCTGACCACCGGGGGCCTCGCCTGGATCCAGAACTCCTACATGCTCGCATTCGGCGGCCTGCTCCTGCTCGGCGGGCGCGCCGGGGACGTGTTCGGCCGCCGCCGCGCCTTCACCGCCGGAATCGTGCTGTTCACCGCCGCGTCCCTGGCGGGCGGCTTCGCCGACGCCGGGTGGTGGCTGCTGGCCGCCCGGGCCGCCCAGGGCGTCGCCGCCGCCGTCGCCGCGCCGAGCGCGATGGCCCTGATCGCCACCAACTTCGAGGGCGCGGCCCGGGTCCGCGCGCTGAGCGTCTTCTCCGCCGTGACCGGCGCCGGCGCCGCCGTCGGCATGATCGTCGGCGGGGCGCTGACCGAGGCCGGGTCGTGGCGCTGGGTGTTCTTCGTCAACGTCCCGGTCGGCCTGGTCCTGGCGCTGGCCGCGCCGCGCGTCCTCACCGAGACGCCGCGCCGCCCCGGCCGGTTCGACGCCCTCGGCGCCGTCGTCTCCACCGGCGGCATGTCCGCCCTGGTCTACGCGCTGATCCGGGTCGGGTCGGACGGCTGGGGCGACGGCCGGGCGGTCGCGGCGTTCGCGGCGGCGGCCGCGCTGCTGGCCGCCTTCGTGGCCGTCGAGGCCCGCGCCCGCCGCCCGCTCATGCCGCTGTGGCTGCTGACCGGACGCGACCGGGCCGCGTCCTACCTGACCCAACTCTGCCTGGCGGCCGCCATGTTCGGCGCGTTCTTCTTCCTGACCCAGTACCTGCAGCAGGTGCTCGGCTACGGGCCGCTGCGCGCCGGCGCCGCGTTCCTGCCGATGGTCGGCATGCAGTTCGCCGTCGTCCGGACGGCGCCGCGGCTGCTGGCGCGCGTCGGCGCCCGCCCCCTGGTCATCGCCGGGACGGTCCTGCTCGGCGCCGGGCTGCTGTGGCTGTCGCGGCTGTCCCCGGGGGACGGCTACACCGGCGCGCTGCTGGGGCCGTTCGTCCTCATGGGCGCGGGCGGCGGGCTGTCGATCCTGCCGCTGAACGCGACGATCCTGGGCAGCGTCGAGCCGGAGCAGTCCGGCGCGGCCGCCGGGGTGGCCCAGGCCATGCTGTGGTCGGGCGGATCGCTCGGCTCGGCCGTCATGGTGACCGCCTACGGGTCCGCGGTGTCCGGACACGGCCCCGCGGACGCCGTCGACGGCATGGACGCGGCGTTCGCGACCGGCGCGGTGTTCGCCGCCGCCGCTCTGCTGGTGGCCTTGCTCGTGCTGCGCGTCCGGCGCTGAGCCTCACGCGGGCGGGGGAGCGGCCTCCTCGAACCAAGCGAGGATCTCGTCGGCGCCGACCAGCCGCGCCGTGTCGGCGGCCGACGGCGATCCCGCCCGCGGGTCGGCCCCCGCCTCCAGCAGGACCCGCACGACCTCGTTCTCCCGCTTGAACACCGCGCCCGTGAGGGGGCGGTGGCCGCGGTCGTCGGCCCGGTCCGGGTCGGCGCCGCGCATCGCGAGCGCGCGGACGGTCTCCGGGTGCCCGTGGAAGGCCGCGTGCATCAGCAGGGTCTCGCCCCTGTGGTCCGACAGGTCCACCGACACCCCGTTGTCCAGCTGGGAGAGGAGGCGCCGCGTGTCGCCGGTCCGCGCCATCTCGAACAGCCGGGCCGTGGGCTCGTCCGAGGCGGGCCGGAAGCCGTCCCCGCGCGGGACGTCGCTGCCGGCGGTGAGGAGCCCGCCGAGGCTGTCCTCGCCGTAGGACAGGTGCTTCTCCAGCGCCACCAGCGCCCCGTCCTCGGGGAACGAGGCGAACCGGACGTCGTCGGCCAGCGCCCGCATGATCATCAGGCCGCGCCCCTGCTCGGCGGCCGGATCGGGCAGCGGGACGAGCGCCGCGTCGAAGCCCGTGCCCGAGTCGATCACCTTGATCACGCAGCGCCGGTCCTGGATCGTCGCCCGCACGGTGTAGTCCGCCCCGTGCTCGGCGTGCTTGATCACATTGGTGCACGCCTCGGTCAGCATCATCTCGATGTCGTCGCGGATGTGGCCCTCGACACCGAGCGCGGCCAGTGCCGCGTCCAGAAGCTTGCGCGTCGCCGGAACGCTCGCCACGTCGCGCGGAAGCACGAGGTCCATCGTGATTTCCACATCATCTCCATCCGTCCCCATAAAAGGTGCCCAATCGGACACGGTGAAACATGGGGCGGACGATCAGCGCGGTCCGGCGGGCATCGGGGCGTAGTCGTCCACGTACTCCTGGCCCGACAGTTCCTGGATCGCCTCCATGATCTCGTCGGTGACCTGCCGGGCCGCCCGGCCGCGCGGCACGCCCTTGTCCCGGTCGCGGAAGTCCATCGGCGCGCCGATCCGCAGCCCGATCCGGCCCGGCCGCGGGACGGCCTGCCCCCGGGGCTGCACCTTGTCGGTGCCCGCGATCGCCACCGGGACGACGGGCGCCCCGGTCCGCATCGCCAGCCGCGCCACGCCCGTGCGGCCGCGGTATAGCCGCCCGTCCGGCGACCGCGTCCCCTCGGGGTGGATCGCGAACACGCCGCCGTCCTCCAGCACCGCCGCCGAGGTGTCGAGCGCGTCGAACGCGGCCCGCCCCCCGGACCGGTCGACCGCGATCGCGCCGACGCTGCGGAAGAACGTCGCGGTGACGCGGCCCCTCATCCCCGCCCCGGTGAAGTACTCGTGCTTGCCGAGGAAGTGGACCCGGCGCGGCACCATCAGCGGCAGCACGAACGAGTCGAGGAACGCCAGGTGGTTCGCCGCGAGAATCACCGGCCCGATCCGCGGGACGTGCCGCAGGCCGCTCACGCTCGGCAGGAAGGCCAGGCGCATCGCGGGTCCCATGACCACGTGCTTCATAAGGGGATAGATCAGGCGTTCGGGGTCCATGTCCGAGCAGGCTATGGGGCGCGCCGCCCCCGCCGCCGCTGGGGGCCGATACAAGTTCGGCCCTCCGGACCTTGTAGGAATCCGCACTTGCCCGCCGCTCAGCCGCTCGCCGCCGCCTTCTTCTGGCGGATCACCTTCGTGACCGCGGGCGCCGCCGGCCCCGTCCGCGCCGTCAGCTCCGCGATCCGCCGCCGGTGCCGCCGCCTGTCCCGCCTCGGCAGGACGGTCGTCAGCCCGCCCGCCGCCGCCAGCGCCACCGCCGCGGCGTCGTAGCTGTTCACATGGGCCACCGGACGCCCCCGCAGCGCCGACGACGCCCCGCCCCACAGCGACTTCACCACCCGCGGGTCCTTCACGGCGACCTCCCGGCGCGGGAACACCCCGAGCGCCCGGCGCGAGTGGACCCGGATCCACCCGCCCCGCACCAGCTCGTCGCGGACCGCGGCCTCGACGGCCCGCGCGTCCTTGCGCACCCAGTGCTGCCACGACCGCGGCCGCGACGCCGCGATCTGCGCCAGCACCCCGTACGGGTCGTCGCCCGGCGTCCCCGGGACGGGCCTGCGCCGCTCCTCGCCGAGCCGCCCGTCCAGGTACAGCTCGGTCAGCGCCGCGGCGCGCAGCACGTAGCCGAGCCGCGCGCCGCCACTGCTCATCCGCTGCCTGCGCAGGTCGTACGCCAGCAGGTACATCCGCGCCGGCAGCGACTCCGGAACCTCGACCATCGCTAGTCCTCGCCCCCGCCGCCCGGCGGGCTCTCCTCGTCCTCGCCGGCCGGCGCCTTGCGCGGCCGCCCGGGCCCTCGCATCCGTCCCGCCGACCCCGGCATCCGCCCGGCGTCCGCGAGCGCCTTGCGCAGCAGGAACTCGATCTGCGCGTTGGTGCTGCGCAGCTCGTCCGCGGCCCACCGTGCCAGCGCGTCGTGCACGGCCGGGTCCAGCCGTAGCAGGATCTTCTTGCGTTCCGCCACTGGTCGGCGCGGTCACTGGTAGAGCGAGCCGGTGTTGAGCACCGGCTGGGCGTCGCGGTCGGCGCACAGCACCACCAGCAGGTTGCTGACCATCGCCGCCTTGCGCTCCTCGTCCAGGTCGACCACGTTCTCCTCGTCCAGCCGGTCGAGCGCGAGCTGCACCATGCCGACCGCGCCCTCCACGATCCGCTGCCGCGCCGCCACCACCGCGCCCGCCTGCTGGCGGCGCAGCATCGCCTGCGCGATCTCCGGCGCGTACGCCAGCCCGGTGATCCGCGACTCGACGATTTTCACCCCGGCGGACGCCACCCGCAGCGCCAGCTCGTCCGACAGCTGTCCGGTGATCTCGTCGGCGTTGTCGCGCAGCGACGTCCGGTCGTGGGCGTCGTAGGGGAAACTGCCCGCGATGTGCCGGACGGCCGCCTCGGTCTGGAACGCCACGAACTCCACGAAGTCGTCCACCTCGAACACGGCCCGCGCGGTGTCGGCCACCTGCCACACGACCACGGCCGAGATCTCGATCGGGTTCCCGTCCAGGTCGTTGACCTTCGCCAGCCCGGTCTCGTGGTTGCGGATCCGCGTCGACACCTTGCGCCGCTCCGTCAGCGGGTTCACCCACCGCAGCCCGTCGTTCCGGACCGTCCCCTTGTAGCGCCCGAGGAGCTGGAGCACCCGCGCCTCGCCGGGCGCCACCGGCGTCAGCCCCGCCGAGACGGCCAGCCCCGCCAGCGCCAGCAGCGACCCGGCCACCACGCCCACCGCGATGGCGGGCTCGCCTCCCGCCGCCACCCCGCCGACCACCGCCGCCGCCCCGGCCAGGATCAGCGCCACCGCGACCCCGAGCATCCCCCAGCCGCCGCGGTCCGCCGCCGCCCGCTCCGTGATCTTCGGCCGTGGCATGTCCACCGTCGCCGCCGCGTCCACCATGTCGTCCCCGTTCTCCCGTGCCATCATCGGCATAGCAAAGTGATATCACATAAATTCCGGACATACCACCTCGATCTCCCAGGAAGGCCGCGTTCCCGTCCGGGCCCCGGACGGGAACGCGGTGGTCAGCGGGCGGAGACGAGCTCCGGCTCCTCGGTGTCCGGGATGAGCTTGGGGACGTTGCGCAGCGTCACCAGCGCGAACGCCGCGACCAGGACGGCGAGGCCGGCGCTGCAGGTGAGGGCGGCGTGCATGCCGTCCACGAAGGCGGCCCGGGCGGCGGCGGCGACCTGGTCACCGAGCGCCTGCGGCAGGTTCGCGGCCGCCTGGAGCGCGCCGCCGAGGGAGTCGCGGGCGGCGGACGCGGCCGGCGCCGGGACGCCGGCGGGCAGGTCCAGGACGTTCCGGTACACCGCGTTCAGCACGCTGCCGAGGACGGCCAT
Organism: Actinomadura sp. NPDC048955; assembly: GCF_040649435.1. NCBI lineage: Bacteria > Bacillati > Actinomycetota > Actinomycetes > Streptosporangiales > Thermomonosporaceae > Actinomadura > Actinomadura sp. NPDC048955. Next base: position 36,946 of record NZ_JBEZJI010000011.1, read on the forward strand.
GCCGAGCGCGCCGCCGAGCTCGGTGGCCGTCTCGGAGATCGCGGACGCGGCGCCGGAACGGTCCTTGGGGACCGAGGCGAGGACGGTGTCGGCGGTGACGGTCATCGCCAGCCCCATCCCGATGCCGGACAGCAGCATCGCCGGGACCATCGCCCAGTAGGAGGTGTGCAGGCCGAACGTCACGAACAGGGCGAAGCCGCCGGCCGAGAGCACCATGCCCGCCGCCACGACGCGGGCGCGGCCGAGCGCGCCGATCAGCGGCGGGGCGAGCGCGGCGCCGCCGATCATGGCGCCCGCCGCGCCGGGCAGGCCCGCCAGGCCCGACCGCAGCGGCGACCAGCCGAGCGCGAGCTGGAAGAACAGCGAGAAGATCAGCGACTGGGCGACCAGGGTGAACATCGCGAACATGTTGGTGCCGACCGACCCGGAGAACGCGGCGCGGCGGAACAGCCGGATGTCGATCAGCGGCTCGGCCACCCGCCCCTGCCGGACGAGGAACGCCGCCAGCGAGAGCGCGCCGGCCAGCGCCGAGACGTACACCGCGGGCTCGTCCACGCCGTGCGCGGCGGCCTCCTTGACCGCGAACACCAGGCCGAGGACGCCGGCCACCGACAGCGGCACGCTGATCAGGTCGAGGCGGCCCGGGACGGAGGTGCGCGACTCGGGCAGCACGAACGCGCCGGCGACGAACGCCACCGCCATCAGCGGCACGTTGATCATGAAGACGGAGCCCCACCAGAAGTGGTCGAGCAGGGCGCCGCCGACGACGGGCCCGAGCCCGACCGCGAGCCCCGCGACGCCACTGAACGCGCCCACCGCCATCGTCCGCTCCTTGGGCTCGGTGAACGCGCGCCGCAGCAGCGACAGGCAGGACGGCATCAGCGTCGCCCCCGCGACCCCGAGCAGCGCGCGGGCCGCGATCAGCAGTTCGGCGCTCGGCGCGTAGGCGGTCACGGCGGACGCGGCCGCGAACACCGCCGTCCCGATCAGCAGCAGCCTCCTGTGGCCGATGCGGTCCCCGACACCGCCCATGGTGATCAGCAGGCCGGCGAGCGCGAACCCGTAGGCGTCGGCGATCCACAGGATCTGCGTGCCGGACGGGTGCAGGTCGGCCGACAGGTGCGGGACGGCCTGGTTCAGCGCGGTCAGGTCGATGTTCGGCACGAGCGCGACGAGCAGGCAGATCGCGAAGGTGCTCCATTTGCGGGCTGAGGAGTTCATGCCCGGAAGGTTCGCGCGGCGCGCTGACCGTCCGCGCACCGTCCGCTGACGGCGCCGCCGGCGGCCGGTCAGGCGCCGGTGAGCAGGGCCAACGCCCGGTCGCGGGGCAGGGCCGCGGCCCGCGCGAACACGGCCTCGCGGGCGTCCTCGTCCAGCAGGGCCCGCACCTGGGCGAGGACGCGCTCGGTGTCGGGGTCGCCGGACACCGTCACGCCCCGCAGCGCCCGGCTCGCGCCGAGCAGCAGCGCCGCGCGCTCCCCGTCCCCCTCCCGGGCGGCCAGCCCCGCCATCGCGGTCGCCGCGTCCGCCTGGTAGCCGAAGATCGGGTGGTCGAACGACATGTCCACCGCCTCGCGCAGCAGGCCCCGGGCCCGCCCGGCGTCGCCCTCGTCCGCCGCGAGCCACCCCAGCCCGACCAGCGCCCCGCCCCGCACGGCGGCGGCGATGAACCGCTCCGAGCCGTAGCCGGTCAGCGCCGCCTCGTACATGCCGCGCGCCCCGGCGGCGTCCCCGCGCAGCCGCGCGACCGTGCCGAGCCCCAGGCAGCCCCCGGCGATCTTGTCGGGGGTGCCGGCCCGGCGCGCCAGCTCGATGCCGCGCTCGTAGTCGGCCCGCGCCGCGTCCAGGTCGCCCGCGCGGATGTGGACGAGGGCGCGCTGGTAGAGCAGGTCGGCGGTGTCCTCAAGGGCGCCGAGCTGCCCGACCAGGTCCAGCGCCTCGTCCAGCAGCGCGCGGGCCCGCTCCCGGTCGCCGCGCCAGTCGGCGACCTGCGCGAGCGGGTCGAGCGAGTTGGCCGTCCCCCAGCGGTCCCCGCACGCCCGGAAACCGCGCACCGCCTCCTCGCACGCCTTCTCCGCCTCGGCCAGGTCGCCGCCGAACTGGGCGAGGAACCCGTCGCTCATCCGCACCAGCGCGCGCGTCCACGGGTCGTCGCCCACCTGCCGCTGGAAGACCTCCAGGTCGGTGCGTTCCGGGCCCGCCGTCAGCGCCCACAGCACGATGACCGCCGGGTACCGGACGGGACCGTCGATGCCCCGCAGCAGCTCGGCGGCCCGGTCGAGCCACGCCACCGCGCGCTCGCCCGTGATCCCGCCCGACACCGCGTTCGTGACGCACAGGACGTACTCCTCGTCGAAGCCCTCCGGCGGCCCGGCGCCGACCACGTCCAGCAGGTCCGACGCCAGCTGCGCGCCCTCGACGCGCCCCCGCAGCCACCAGTACCACGACAGCCGCGCGATGATCCGCAGCGCCAGCGCGGGGTCGGGCCGCACGCTTCGCCGCAGCGCGGCGTGCAGGTTCCCGTGGTCGGCGGCGAGCAGCTCCAGCCACTCCAGCTGCTCGGCGCCCCGCAGATGGGGTTCCGCGCGCCGGGCCAGCCCGGCGAAGTACTCCGCGTGGGCCCGTTCGAACCGTTCCAGCTCACCGGCCGCGGCGAGCCGCTCCGCGCAGAACGCCCGGACGGTGTCGAGCATCCGGTACCGGGACCCGTCGCTCTGCACCAGCGACTTGTCGGCCAGCTCCACCAGCAGTTCGTCGGCGTCGTCCAGGCCGCACACGCCCATCGCCGCCTCCAGCGTGAGCCCCCCGGCGAACACCGTCAGCCGCCGCGCGAGGGTCTGCTCCGCCTCGTCCAGCAGGTCCCAGCTCCACTCCACGACCGCGCGGAGCGTCTGGTGGCGCGGCGGAGCCGTCCGGTTGCCGCGCGACAGCAGCCGGAACCGGTCGTCCAGCCGCGTCGCGACCTCCGCCACCGGCAGCGACCTCAGCCGCGCCGCCGCCAGCTCGATCGCCAGCGGCAGCCCGTCCAGCGCCCGGCAGATCCGCAGCACCGCCCCGGCGTTGCCCCCGTCCACCGCGAACCCGGGGCGCACCGCCGCGGCCCGGTCCAGGAACAGCCGCACCGCCGGGTACCGGGGCAGCTCCCCGAGCGCCGCGTCCGGGGGCGGGATCTCCAGCGGCGGCAACGGCCGCAACGCCTCACCCGTGATCGCGAGGGCCTCCCGGCTGGTCGCCAGCACCCGCAGCTCCGGGCAGGCGCTCAGCAGCCGGTGCGTCAGCTCCGCGACGGGCGCGACCACGTGCTCGCAGTTGTCCAGGACGAGCAGCACCCGCCGCCCCTCCAGCGCCGTGACCAGCCGCTCCACCGCGTCCGGCGGCTGCTCCCCGGGCGCCGGCAGCATCCCGCCCTCGCGCAGCCCGAGCGCCCCGAGCAGTGCCTTGCCCACCTCGCCGGGGACCACGGGCGCCAGGTCGACGAAGCAGACCTCGCCGCCGTCCCGTGCCGCCGCCTCGATCGCCAGCCGCGTCTTGCCCGCCCCGCCCGGCCCGAGCAGCGTGACGAGCCGCCCGTCCGCGAGCATCCTCCCGACGCGGCGCAGCTCCTCCTCCCGCCCGATGAAGCTCGTGAGCTGCGCGGGCAGGTTCGCCCGGACGGCCGCCGGCGCGTCCCCGCGCAGGATCGCCAGATGGACGTCCGCCAGCTCCCGCGACGGGTCCGCGCCGAGCTCCTCGGCCAGGACCTTGCGCCCGTCCTCGAACACCGCGAGCGCCTCGGCCTGCCGCCCGCCGCGGTGCAGCGCACGCATGAGCAGTGCCCGCGCCCGCTCCCGCAGCGGCTGCGCGTCCACCAGGTCCCGCAGCGCCGCGACCGCGGCCCCGGGGTCCTCCGCGAGCACCGCCTCGCCGTACTCCTCGACGGCGCAGGCCCGCTCCTCCTCCAGCCGCGCCGCCTGCCCCGCCGCGAACGGCGCGCCCACACCCGCCAGCGCGGCCCCCCGCCACAGCCCGAGGGCCTCCCCGAGCAGCCCGGCCGCCTCGTGCCGCCCGGCGGCCCCGGCGTCCGCCACGAGCCGCTGGAACCGGTGGACGTCGACGTCCTCGCGCTCCACGGCGATCCGGTACCCGGCGGGCGTCCCCTCGACCAGCGCCGGGTCGCCCAGCCCCCGCCGCAGCCGCGACACCTGCGACTGCAGCGCGTTGGCCGCCCCGCTCGGCGGATCCTCCCCGTACAGCCCGTCGATGAGCCGCTCGGCCGGGACGAGCCGCCCCGCGTCCAGGAGCAGCATGGCCAGCAGCGACCGCACCAGCGGCCCGCCCACCGGGACGACCGCCCCGTCCGCCCAGACCTCGACGGGTCCCAAGATGCCGAACCGCATGGCCCGATTCTCCCGCACTACGGTGGTTCCACCGACCTCTGGAGGACGCCATGACCGAGATCCAGATCGTCACCGACTTCCTCGCCGCCCTCGAAGACCTGGACGTCGACCGGGCCCTCGCCCACGCCGCCCCCGCCATGGTCTACCAGAACGTCCCGCTTCCTCCCGCGCGCGGCCTGCGCGCCGTGGAGAAGACCCTGCGCACCATGACCCGCTACGGCACCGGCTTCGAGGCCCGCGTCCACAACATCGCCGCCACCGGCCCGGTCGTCCTCACCGAACGCACCGACGTCCTGGAACGCGGCTCCTGGCGCGCCGAGTTCTGGGTCTGCGGCACCTTCGAGGTCCACGACGGCAAGATCACCCTCTGGCGCGACTACTTCGACTGGACCACCTTCCTGACCGCCTCCGCCAAGGGCCTGCTGACCGCGGCGCTGTCCACCGCCCGAAAGAAGTGATCCCCGGGGCTGCGTGCCCCGGGGATCGGCCTCACACCGGCCGGCTCGTCACCGGTCGGTCGTCGTGCTGGGCGTGGCGCTCGGGAAACCCGCGCAGGACGGGTAGTCCTTGAACACCATGCGCGTCAGGTTGGGCCGGCAGGCCCGGAGCACGTCGCTGGAGACGTTCACCTTCCAGAGCATCGAGATCTCCTGCCCCGTGACGTCGAGCTCCCGGAGGGCGTCGCTGTCCTTCGACATCATCTCCAGGTCGCCCTGGTACTCGTCCATCGACGCGAGGACGAGGAACGGACCCTGGGGCCCGTCCTCGAACGCGCCGACGACCTGGCCGGGGCGGAGCGAGACGTCGGAGGCGGTGGCCTCCGGCTGGCTGGTGGACGGCTCCGCGGACGGCTCCGCGGTCGCGGTCGTGCTCGCGACGGGGGTCGCGGGCTCGACGGGAGCGGTCGCCGACGGCGGCCGCTCGTCGTTCGGGGTCTCCGAGGCGGAGTGGGTGGAGCACCTGGCGGCCACGAGGACCACGAGGATCGCCGCCGCTACTGCGGCGCCCCTGAGGATCTTGCGTACGGAACCGAGCCCGGCACCAAGAAATGCCTTCATGGTTTGTGTGTCAGTTGACAGGTCCGACGCGACGCCGGACACGCGTATGCCACTGACCCTTTCGCGAAGGACCGTCCGGACCTCGGCCGCGACGACCACCGCTGACCGGACGCGGGGGAGAACCGCCTGGTCCGGGTTCGCCGGAGTGTGCGGCGGAGGGCTCGTCGTCCACGACATCGCCGCCGGCGCGGTCCACCGCGCGAAAGAAGTGATCCCCGGGGCTGCGTGCCCCGGGGATCGGCCTCACACCGGCCGGCTCGTCACCGGTCGGTCGTCGTGCTGGGCGCGGCGTCCGCGGAACCCGCGCAGGACGGGTAGTCCTTGAACACCATGCGCGTCAGGTTGGGCGCGCAGGCCTGGAGCACGTCGCTGGAGACGTTCACCTTCCAGGCCGTCGAGATCGGAAGCGCCGTCACGTCCAGGGCCCGGAGGGCGTACTTCTGCGACGCCGCGTACTCCAGGTCGCCCTGGTCCTCGTCCATCGACGTGAGGACGAGGAACGGCCCCCCGGGCTCGTCCTCGAACGCGGCGACGACCTTGCCCGGGCGGGCGGCGGAGTCGGAGGCCGTGGCCTCCGGCTGGCTGGTGGACGGCTCCGCGGACGGCTCCGCGGTCGCGGTCGTGCTCGCGACGGGGGTCGCGGGCTCGACGGGGGCGGTCGCCGCCGGCGGCCGCTCGTTGTTCGGGGTCTCCGAGTCGGAGTGGGTGGAGCACCCTGCGGCCACGACGGCCGCGAGGCCCGCCGCCGCTACTGCGGCGCCCCTGAGGATCTTGCGTACGGGGATCCGGACACCAAGAAATACGTTCATGGTTTGTATGTCAGTTGACAGGTCCGACGCGACGCCGGACACACGTATGCCACTGACCCTTTCGCGAAGGACCGTCCGGACTCCGGCCGCGTTGACCACCGCTGACCGGGTCCGGGGGAGAACCGCCCGGTCCGGGCGCAGGCCCCGCCGGTCTCCGGCCGGCTTGCCGAGCGTGCCGGGCCCGGCACGGTAGAGCCCAGCGCCCGTGGTGAAGCACGGGGTCTCCAACAACCGACCGGCGCTCGTGAAGCACGAGCGCCCCAACGCAAACCGGGAACCAACATGAAGAGAACCGTCCTGAACGGGCTGCTCGCGATAGCGGTCGGCGCCCTCGCGGGCGTGTGCGGCGGAGGGCTCGTCGAGCACCTGCTCCACACCTCCTACATCGCCGAGATCGCCCACGCCTTCGGCGGCGCCCCGGCGGGGTCCGCCTGCTCCGGCTTCCTGGCCGACGTGGTCGGCCCCGGCCTCTCCGACCGCTTCATCGCCGGCGCCTTCGGCGGCTTCGTCGGCTTCACCGGCGCCGTCGTCCGCGGCGCCTACCGCGCCGCCCACGGCGCGGCCATGCCGAGGGACGACTGCGGGCGCCTCGTCGCCGGCGGTCTCGTCCTCGCCGCCGTCTTCGGCGTCGTGGTCCTCGTCTCGGTCGGAGGCTTCGGCCTCCTCACCGCCATCACCGTCATCGGCGGCTTCGCCGCCGGCGCCGTCGTCGGCGACGCGATCGCCGACGTCTGACCCACCCGCGGGGGCCTGGCGACGCCAGGCCCCCGTTTCGTGATCACCCGTCGTTCCGGAGGAGCCGCCACGAAGCGGATCGACACGCCCGTCACCGGGGCCAGGCAGGCCACTGGCCGAGCCGTAGCGGTGGAGTTCATGGTTTGAGGCGGGCCCAGACCCATTTGCCTCCTGTCGGGTCGGGCGAGTAGCCGCACTCGGCGGCCAGGGCCGTGACGATCGGGAGGCCCCGGCCGCCGTTGTCGTCCCAGTGCTCTTCGGAGACGTCCAGGGTGTCGAGCGTCAGCTCCACCACTGGACGCGGTTGCGGGCCGGCCGTGCTGGCGTCCCACACGGCGATGAGGACGCCGGCGACGTCCCGGCTGCATTGGTAGCGGATCTCCTCGCCGGGTGTGGTCACGACGGCATTGGTGATCAATTCCGAGGCGATCAAGAATGCATCGTCCGAAATATGCGCGCAGTCCCACTTGTGGAGTCGCGCCATTGTCAGCGTGCGCGCCAGTCCCGGCGCGGCCTTCGACGCCGGCATGGAGAGCAGCAGGCAGTCCGGCGTGGTCAGCATTGCCCTGCCCTTTCCTTGTGTGTTTCCGGATTTCCGTCCCCAGGATCGGACGCGCAAGCTAGCCTCGCGTGTATCTAGGAAAACCGGAAACACTGGAGGGGGCATGGCCAACAATCGGGAGCCGCTCGACCCCAAGATCTCTCTCTGGCATTTTCTGGCGTACGCACTGCGCTTTGAGCGGGAGAAGCATGATCACTCGCTGGCCCAGTGTGGGCAGATCATCGGTGCCGCGCGATCGACTGTTTCCAACATGGAGGCCGGGCGCCTCAAGTTGCACGATGACCAGGCGAGAGTGCTCGATAAAAAGTACAACACCCCCAGACTCTTTGAAATGCTGATTTGGTTCGCTCGTACGGCGCATGAGCCGGACTGGTTCCGGCAGTACGTCCAGTACGAGTCGCAAGCCACCATGATCAGGATCTACCAGGGTCAGGTCATCCCCGTCCCGTTCCAGACCGAGGAGTACGCGCGTGCGTTCGTCCAGGCCGGTGGCGCTTCCGATGTCGAGACCGTCGTATCCGCGCGCATGGCCCGCCAGAAGATGCTGCTGAGCGGTACGGGCGGACCTCTGCTGCTCGTGTTGCTGGACGAGGGTGTCCTCTACCGTCCAGTCGGCGGACCCGAGGTGATGAAGGCCCAGCTCCAGCGCCTGCTGGAGTTCAGCGAGCGTGCCGACGTGATCATGCGGGTCATCCCTAGGTCGGCCGGGGCCTACCTAGGGCTTGACGGCCCGTTCCAGATCATGAGTCTGGAAACTCGGGACATCGCCTACATCGGGGCTTTTCGCGGAGGCCGGTTGGTGGAGGTGCCCTCCGAAATTAGGCAGTTGAGCATGGACTTCGAGCGGATCGGAGCGAAAGCCCTCCATGAGGACGCCTCCCGGGCTCTGATCCGCAAGGTGATGGAGGAGTGCACATGACCAGCGCGTGGCGGAAGAGTTCGCACAGCGGTGGCGCGACAGATGAGGCATGCGTCGAGTTGGCCGCGTTGCCGGAGGGGGTCGGGGTCAGGGACTCCAAGGACCCCGAGGGGGGACGGTTGACCGTGGGTGGGGAGGCGTTCGAGAGTCTGCTTCGGCGGATCAAGGATGGGGCTCTCGACCGGACCTGACGAATGTGCGGGCCGGTCCTGGAGCTGGGCGCTCCAGGACCGGCTGCGGGCTCGGCGGCCAGAAGGAGTTGTAGTCCGGGGGCAAGGGGCTCTGGGCGATGAGCAGGTGGTGACGAGTTGATCAACGGTGGTGGTCAGGCGAAGTCCCTGCGCTTGATCTTGGCTCGGCGGCCGTCGGGATGGTGGAAGACGATCCCTTCGGCGAGGTGGCCTGGAGCGAACCTGCTGTCCAGCGTGGCGAGGTAGTCCCGCAGGCCGTCATAGCTGCGGGGCACGTCCTCGTAGGTCGGCACCTGAACGTCGAAGGGGACGCACCGGTGTTCTTCGAGCCCCAGCGGGTTGCCCTGGATGCGGGGGCCGAGCGCCTCGCAGGGATGCTCGCCGTCCGGCCACTCGGAGACGTCGGTGTTGCGGGCCGCCGCCTGGATCCACTTGTCCTCGGCCCCCTCCGCGGCGTCGACGTACCAGCCGTCCACGATCCCCTGGTGCTTCTGCGCCTTGCTCGGGTTGCGCCGCTTCTCGACCCGGACCAGCAGGCCTGACCGCACGGTGAGGCGGACGTTGGTGCCGTCGAGTTTCTCGGTGCCGGTCCCGGCCCCTTCGAACACCCAGGCGCACTCGGCCCTGGGGCGGTCGACGACCCGGAACCGGTCATCGCGCTCGAAGAGCGTGGGGATCTTCTCCATGACGTCCCTTCCCCTTTCGACGTGCCCGAGCAGCTCGTCGTGGGTGATCGCGCCGGCGGCCAGCCCGCCGGCCAGGGCCCGGACGAGGTCGGCGACGGAGACCCCGGCGTCGACGGCGACGTGCTTGAGCGCCTTCTTCTCCTCGGGGGAGACCCAGGCGACCAGCCGCGACCAGCCTTCCGGGGGCGTCCATCGCGCCAGGCGGTCCGGATCCTTGCGCGGTCGTCCACGCCCCTTGCCGGTGCTCACGCGGAGGACGTTAGAACCGATCATGGACTTGTGTCAATTGGCATAACAGAAAATACCCAGGACTCGGCGGCGGCAGGGTGGACGCGCGCCGCCCGGCGGTTCTGCGGGGGCTCAGCGGGCAAAGACCTCCAGCGTCCACTTTCCCGGCCCGGTTCCACGCCCGCCTTTGCCGGCGCGGTGGCGCCGGTGCCGTGCACCCTGCCCGCCTCCGCTGGCAGCACCGCGATCTCGATCCTGCTCGTCCCGCCTTCGACGCACTGGTCCCAGACGATGCCCAGGGACTCGGCGCTCTCACAGTCGAACACTGACCAGCGCCGTCTGCAGCAGGTCGTCCGCCTGCGCCCAGTCGCGGCACGGCAGATAGGCCGTTCCTGAGTAGCCGCGACCGCTCCGCCACGGACACCGCGTACTCCGGTCGCTCCCGCATCCGACCCTCCAGCAGATCTGTCACCGACACCTACCGGCTGGACCCTCGGAACGGTTGCCCGGCGGTGAGGAGTTCGTGCGATGTGACTCGGGCGTTCGGCGTTCGTCCAAGCCGGGAGAACGTCCGATGTCGGAAGCGCCGTCATCGAGAAGGCCCGCCGAAAGGCGTTAGGGGTGCGTTGCTCGAGGGCGTCGGGGCCAGGGACTCCACAGGCCCGCAGGCGGGCGGCCGGCCCTGGCTGAGGCCCTCGGATCTCGAACGTCAGATCAAACGTACAGCCGCGTCTGTACGGAGATAGAGTCTCCCCTGTGGTGCCAGGGGACGTGATCAGCGGCCGGTACCGGCTCGGCGAGGAGATCGGCCGGGGCGGAATGGGGATCGTGTGGAAGGCGTACGACCGGTCGTTGGAACGCCAGGTGGCGATGAAGCGGCTCCAAGTTCCCGACGACCTGGCCGAGGAGGACCGGGACGTCCTCAAGGGCCGGTTCCTGCGTGAGGCCCGCGCCGCCGCGAGCCTGGAGCACCCCTCGATCATCAACGTGTACGACGTCGTCGACGACACGGCGGGCCCGTGGATCGTCATGCAGTACGTCCAGGGCCGCTCTCTGGAGCAGATCGTCCGCGACGTCGGACCGCTCCCCGCCGCCCGGGCCGCCCAGGTCGGGCTCGCCCTGCTGGACGCGCTGGACTGCGCGCACAGAGCAGGCATCCTGCACCGCGACGTCAAGCCCGCCAACGTCCTGGTCGCCGATGACGGCCGTGTCCTCCTCGCCGACTTCGGGATCGCGGCGGTCTCCAACGCCACCGCGTACACCAGGACGGGCGGTTTCGTCGGAACGCCCGTCTTCATGGCCCCCGAACGGTTCCGTACCGGCACGCCGGGCCCGGCGTCGGACCTGTGGTCACTGGGGGCGACCCTGTACATGGCGGTGGAGGGTCATCCGCCTTTCCAGGCCGATGAGTTGGAGGTCCTCATCGGCCGGCTCCTCATGGGAGACGACCCCGCCTTCGTTCAATCCGGCGCGTTGAAGCCGGTCCTGAAGGGCCTCTTGGACAGAGATCCCGGCAAACGCTGGGACTCGCGGCAGGCCGCGCAGGGCTTGAAAGCCGTTGAGGACGGGCGAACCCCGACGAGGCCGCTGCTGGAGAAGGCCGCACCGCAGAAACCGGGAAAGGGCGTCCTGATTTTCGCCGGCGTTCTCGTCCTCCTCATCCCGCTCGTCCTGGTCGCGGTCGCGGGCGGGGGAAAGCTTCCCTTCCAGGGCTCGTCCGCCTCGGGCTCGAAGGACGAGTTCGAGTCGATCCCGGACGCCTGCGCCATCGTCAGCGACGGCCCCGCCCTCAGGGAGACCCTGTCCGACCCCGACGAGAGCGAGATCCTGGACTGGGGCCCCTATCAAGATCATGGAGACGCCGACGCCTGCACGTGGAGCGACGTCGTCTCCGACGACGGCAGTTCCAAGACCGTCGACGGCACGCTCGCGATCCGCGCCTCCCTTCCTCGGAGATCGACGGTGGCCGATCTGCCGGCCTGGACAAAGGTTCCGGGCCTCGGAGATGCGGCGGTCCGGAAGAACCTGCCCGGCGACGGACAGAGCGACTGGCATGCCGAAATGCTCATCTTCACCCTCCGGAACGCCGAGATAGGCGTCTACCTCAGCGAATCTTCTTCGTCGCGCACGGACGAGGAGCGGCGGACGAAGGTCCTCCAGATCGCCGAAATCATCGAAAGGGCCCTCAAGGAGAAGCTCTGAACCCGCCGGGGCCGGCTGTAAGACTCGCTGGTGACCCGTCCAGCAGGCACTTCCACCTGGCATGCCGCCCGATCAGCACGTGGAGTGGAACAAACCGCCGACAGCCGTCGACCGGGCAAGCTCGTTGTAGAGCTCCACGGCGACCGCGGTCTCTTTCACATGCACTTCGACCCCCGCTTTCTCCAGCAGCTTGAGGGTCTCCGGCATGGTCAGCAGCCGTAGTTCCATGCCACGGCTGAGCACGATCACCGTGCATCCATGGTCGAGGAGTTCTTGGACGTCGGCGGGCTGGATCCCCGGCTCGTGACGCGTCCCCGTCTCGGACCAGTCCCAGGCACGACCCCCACCGGGGTGAAGCTTGAAATCCTTGCCCGGTTCGAGACCCTCGACCTCCATGCGGCCCCACGAGACATGAGTGATCTGAGGTGACGTCGTCATCGCGGCTTCCTCTCCGTCCCATGGCGTTTCCTGCTGTGCAGAGCAGTATCCCCGCCGATCGGCGCCTGGAGCCGCCCGAGCCGCGGCGCCGGCGGCCGGGCGCGAACCTGAGCCGCGCGAACCTCACCGACGCGGCCCCTGGGCCGTGCGGACCTGCGCTTCGCAGACCTGGGTCGGCACGGTCAAGAGCGCCTCCCCGGGAGCGGCCGCGGCGGCCTCGACCACCGTCGAGGCCGCCCGACCAGCGCGGGACCGATCATCGCCGCACGACATGCCTGCGGACCATCACCGGCTAGCAGTTCCAGCTGTCGTGGTAGGTGTTGTGGATCGACAGGTAGTAGCCGAGCCTCTGCCTTTCACCGGCCTGGATGCAGCGGAAGTGGTTCTCCTTGCCGTAGCCCCAGTTGACGGTGACCCAGATCTTCTCGCTGACCGCCGCGCAGTTGGTGTAGTAGTCCTGGCTCCCGCGGACGTGCAGACCGCACGGCGGAGGCGCTGCCATCGCCGCCCGGCCGCCCGGAGCGGCCTGCGCGGTCTGGGTCGCAGCGGTCAGCAGCGTGCAACTCGCCGCCACGGCAAACGCCCCGATGCTCAGACGCGTGGATGTGTTCATGGTCGTCCTCCTGACACAGGGGCCCGGTTACATGGGCATTCCATGCGCGGCCGGACCCCATGAACACATAGTGCAATGACTTGACTACGCTTAGTATCCTTCTCTGGGGGGATCCGGCGTCGTCCATGAGTACCGCTCGGGTTCACTTCTTCGGGGCCCTCCGGATGAACACGTTGGACGACCCCGCGCCCACTACGACGCCGGTCATCGACACCGTCGGCGCCTTCGTTGCCGAGGCGGTGGCCGGCGGGCGGCCGGTATGCGTCGATCGCCACTCAGGCCCGGCCTCGTCCCTGTCCTGCCCTCGCGCGGCGTCGGCACCACCCTCCACCAGGTGCGCGAGGGCGACCCGGGGTGACGGTCGTGGCGGTCTCGTCCCAGGCCTCGGCACCACCGTGCCGTCAGACCGAAGAACCCACGTATCCGTGCAGTTCGGCTCTCTTCCGCCGAAGAACTGGAGCTAGGGCGACAGGCCTATGCGGTAGAGGGCCAGGGCGGCGAATCCGAGAAGTGATCGGTCCCAGGGGAGCGGGAACGCGGTCGCGCTGATCTCGTCAGTATGGTCCCGGGCCTCGGCGAGTACGCGCAGTCCGGCGTCGGGTATCTGCTCGCCGAGCCGGATCGCGAGGGCGACGGCCGCGGTGAGCTGGACACCGAACGTCCCGGCGGCGAGCAAGGCAGTCAACCGGTCATCGATCGCCGGTTCGTCCGGGGCGAGATAGCCGAGGCTGAGGTTGGCGCTCGCCCGCGCCATCTGGTGTTCCCGGGTTTCGGGGATCTCCATCAGATGCGAGACCGCGCGTGGGGTGGCGGGAAACCAGGCCAGCAGCTCAGCCGCCATCGCGGCGACCACGGGGTCAGGATCTTTCGTCCAGACGACGAACCGGTCGCTGATCGCGGCTGCCGCAAGGTAGGCGTCGCGGTCCCAGGAAACCGCGACGGCCTCGCATTCGCCGGGCTCGTCGTCTTCGTTATAGAGCCATTCCACGACCGTTGCCACGTCGGTGGCGGTCACGTTGTCGGCCTGGGCGAACTCACGGTCGGGCTCGAAAGGGAGACAGGTGTCGTCGCGGTCTCCGAGCGCGACGGCGCGAAGCAGATCGACCACCGCCGCACGGTCCGGCGTTGCCGGATCGTCCGCCATTTCGGTCAGGAACGGAACGACATGGCAACTCGCCTGCCAGCGGGTTCCTTGGTGGTAGACGTTCCCGCCCAGCCGGGCATGAGCCTGGTGACGTTCCTCGGCGTCTGCCGACAGTAGTGTCCTGAGCTGGCCGGGGACGTCTTCAGCCGACCCGTACGCGTGGTGGAGTTCAGCCCAGTTGACCGCCTCCAGGCCATCCAGCGGGCTTCTTGCCGTTGTGCTCATGAAGGCTGCTCGTTCGCGAGGCCCAGGTGCAGGCGCGGTGCGGGCGGCAGGGGCGCGGGCGCGTCCGACTCCGGAGCGGCGTGGAAGGCCTCGATGACGTAGGCGGCGAAACGGCGGGACGCGCGGAGCCCGGCGTCGTGCGGTGCGTCCTGCAAGCCCCGGTGGGCCATGAGCATGAGGACCAGGTCGTCGACGACGAACCCGGAGCGCAGCCGGCCGGTCTCCTGAGCGCGGCGGGCCGACTCGGCGACCGCCCGCAGAGTCCGCTCGCGATCGGCGGCGAAGTCCATGGCCTCGGGGAAGGCCGCCATGGATGCGTCGGCGAACCCCCGGCTGCGGGCGTGGAGTTCGCAGATCCGCTCGACCAGGCTCCGGAATCCGTGCCACGGATCCGGGTCCGCGAGGGCGTCGCGGACGATGGCCCGGCAAGCCCGCCGCTGCTCGTCGAAGGCCTCCGCGATCAGATCCTGCTTGGTCGGGAAAGGCCGGTACAGCGTGGCCTGGCCGACGTCCGCGTGCCGGGCGACCTTCCGCATCGGCGCACCGAGGCCTTCCTCACCGAACACCGCGCGGGCGGCGGCCAGGATACGGGCCCGGTTGTCGCGTGCGTCGGAGCGCTCGGTGTGAGGCAGACGGCCGTTCATCGCGTCTCACTTTAGCCAGCCGGGCGGGTGCGCCCATGACGTTCCGAGACCGGTGGCGCCGCCTCGCCCTGGGGGCCGGGTCACCGCCCACGCACCGCCCGGAGGAGTCAGGATGAAAGCCGTCGTCATCAGGAAGTTCGGCGCCCCCGAGGGGCTGGCGGTCGTCGACCTGCCCGCGCCCGTCCCCGCGCCGGGGCAGGTGCGGATCGCCGTGGAGGCCATCGGGGTGGGCGGCGTGGACGCCGTGATCCGCCGCGGGATGCTCGCCGCCCACGGCTTCCGCGAGGGCCATCTCCTCGGCAGCGAGGTCGCGGGCCGCGTGACCGCGGTGGGGGAGGGCGTGAACGCCTCGTGGAGGGGCCGGCGGGTGTGGGCGTCCACCGGCCTGGCGGGCGGGTACGCCGAGCAGGCCGTCGCCGCGGTCGAGGACGTCCTGCCGCTGCCCGACGGCCTGACCGGCGCCGCCGCGGTGGCCGTCACCACCTCGTCGGCCGAGCGCGGCGCCCGCCTGCGGGACCTGGGCGCGACCCATGTCCTCGACCGTTCCGGGGAGGGCGGTGGCCCTGGCGCGCCCCTGGGCTTCGACGTGGTGATCGACGTCGTGGGCGGGCCCCGGCTGCCTCATTTCCTGGACAGGCTGAACCCCGACGGGCGGTTCATGGCCGTCGGAGTGGTCGGCGGACAGCCACCCGAGAATTTCGGTATGCGGCTGATGGACGCCTTCCGCAGGTCGCTGTCATTCGCCACCTTCAGCTCCGACACCGTCCCCACCCCTGACAGGACGGCCGTGCGGACGTCCCAGTTCGCCGAGGCCGCGAACGGGAACCTGCACACGGCCGTCCATGAGGTGCTGCCACTCGACCATGCGGCGTCGGCCCACCAGAAGATGGACGCGGGCGAGGTGTTCGGCAGGATCGTCCTGACCCCCTGACCCGGCCGGCGGATCACTTCTTGTACGGGGCCACCTTCTCGCGCAGTTCCTGCATGGTGCCCTGGAGGAGCTGCCGGAGCCGGTCGCGGTCGGCGCCGTCGGCGTCCGCGTAGTCGTCGATGTCGATGAGCTGCTTCTTCGTGGCGGTGATCGAGTTGAGCTGGTGGTCGAGCTTGACGTCGCCGAACCACGGGCTGCGCAGCATGTTCGCCATGTCGGTCCGGAACATCGCCACCAGATCGTCGGGATCGGCGATGTGGTTCTTGACCTCGGCGACGAACGTCAGCGTCGCCTTGCTGCCGAGGACGGCCTGCTGGAGCACGCCGTCCCCCGTCTTGCGGTCCAGCACGATCGTGAAGCTGTACAGGACCGGGTCGCCGACCGGCTTGAACCGGACGTACTGCAGATCCGCGCCGGACTTGATCCCGATGACGGGGCACCCCAGGTGCGCCATCGTGAACACCATCTCGCCGATGAGGGCCTCGTCCTTGCTCTCCCGCTCCTCGGCGCTGTTCTTGAACTTGTTGATCATCGAAAGCATGGCGGTCCTCCGGTTCAGGCGGCGATGCGGCCGTGCAGGTACTTCGCGCAGGCCTGGGTGACGGCGGCGATGTGCTCCTGCAGGACGGGGTACTTCACCGTGTAGTGGTCGGCGAAGTACTGGTCCAGGTCCAGCAGCAGGGGCACCTGCACGTAGACGTAGCCGGACGCGATGTCCGCGTCGACGGTGAACACGCCGGGTTCTCCGACGTCCAGGAAACCGCTCTTCACCTCGGACTTCAGTGCCTGCCACACCGTCCGGGCGTCCCGCACGTACTCGCCGTAGGCGATCGTCACGGCCGCGTGCTGGCCGAGCGTCTTGGCGGCCGTGACGGTGCCGGCCCGGTGCGTGAGCTGGAACATCAGGCGATGCTTGCGCTCCCGGTGCTGGAACCGCAGGTAGTGGTGGTTGCCGTCGGAGTTCAGGTCGATGAGCGCGTTGCCGTGGGCGACCGCCGCGGTGATCACGGCGCCGACGAGAAGATCGTCGATCTCGCGGGTGTGGAGCTCCTCGGAGAAACGCTCCCAGCTGCGGTGGACCAACCGGCCGAAGACCTGGTCGAGCTGCTCGCTCACGATCACCTTTCGTCGGGGAGGATCAGGGAACGGAGGTGAGACTCCCGAACCGCCCCGCCGGTTTCACGATCGGCCGAGGAGACCTGAGCCGGGTGCGTGCGGGAACCTCACCGGTCGTCGGGGGTGTCGCCACCCGAAGCAGCACTGCCGCTGGCGGGGCTTTCAGGGTGTTGGAGGGGCAGTCGCAGTGTGAGGCGGGTGCCGGGTGAGTGGTCGGCGATGTACAGGTCCCCGTGGTGGCTCTGCGCGATCTTACGGGCGATGGCCAGGCCCAGGCCGGTGCCTCCGGGATCGGATCGGCGGGCGTCGGGACCCCGGTAGAAGCGCTGGAAAACCTTCTCACGTTCCTCGGCGGGGATCCCGCTCCCGTCGTCGGTGACGTTCAACACCGCCTCCCCTTGTCCCTGGGCGACCGTGATGTCGATGCGGGTCCGGGCATGGCGTTCGGCGTTGTCGATCAGGTTGTTCAGCAGGCGGGCGATCTGGACGGGCGAAGCCGCCACGGCGACGCCGGCGTCGGCGTCGACGGCGACATGGAGGTCCAGGGGCCGGTGGCTCTGGATATGGCGGTCGGTCTCGGTCCGGACCAGGTGCGCCAGGTCGACCTGCTGCGTCCGCATGGGGACGCCGGCCTCAAGTCGGGCCAGTTCCAGCAGGTCGGCGACGATGTCGCCGATACGCTCAGCGTCGCACAGCGCGGCGTGCAGGACCTGGCGGGAATCGGCGTCGAGATCGGGCAGGGCAGCCTCCAGACGAGTCCGCAGGGCCGCGAGCGGACCGCGCAGATCGTGGGACGTGTCGGCGACCACCTGCTGCTGATGCCGCAACGCCTGCCGTGCCGCGACCGTGGCCAGCCGCTCGCTTTCCTGGGCACGCCGCAGCCGCTGGTTGACCTCCTGCAGTTCACGGGCCCGCACGAACAGCTCCGCTTCGATCGCACTCGTTTGCGCGGCCAGCGCCCGCGGCTGCGAGCCGGTGTCGCTCTCGGCCTCGCGCAGCGCCTGGAGGAAGCCCGTCACCTCCTCCACCCGGTTGATGACCCTCGCCACCTGTCCGTCCGGCCCCGGCATCGGGGCGTTGACGATGGTCCAGTACCGCTCGTGGAAGACTCCTCGCCGGCCCGGCTCCTCGGTGTCGTAGCGCTGCAACGGCATGGTGTCGACCTCGGCCGTCTCCACCACCCGTTCCAACGAGGCCCGCAGCTGGTCGGCGCTGCGCCCCGAAGGCCCGCCCGGGAAGACCTCGAACACGTTCCGGCCGATCAGCTGGTCCCGTGACCAGCCCGTCAGCCGCTCGTAGGCGCGGTTGACCGTGACGTACTCCCAAGCGGACGACAAGATCGAAATCGCCACCGGCGACGCCTCGAAGATCGCTGAGAAGTCGACATCGGTCATATACCTGTTCTATCCATGCTGTGGGCAACCAACGTCCAACAAAGAGGCGAAATGCCCTCAACGAATCACCAATTGCTCGGGAGGTGGCGCGGCCGCACCGCCCCGGCACCGCGTCCGCTGGTCACCATGACGGCGCCGCCGAGCAGGCGCCCGAGGCCGTCGCCCAGAACCCGGGGCTCACTGATCACTGGGCGGAGTTCGGCCGGACGCCCGGGGGGCCGGCTCCTGGGCCACGACCTTCGCCATGGCACCCGCGCGCTGATCTCCCTTGACGGCGACGCAGATCCCGAAGACCCGTTCGCGTCCCGTCCAGCCGTTGATCCGGCCGCGGTTGTTGCTGATCTGCACGCGGCCCCTGGCGGGGTCGAGGGCCGAGACGAGGTGCAGGTAGACCGTCCCGGCCACGCGGGCGAGCACGATGTCACCGACCTCCAGTCTCGCCGGATCGACCGGCGCGACGGTGACCGGATCCCCGCTCCGGATCAGCGGGACCATCGAGGACCCTGAGGGCCGGAAGTCCACGGTCGCGCCCTCGGCGACCCGGGCGGCGATCATCTCCATCTTCCCCACATGAGCAGGATGCGGACCTTCGCACCTGCGTGTCCATCGACTTTCCCTCCACGTCCGGGGCCGGGGGATCGGGATGACTCGACGCGCGGAGCTTGCGACCGTCCGGGGTCTCCGGACTGTATCGGCGGGGGAGTGTGAAAGAGCCCCCGCCGATCAAGCGGAACAAACTAGGAGAAAACCAACATGCGTGAGCACACAGACCCGAAGGTGCTGGCAGCCGACTGGGCGGATCCCGAGACGGACCCGACCAGGATCAACTGGCCGGCCCGGCAGCGGTTGGCCTTGATCCCCTTCGAGGTGGTCAACGGCCGTCCGGTCAACCCGTGCGAGAAGACGTCCATCCAGCGTGGTCGCAACCTGCTGGGCGGCTGGGCCGAGAACCGCACCTCGGACGCGCTCGCCTCGGTTCGGGACGAGAACGGCAACCGCTGGATCGTCCTGGTCGAGCGGAACCGCGGTCGCGGCTGGGGCCTCCCCGGCGGCTTCCAGGACCCGGGTGAGACCTCCGTGATCGCGGCGTGCCGCGAGCTGCGCGAGGAAGCGAGCCTGGACCTGCGGCGCCGGGTGTGGTACGCGACCAAGCCGCGTTACGTGCCCAGCAAGCGCTCGTCGGACGAGGCCTGGATCGTCACCGTGCCGTGCACGGTGGACCTGGGAACGCTGAACCGGCGCGACTTCCCGAGGGTGTTCCCTCGGGACGACGCGAAGCAGGCGGCCTGGGTGCGTGCCAACACGCTCCAGGAGCTGACCGCCGATCTGAAGAACGCCCACGGAGGTGAGGTGACCTCCGAGAACCACGTCGGCATGCTCACCGACTGGTTCGCGGCGGCCTGACGACCGCAACCGAGTAGGAGGGACGGGTCACCGGCCCTCCTGACACCACCGTCCGGCTTCCCACAGGTCGCCGGCTGATCAACGCACAACTCAGGGCCCGGCGCACACCGCCGGGCCCTGATCTTCGTCCCGACGCCGCCCACCAGAACCCACGGCCTCCTCCAAGCCGCCAATGTGGTTCGCCTCCCACCGGCACCGCCTCCTCGGACCGAGGACGCCTCGCTCCCCCGCATGCGGCTCCGCTTCCGGCACATCGTCGTGGACGGGCGCAGGACCTCGCCGCCGCGCACTGGAAGATGCTGCGCGCCATGGTCCCCGAAGGCCCCGACGACATCTTCCTCGTCGGCGACGTCCACCAGCGCCTCTACGACGACCACGTGTCGCTGAGCGTCCTCGGCATCGACATCCGCGGCCGCCGCTCGACCCGCCTCACCCTCAGCTACCGCACCACCCACGAGATCCTCGGCTCCGCCGTCCGGCTCCTCGGCGAGGAGTCCTGGGACGACCTCGACGGCCCGCGCCTCGACGACGTCGTCCACGTCGGCACCATGCACCGCTTCAAGGGCCTGGAATACCGGCGACCCCCGCTGAGCCAACGAGAAGAGCGCGGGCGGATCCAGAGGACCGCCCGCGCTCGACTTGGCACGGGTCCCCGTCACGAGGACCCGGAAGGTCACTCGGCCGGCACCCTCGCGACCGCGAACACGTTCTGCCCGAAGCGCAACGGCAGCCGGTCGAACAGCCGGCTCAGCGGAACGACCAGGCGGTCGTACAGCCTCACCAGCCGCGGGTCGGCGAAGTCGGCCGTGCGACCGACCATGACGCGGTTGAACAGCCCACCCAGGAGGTTGACGGGTCGGCTGATCTCCACTTCCAGCCCGGCGAGCCGAAGCCTCTCGGCCAGGCCCTCCGGCGTGTACCGCCGCCGGCGTCCGGCCTGGTCGCGATCGAAATCGCTGAACAGCTCCGGATATCCGGCTTCCCAGACGACGACCCGGCCACCCGGCACGAGAACATCGCCGAGCCCCGCGATCGTCTCGACGTCGTGTTCGAGATGCCCGAGGACGTTGACCAGAAGCACCGTGTCGACGGGCGCGATGTCGGGACGGCCCGGCAGGCTCAGACCCAGAACCTCGGCGTCGGTGAAGCGCCGACGCAGGTGTTCGACCCAGCCCTGCTCGTGGTCGGTCAGCACCAGGCGTTCGAGCTTGGCGCCCCGCCTCACGATCCGGGCGACCAGCTCGCCCGTCTGCGCCCCGGCGTCGAGCACCGAACGGCCGAGGTACGGCGTCACCCACGCGGCCTGGTAGCCGCGGTAGCGATCGGCGTCCCCGCTGGACCGCCACGACGGAATCAGCGCGGCGTCCAGGTGACCGTCGCCGTCACCGGCGGTCGGCCTGACGAGCTCCCTCTTCTCGAAGAACGGGCGGAGAGAGTCCAGCATAGGCATACGAGCCATGATCGTCCTCCATTTCGTTTGGGCGTGGCCCCCGATGCGTTCACCGGCGGTCCACACAACTTCCCCTACTGACAGTCGGCCCGCGATCTTCGCTCGCAACCACGGCCCCAGAAGAAGGGAAGAGAGAACCCAAACCCTCAAGAACGACAGGCACCCGATCCGCAGAATCGGAATCGCCTGCGAGCAGGCTCCATCGGCAAGCTCACGCGCCGCAGGGAAGACAAAGGACCGCGCTCACCGGCGCCCGCCCCGCCATCACTCGACCATCTAGGCCGCTCGAACACCTACTCGCGCCGCGGGAACCTGCACGACCATCACGTGATCCAAGAACGCTGTCCGAACTGAAAAGCCGCGTCCGGGGACCCGGACCGGCACCAGCACGACCGCCTCACCCGCCGACCCGCCGCCAGCGCAGGGCGACCGGCCAAGCGCCACCGCGCGGCACCACACCGAACGAAACGCCCCCCAGCACACCGCGTCGCCGTCCGCAAAGCCCCACGGCCTCGCATCGCCGACCCCGCTCGCCGCGGGCCAGCAGGAACGAACCTGAAATCAGTACCCCATCAAACGGGAGGACGAGACGCTGCCTCAACGCCACGCAGAGAAGAACTCAACACACCCCCGCGCATGAGTATGCGATGCTTCGAGAACTCAAACCGAAGAGCGGCGCTATCCGGCGTGAGGCCCTCGCGAGATCCGTAGCGAAAGCCCCCGGCCCGCCAAACCGTCGCACGCCACTCCTCGCCACAGGACGTAATTCAGCGACCTCGTGAACGGATCTTGTTGAGGAGAGTGCGCCACTCATCCGCAGTGAATTCCAAGATTGGCCCGTTGCCATCAAGCTTGGTGTCCCGGACGCCGACGGTGCCATCGGCGGCTTGGCCTACCTCTACGCAATGACCATCAGGGTTGCTGTGGCTGGATTTGTGCCATGCGAAGTAGTACTTGCTCATGTTCACGATCCTGTCTGGTCTGCCAGCTGGTTGGCTACCCGTTCGAGGAAGGCGATGCTGGCATCGGGGGGCAGTGCAACCTCACGTAGGCGGTCGTACATCCCGGTATACCTCTCGACCTCACGACGCTGGTTGAGAACGAGATCGGTGGTGACGGTGTCGACCACTGCCATAGGCGGGTCGCCAGGCTCGGCGAAGGTGTAGAGGTAAAACGACGACTGCGGGAGGAGCCCTCCAGGGATACGGACGTCGTGCATCAGCACTCGTACGGTGACCCTCTCTTGCTCGGAGAGCAGGCTGACCATGTGCCGAAGCTGGGTGGCCATGACTGCTGGGGGAACCGCCAGCCTGTGGATTACGGACTCGTCCAAGACGGTCTCGTACGACGGACCATCCGGCCTCAAGAGCTCGCGCTGTCGATACTCACGAGCTTCGGTCATACGTTCCGGCTGGTAATCCGGGCTTCCCTGGCTCTCGTCGAGCTCGATGAGCGCCTCGATGAACGGGCGGCACTGCAGAGCGCCTGGCAGCGCGGTCTGGTCGTAGCTGCGGACAGTACTGGCGTTGTATTCGAGGTCGGCCGCGAGCTTCTGACGGGGACCCATGGACATGCCGTAGCGATCCCACCAGCCCTTCTGCGCGGCCTCGCGGGCGAGTTGGAGGAGGCGATCGTACTGGCTGCCGGTGATCTCGAGGGCGTCGAGCATGTTCATGATCTCGGCCAGGTCGGGACGAATCTGGGCGTTCTCCAGGCGGGTGATCTTCGTCCGGGAATGGAAGACCAGGCGGGCAAGACCGTCGGTCGTGAGGCCGCGGCTCTCGCGGAGTTTGCGGATCTCGACCGCCAGCCGGCGGCGGCGGACGTAGGGGCTAGGCATGGCCGTCCTCCCGATATCGCGTCGAACACGGACCGTACTGATCGCTAACTCACTGCAATCGAACGTTGCAGGCAAGAGTAAAGTCACGCCCCGACAAAAGCGCGCCTCACCGGCGCGCCCTTGAAATCCGCACGTGCGGGAATTGGAAGTCGCATCTTCGGTCGGTCCGCTTCGGCGGTTTAGGTCTGTATTCGCAACCCGTCCATACCGGGGTGTATCGGGAACAGTGGGAAGTCTCGATGTGCAGAGTTGTCTCTTCCTGGCGTTGCTCCCGCCAACGTCGCGTCCGAAGAGCCTCGTCAGACCAGTACGGCCTACAACAAACGCACCACTACGTTGCCACTGGCACGCGCGTGCCAGACCCCGCCCAGTGCGCTTGGCAGATTACGCAGGTCTTCCCGGAGTCGATTGCCTTTACGCTTCACGTATGGACGCTAAACGCCCTAATCCGAAGAAAGACAAGGCCGCTCGCCGCCGCCGTCCATCCCGTCCACCACTGCTGGTTCTGCCCGGGACAGGCGGCGGAGTTCTGACGGCCGCCGGCTTGTCGGAGGGGCTGGTGACGGCCAGCGGAGTGCGGATCCGCGCGGCGCGGGCTGAGGACGTCGCGGCCGCGCGACGGCTGATCGCGTTGACCGGGAGTGGAGTCACCCTGGAGGACAGGCTCTCCGCCGCGGTTTCGGACGGGACACTGGGCGCCGCAGTGAGGAAGGGTCTTTCCGGTGGCGAGGACGCGCTGACCTACGAACTGGCGTCGGCGATGTCGCAGGAGGGCGAGGGGACAGTTGAGGATCTGCTCGTCGGGCTGACGTGCGTGCTGGTCGCCGAGCACCCGGAGGCCGGGGTGGTGGGCGCGCTGCTGGCGCTGCCGCCGGCCAGGGTGCTGTCGCATGCCGGACTCCCGGAGATGGAGTCCCTCCTCGGCCTGTTGCAAGTCATCAAGCTCAAGGCCGTCGCGGTCGACCCGGCCCACCGTTCGGGCGGGGTCGCCGCGGCTCTCATCGCCGCCTGCCGCCAGCTCTACACCCAGCTCGGCTACACGCTGCTCTACGGCCAGTTCGAGGTCGGGAGCGGGCTGGAGACGTACTACCGGCGGCAGGGCCTCACGGTGCTGCCCGAGGAACAGGGCGTCAGGCTGACGATGTTCAGCGTCCCGGTCGGCATCCACACCGCGCCAACAGAACGGTTCTTTGTCTGCGACCTGGACTGAACGCGGGGCTGCCCACGGACAACCAGGTGGAGGACATCGCGGTGGCCGCGCGACCGCAGCGATGCGGATGCACGGCAAACGCGACCAGGTGCGCACGTTCCCGATCCCGGCGCCGGCCGTGCCTCACTGCTGAACCACCTCTCGCCGAGGGCGGCCGTGAAAACGGCCCCCTGTGGCGCGAGCACCGGACGGAACTTGGCTGATCAGCCAAGTTCCAGTAGTTCGTCCGCGTCTGCGCGAATCTGCACCATGAAGGCATTGAGTTCGGCGTCGCTGTAGTTGGCCTGCGCGGTCAGAGCTGAAAGCAAAATGATCTGGTGACCGAGAACCGTTTCGTCGTCAAAGTCCGGGAGAGGGCCTAGGCCCAGTGCGTGCAGGATCACCTGTTCTGCGACATCCGGGTTGACCGCGTATGAAGATTCATCGCCTGCCGCGCGCACCGTTGCGACGAATTCGATGATCTCTGAGCGGTCGGCTGCTTTCCCGTCCCTGACGAACCGCCGCCGGATAGCCTCGAACAGCCCCGCCGCCAACAGTGCCGCATAACCAACGTTGTCGGTCTGATCGAGCTCGTTGAACAGCCGCAGATGTTCTTCCAGAGGACGTCCCGCCAGTTGAGCATGAAGAGCCGCCACCTGCTTATCCGTCACCGACATGATCTGCTCCCTTGTATCGGTTTGGCAGAACGGTGCTTCGTCAACTATCCGGCTGGGATCGCGACCTGGGCGTCCCGCCTCCGTCCACGGCCAAGTCGGCGCGGGAGTCACTCGAGCAACTCCTCGGCGAGCGAGCGGGCACTATACAAGAAGGCTTCGAGTTCAACTGGAGTGAATTGTTTCTCGCTCACCATGGCCGCCAACATGACAATCTGATGGCCGAGTTTCATGCCCGGCGCCGCGTCGATCATCGTGCCCTTGCCGAGCAAATCAAGAAGCATGCTTTCGGCTAGTCGTGGGTTGATGAGGTCAGAACACTCATCGCTTCCTTCTCGGACTTGTGCAACAAAGTCGATGACCTGGAGCTCGTCCGCAACCTGATCGCCCTTTACGAAGTGCTGCTCAGCTGCCACGATGAAGGCGGCGCCGACGAGTGCAGGGTAGAAGCGATTGGCTTCGTCGGACTCAAGCTGGTCCATCAGCCGAAGATGCTCTTCGCGATTCCCTGTAAGTTGGGCTCGTAGGACCGCTACTTGCTCATCAGTAACCGGCATGTTCTCTCCCTGCTCTTTGCGGGCGAGTGCGCGGCGCAACGTCCGATGTTCCCACGTTCGGTCGCGAAATCCTTCAAGCCCAACGGGCCGCCCTCCTAGCGTGGCCCGAACGACATGGGGCGAATCGTGTCGCGGCCTGGGACACCGGACCCGTTCAATGATTCATGTGGAAGGGTGAGCGGGCATCTCGTCCCGCCGCGCCGCAAGCCACTCCTCGGTGAAGGCGACGACCTCGTCGATGAACTGCTCCAGCCCCGCCCGATCGAGATCCATCTCTGCGATGAGGTAGAGAAGAATGAAGACCTGGGCATGCAGAGTGGCCGACACGTCTTCTGGGACGGTCTCCTTCAGTGGTGGCGCATCGACGGCCCGGCGGACCATGTCCTCGGCGATGAGCGGATTGATCAGGTTCACGTCCTCGCCGGCCGCGATCCGCACGTCTGCGACGAACCGAACAAGCTGACCCACGATGTAAGTCGGCGCGAACTTTCGACGCACCGCAACTTCGAACGCGCAGAAGAGCAGCGACATGTACCCAGCCGCCGTTTCGTCGTCCACCTGCATCTCGGCCTGCAGAGGCACCCACGCCTCAGGCCCTTCAAGCAGAAACGACCGCAGTGCCAGGATGTTCTTCTCTCGAATCTCAACAGCCGAGTAGTCCATTACTCCAGCATTTCCTCCGCGTCCTCGCGAATCTGCGCCATGAAGGCATTGAGTTCGGATTCGCTGTAGTTCTCCCGCGCTGTCAGGGCGGAAAGCAAGACGACTTGATGACCGAGAACGATGTCGTCATCGATTCCTGAAAGAGAGCCTTTTCCCAGGGCATGCAGAATGATCCGCTCCGCGACGTCCGGGTTGAGGGCATCTGAAGATTCATCGCTTTTTGTGCGCGCTTCTGCAATAAAGTCGATGATCTCTGAGCGATCCGAGACTTCGTTATTTTTTGCGAACCGCCGTTGGATGGCCTCGAATAGCCCTGCGGCCAGCAGCGCCGCGTAACCGACGTTGTCGGTTTCGTCGAGCTCGTTGAACAGCCGGAGGTGTTCCTCCGGTGAACGCCCTGCCAATTGAGCATGGAGCGCGGCGACTTGCTTATCCGTTACCGGCATATTCTCTTCCCATGTATCGTTTTAGTAGTCCGACGCCTCGCCGCACCATCTCTACCCCTACCACGATCCCGCTAACTGCGCCGACCAATGCGTCGCCAGCCTTGACGGGCTGATCCACTGAACGTATGTGATCGGAGATGTTACGAACTGTGCACGGTTGTGTCAACGGCGGTCGCGAATCGAAATGCGTGGAGGCGGGTTTGGAGTTCTCGTTAATGGTTTTCTTTAGTTCTGCGGTGGCTCTGAGCATTTCCCGGCGCAGATCTCTCCGGTTGATCGGGCGCTCGGGGTCACGCTCCTGAACGTCCCGGTGCTCAGGATCGTTTTCGGGGTCGCGTAGCTCGCCGCGGTTCGGTGTTTCGGATTCGGCACCTGGCCGATCTGGCGAGATCGGCCTTCCCTCGCTGTCTAGGGTGATCGTGATGCTTCCGGCAAATCGGCTTGGTTCTGTTTCCGTTGATTCTCTTCTGTGGAGCTCTAGTTGCTGCGTTGCCTTGCTATCGGGTGGGTCGGTTTCGTCGGTGGACTCGGTCGGCTCCGGGCCTTCGGCAGTTTTACCATGGCCGTCGCCTTGTTCACCGGGAGGCTCTGGGGGCGGGACGTTATCGCCGGTTCCCTCGGGAGGGGGTGTGGTCTCGACGGGGGGTTTCGGGTCGTCTGTCTCGTTGCCCGTGGTTCCGTCGGTGGCCTTGGGCTCTGGGGGTCCGGTGCCCTGGTCTGTGGTCTCGGGGCCGGTGGAGGAAGCTTCGCGGCCGGGTTCGGGAACGCCGGTGCCGGTCTCGGCGGCGGGATCGATGGGGTGGCCGGTTTCTGAGCCCGGGGGCGTCCCGTCCTTGCCGTCCCCGGGCTGGTCGTCGTCGGGCGGTGAAGCGTCCGCTGGTGGTTCGGCCGGCGGGTCGCCGCCGCCGTCGCCGGAGCCTGAGGAGTCCTTCGGGACGAGCGGTTCGTGCTCCTGATCTTGCGGGCGCGGTACCTCGGGTGCCGGGGGCTCCGCCTCTACTTCGGGGGTCCCAGGCGCGGGCTGATCGCGGCCGCCGGACCCCTCACCATCGCCGGACGCGTCACCGCCGCCGTCGGGAGTGTCACTGCCGCCGATAGCGCCAGGCGGCGTCTCGGCGCCCGGGGGTTGTGCCTCCGGACCGCGCCCGTTCGACCCCGCGTCCTGGCTCTGCGGCGGGAGTCCGCCCTCACCGCTCTCGCTGGTGGTTCCCTTTCCGGGGCCGTTGGCGGTCCGGGTGTCCTGGAATAGGGCTCGCCTTTCTTCCGCGGTCGCTTCTTGCCGCTCTCGGGCGGCGGCGAGGCTTGCCCGGCGGGAGCCGGGCGGGAACTGAGAAGCCTCGACAGCGCGGGTGCTCGGCTGCTCGGAGGACGCGGACTCGTCGTTGTCCTTGCCGCCGTCCTGCCCTTCCGCCTTGCCTGGCTCGGGCCGATCGGTCTTGGAACCGCGGTCGTCGGTGCCCAGCTCGCCCTCGTCTTGCCGAGGGTTCTCGGTCTTGGTCTGGCCGGGCTTTTCCGCCCCCGTGCCGCCTGCGCCGGTCTCTGGTTCCTTCTTGGTCTTCGGGTCGGCTTCGGACGGCGGGTCACCGGGGGTCTGGGGCTTCTCCGCGGCCGGGCCGGTGGCGGACCCGTTGGGTCGCGCCTCGCGGCCGCCTCGTTGCTCGGTGCCGACCTCCGTGCGACCGGGAACCGGCTGACCTGCTGCTTTATAGCTGTCTATGCGGGGCGTTCTGCCGTCTGCTCCGGGAACGGTGGACGGTGACTCGCCGCCGGTGGACGGTTGGGCGGGCTTTTCGGGGGTCTCGGGGCCTTTGCCCGGCCCGCCGGGGGGGTTGTCCAAGCCCACGCTCGCAGCCCTTTCCATAGGGGGAAGGCGAACCGGTCGGCCAGACGGTTCGCCGGGCGTGTCCGTGACGTGCGGGGCCAACGCCGGATCACACCGGACCCTATGTAATCGTGCACGTGCGAACTTTGCACGTGCCGATATCCCACTCACCTCCTCCTGGCGCACGTATCCCGCGACTCCGTGTCGGTTTCCCGCTGATTCGTCTGCTTGTTCGGACCGGTCGGATCGGAGCGGCTTCACTCGGCGCGTCATTCAAGCGTTCCGATGATGCGGCTTTTGCGCCGATATAGGCGATATGTTCGCTTGGGGGCGGGCGTGTCCCGCCGGGTCTCGCGGCCCGGCGGTGCTCGCGACGGACGCCTTTCACGCCGCCACAGTGTCCCCATTCTTCTGCGTTCAGGGTGATCTGGTCGGCTGGTCCAGGCGGCCACGGATGTGGCGTGGCCGTCGAAGGCGCCCCTGCCTCCTCCTCGCCCGAATGCGGAAGCTGACGTGCGCAATTTCGCACGTGCGGAGATCGGACGTGCGACCGGCACTCGTTCTAAAGCCCTTGCCAGGGCCGGTAGTGCTCCGATCCTTCGTGCTCGAACGACAGCAGAGTGTGACGATGTGCGAGCGGAACAAGGGGTGACCCCGTAGATCCGCAACGTCCACGTCCATCGCGACCCGAGGTGCTCTGATGTCCCTGACCATGCTTCCGGCAGCGCAGCCGGCGCCGCTGTGCTGGCGGCGCTCCTTCCCCGGCGGGCCCGAACAGGCCCGCAACGCCCGCCGGTTCGTGGGTTGCCTGCTGGACGGCTGCCCCTTCCTCGACGACGTCCTGCTCGCCGCCGACGAACTGGTCGTCAACGCGCTGCGGCACACCAAGTCAGGCCAGGTGGGCGGCTCTTTCAACATCGAGATCGTGCGGGACGGCGGCCTGGTCGCGGTGTCGGTCACCGACCAGGGCGGCCCCGGCGAGCCTGCCGCGCTGGACGCCGCCGAGCTGGCCGAGTCCGGCCGGGGCCTGCGCACCATCTCACTCACCGCCGCGAGCTGGGGATGGCACGGCAACGGCGAGGGCCGGACGGTCACCGCCGTGTTCGCGGGGGAGTGGGCCGCGTGACCGAGCCCGCCTCCTGGACGCACGACCAGGTCCACCTGCGTGTCCACGCCGCGATGACCGCCGCTATGCGCGCCGACCCCCACTCGATCGACGCCGCGCTCGTCCAGGCCGGGAGCCTCGACCCCGCCAGCCGGGCGTTCGTCGCCCACTCGCGGCGCCTCGTCCTTGCCTGCACCGCCGCGTTGACCTGCGTTCTCGCCTCCCATCGCCCCGGCGAGAGCCCGCACGGCGAACCAGTCTGCCGCGGCTGCGGGACGCCTGAATGCCGGACGCTGCGCGGCCTCTCCCATGTCCTCGCCGCCTACAGCGTCCGCCCGGCCCTGGTCGACCGCGCCGAGGCGTGGAGGCGCGCGGACGCACATTTCTGGCGCGGCGGCCGACCCGTCCCGCTGCTCATCGAAGACTTCCCGGACGGCTTCGTCGCCCGCGCCGCCGACGGCCCCGGCGACGACGAGGCCCCACTACTGGTCATCGACCGCCACACGGGCGCGCTGAGCCGCTGGCCGTCCATGCCCCTCGACCTCCTCGCCTGCGAATACACCCGCTACCGAGAAGGGCTCTAGACGACCCATGCGCAGGCGGCACCCGACACCTTTGCGTCGATCCGTGACCACGCCCTTGCGACCTCCAGGCCCTGGCCTCCTGCAAGGCGACGAGAGGGAGTCCGTGCCGGTGATGGCCAGCCACCTGAGAACGGGCACGCACGCCGATTGTCCGACGGCCTCGCTAGGGTTCGGCCGTCCGATCGATATGCGATGCCTCGGAGCCTCCATGCCCCATCACGACCTGGCAGCGACCGATCTCGCGGGTGCAGGCCATGCGCTCGCGGACACGATCCAGGTGGACGCCGCCCCGGAGAGGCAGTCCCAACTCTCCGGCTTCCATATCCCTGAGGACTATGCCGCCCTCATGTCGCGGACGGGGCCGGGGACGCTCGCCGGGACGCTCCGCCTCCTTGACGGCTCTGGCATGGAGATCGAGCGGCCGCGGCACCCGGCTCCCCACGAGGACGCACTGCTGTGGGGTGTCTTCGGCAGTGGCGAGACGTGCTGGTGGCTGCCGATCCGCCCCGACCCGGCGGAGTGGCTCGTCGTCGTGGCGGGCAACGGCCACCAGCAGCTCAACCTCACCACCTCCGACTTTCTCGGCGAGTGGCTGGACGGGCGTCTCGACCTTCCGGTCCTGTCCCTGCCGCCGGTGCGCCGCGAGCGCGTATTGACCCCGGCCGGCCTTCCGGTCGAGCGCGGCGCTCTTGAGGCGGAGGCAGTCCGAGATCCGCTGGCGCAACTACAGACCATCATCGGGCCTGGACGTCCCTGGACCTATGAATGGGAAGCGCTCGAACACGAACTCGGTGTACGCCTACCGTCCGACTACAAACGTCTTCACGAGGCCTACGGGCCGGAGGTCGTCCTCCAGGGAATCTTCGTTTGCATGCCCGACGTGATCGTCGAGGACCACGAGGCGCACGCCGACCTGTTGCGCGACGGCAGCGCCGCGGGCGATCTGACGCGGATTCATCCGGAAGCGGGCGGCCTGCTGTTCTGTGGGAGTACCGAAGGCAGGCACCTGCTCTGCTGGGACACTGCGAACCCCGATCCGGAAAAGTGGCCGATCGTCGACATCGACTCCGGCGTCTTCCATGGCACGCTCACCGAGTTCCTGGTCGCCGAACTCACCGGAGCGGGACTCGGGCTGATCGACTCTTCGCTCGGCGACCCCTCCACCTGGGCCTGGCCCATCTGGGGCCCCCGCCCCCACTGACACGGTGGGCATGCCTCAACTGCACCTCATACGACCTGTTCGCGTATCGCGGGCGCCGGGCTGCGGGGAGTGAACCGTCCTCGGACGGTAAATCGGGTGGTTCGGCGGGTGTGGCCCTTGACGCGCGAGGCTGACGTCGTGGACGCAGAGGCCCCCTGCGTAATCACGCACGTGTGAGCTTTGCGTGTGCGCACTTCGACTCTCTGAAGACCGACATGCGCGCCAAGTGGCTCAGTGAGCTTCAACGACATTATCGTCCAGCAAATGAGTCTTTCTTAGAGAAACCAGTTGCATGGGTGATGATTTTCAAGCGTCACGTCGCTGCCTTGTTTGTTGAAGAAAATGATGCTCTGAGGTCGTTTGCGCAGTGTGGGTGCGCGGTTGGGTGACTCTGGGGTCTGACTCGGGGTGAGGGGCGGCGGCTCGCGTCCTAGCATGGCCCGTCGAACGGTCTGCGGCTGGACAGGGAGTGCGGCGGGTGGTCGTCACTGCCGGGACGGCGTATTCGGGAGATGGGTGCGATGCCACTACCGGAACATCTGGAACTGCTCGTCACCGACGAGCCGATGCTGGATCTGTGGTCGGTCGGCCCGTGGCGGGTCCCGGACGGGCTGTTCGAGGAGATCGGCGCGCGCGTCGACAAGCTGGTGGCCGATCCGCGCTGCGCGGATCTGACCAGCATCAAGAGCGTCAACCTGAAGACGCCGGCCCCTCTCGTGGTGGCTGAGCTCGTCATCACGATCGAGTTCCTGTTGGGCGCGTCGGCGGTCCGCACCGGTTCGCATTCGTCGCTGAAGCGGCAGTGCCTCGGCGATTACTACAAGACGGGCCGCGGGGCCCTGAGCACTGCCAAGGACTGGTACGTCAGCGGGGGAGAGTTCCTTCCGCTGAACTGGCTGGCCGATGCGCCGGATCTCGATCTCGCGGTGCAGTTGAACCGCGAGTCGCTGGACGTCCTCGAAGGCATAGAGCCGCTGGAGGCGAGGCGGAAGGCGCTGATGCGCCTCTTCGACGACCCGCCACCAGAACTCACCGGCATGAAGCAGGCGGCCCGTGCCGAGGCATGGGCGGCGCGGGCCGATGACGACACCGTGGCGGCACTTCCTGAACTCGCCGGACCCACCGGATACCTGGAGTGGGTGTGGTCAGGGCTGCGGCCGCTGCACGAGCATCTGCTGGAGGCCGCCCCCCACGAGGAATCGACGGACCGCCTGCTCGTGAGCCTTCTGCGCAATGCCGGACTCGACGCTGTTCCCGTCGAACTCTCGGCCGTCCTCGGTGAGGAAGCCTTCCGCGACCTGCTGGACCGTTTCGCCGCCCAGCGTGCCGGTTTTGACCGGGACTCCTGGGTGGCCGTGACCGGGGGCTGGCTCGGCAGAGCGTTGGGGGCAGGTGAGGCCGAGGCTTGCAGGCGCTGGCTGGATCTGGCGGCGCGTTTCATGGGCGCGGTCGGCGGTCTTCCTGGGAACGCCCAGTATCCCGACGGAGCCAGGCTTCCGGTCGTGAGCTTCATGCGGCAGCTCAAGCGGCTCCACGCTCCGCGCCGCCGCGTCGTCAACCCGGTGATGTCCACTCTCACGTCGGCCCCTCAACCGCCGGACGATGCGGAACACCAGGACGAGGATGCCTCCTTCGGGCTGGTCGGCCAGCCCGACGTCGTCGCCGCGCTGAAGGGTGTCTCCACGGACGCGGGGAACGTCCGGCTCCTGCTGGTCGGGCCGGACGGCACCGGCAAGCGGGACGCCGCCGCCGAGGTCGCCCGGCTGCTCGCCGGTCGCGTCCCCAAGGATCCGCTCTGGCAGGCCGGCGACCACTACGCCGGCAAGAGCGCCTCGGACGCCACGACGAAGATGATGGACGCCGTCCGGAGCTGCGTCGGCGAACGAGTCCTGATCATCGATGGCCTGGACGACCTGGCGCGCGACGACGACGCCGGGGCGGCCGCCCTCGAGGAACTGCACCGGGCCATCGACGTCCGGGACGGCCTCCACGTCGTCGCGTTGTGCGAGCCGGGCGGCGGCGAGGCGGTCAGCGAGGTCAACCCCGCGCTGGCGCTGCGGTTCACGACGGTGCCCACCCACTCCTTCGACGCCGGCGGCTTCGCGGAGCTGTTCCGCCGCGCGCTGCGCGAGCGCGGGGCCCGGGCGGACGAGGACGCGCTGAGCGCGGCGGGAGAACTGCTGGTCCGGACGCCTCCGGTGCGCAATCTCCGCAATGCCCGCCTCGCGCCCTATCTCGCCGGTCTCGTTCTGGCGGCCGTGCGCGAGCGGGCGGAACCAGGTGAGGAACTCCTCGTCACGAGTGCCGACATTCCCGCCTCCCTCGGCGAGGCGGGGAAGGCAGCCGATCCCATGGCCGAGCTGAACGCGCTGGTCGGCCTGGACGCGGTCAAGCAGGAGATCGAACTCGTCGCCGCCCGCGTCCGGGCCGGGAGGCTGCGCCGGGACGCGGGGCTGCCCGTCGCTTCTGCGCCCGCCCTCCACATGGTCTTCACCGGCAACCCCGGCACCGGCAAGACGGTCGTCGCGCGGCTGGTCGCCAGGATCTTCAAGGAGCTCGGCGTGCTGTCGTCCGGGCACCTGGTGGAGGCGTCCCGCGCTCGGCTCGTCGGCCGGTACATCGGCCAGACCGCGCCGAAGACCCGCGACGTCGTGCAGAGCGCGGTCGGCGGCGTGCTGTTCATCGACGAGGCGTACTCGCTCACCCGGAGCGCCTCCGAGAACGACTACGGCCCCGAGGCGATCGCCGAACTGCTGAAGGCGCTGGAGGACCATCGCGACGACCTGGTGGTCATCGTCGCCGGGTACGAGAGCGAGATGGAGCGCTTCCTCGGCGCGAATCCGGGTCTGGCCTCCAGGTTCCCCACCAGGGTCCGGTTCCCCGACTTCTCCGACGCCGAACTCGTCGAGATCTTCACCGGCCAGGCCGCCGCGGCGGGCGTGGAGCCGTCCGCGAACGCGCTGAGCAAGGTCACCGAGCTGCTCCGGCGCTCGCCGCGCGTCCGGTCCTTCGGCAACGCCCGCGTCATGCGCAACCTGTGCGAACGCGCCGTCGCGTTGCAGGCCCGCCGACTCACCGCGCTCGACGCGCCCTCCGCCGACGACCTGACCGCCCTCGGCCCGCAGGACATCCCGGACGTGCTGAGCGGCACCACCCGCGTCCAGCCCGTCAACGACCCCTTCGTCGAACTCGACGCGCTCGTCGGGCTGGACGAGGTCAAGGAGGAGGTCCACCGGCTGATCGCCGAAGCCCACGCGGCCGACCTGCGCCGCCACGTCGGCGCGAAGCCCGCCGCGCCCACCCGGCACATGGTGTTCACCGGCAATCCCGGCACCGCCAAGACGACCGTCGCCCGGCTCGTCGCCGCCGTCTACGCGGAGCTGGGCCTGCTGTCCAGCGGACACATGGTCGAGGCGTCCCGCGTCGACCTGGTCGGCCCGTATCTCGGGCAGACCGCGCCCCGCGTCCGCGCCGTCGTGGAGCAGGCCCTGGGCGGCGTCCTCTTCGTGGACGAGGCGTACGCGCTGGCGTCCGACGCCTACGGGCAGGAGGCCATCGCCACCCTGATCCAGCTCATGGAGGAGTACCGGGGCGACCTCGTCGTCATCGCCGCCGGATACGAACGCGAGATGCGCCGCTTCCTCGCCGCCAACTCGGGGCTGGAATCACGCTTCCCCAAGCGCATCGCCTTCCCCGACTACACCGACACCGAACTCGCCGAGATCTTCCGGCACCTCGCCGCGGCCGAAGGGTTCACCCTGGCCCCGGACGTCCCCGACCGGCTCCGCGCCCTGCTCCGCACCAGTTCCCGCGGGCCGTCCTTCGGCAACGGCCGGCTCATGCGCAACCTCCTCGACGCCGCCATCGCCGGCCAGGCGCAGCGCATCACCGCCGGCGACCGCCCGGACGA
Source organism: Actinomadura sp. NPDC048955 (assembly GCF_040649435.1). NCBI lineage: Bacteria > Bacillati > Actinomycetota > Actinomycetes > Streptosporangiales > Thermomonosporaceae > Actinomadura > Actinomadura sp. NPDC048955. The sequence goes on from NZ_JBEZJI010000011.1 coordinate 72,062, forward strand.
CACCGAGATCACCACGCTGCGCGCCGCCGACCTGCGACCCGTCACCCCCGAGACGCGTTCCAAGAACGTGGGCCTGTACCTCTGACTGGCGCCTAGGGCTGCGGGTCGGCGGGGCAGGACTGGACGCTCGGGAGCGCGCCGGTGAGCAGGTAGCGGTCGATGCCGGAGGTCGCGCAGCGGTTGCGGAGGTAGGCGGTGTGCCCGTCGCCGTCGTAGGCGAGGACCTGCGAGCCACGGATGCCGCGGCTCAGGCTCTTCGCCCACCGCAGGGGCGTGGCCGGGTCGTGGGTGTTGCCCACCAGCAGGACGGGCGGCGCGTCGCGGATGTGCACCGGACGCTGGGGATCGGCCGGGCGGACGGGCCAGCCGATGCACCCGGTCGTCATGTCCCAGAACTCCGACGTTCCGCCCATGTGCGGGGCACGCAGCCGGACCATGCGCTCACGCCTGCGCAACTCGCCGAAGCCGGACACTTGCGGGTCGATGTCCTGGCACAGGATCGCCCGGTAGGCGGCCGTGCTCGCCGGGTCGTACAGCGCCTGGTCGCGCATCCGCCCGAGCAGCGAGGCATCGTCCCTGTCGGCTTCGGCGATGCCTCGTGCGAGGCCCTGCCCGAACTCGGGGAACAACGTCAGCATCGCGTAGACGCTGTAGCGCAGTTCCTCTGCTGTCAGCGGCCGCCCACCGGGGACCGGCAGGGGACGGCGTTCGGCCCTGTGAACGAGCTCGTCCCACACCTTCGCGACGGGACGGCCGTGCAGTTCGCAGTCGGTTGTCCGCGCGCACCAGGCCGCGAACCGGTCGAAGGAGTCCTCCACGGCCGATGCCGCCTGGCCTGTCAGACGGCGGGACGGCATGCCGTGGTCCACTACACCGTCCAGTGCCATGGTGCGGATGCGATCGGGGAACAGCCGCGCGTACTGGGTGCCGAGCATGCTGCCGTACGAACGTCCCAGGTAGCTGACCTTCCTTTCCCCCAGAGCGGCGCGCACGGCGTCGAAGTCACGCGCCACGCTCACAGTGTCGACGTACCGGATGAGCGGATCGCAGCTCTTTCCGACCGCCCTGTTCCGGGCCACCATGCGCTCATACTCACGCTCGGAGCTGGGGAACTGTGTCACTTGCGGATCGTGCACGGGCAACCTGCAAGAGATCTGTTCACTACCGCCGACACCCCGCGGGTCGATGCCGACGATGTCGAACCGCTCCCGCAACCGGGGTGAGAAGAATTGCGGCGCCCAGTCGCGGACCAGGTCGGCAGCGCCCGTGCCGGGGCCGCCGGGGTTGTACAGCAGCGTGCCGACACGGGCCTTGGTCGCCTTCCGGCGGGTCACGGCCAGCGAGAGCCTCCGCCCGTCCGGGTGGGACCAGTCCATGGGCACCGTGACCGTCCCGCACTCGGCGCCGGTGCTCCCGCAGGCCCGCCAGGCGATCGTGCTCGCCGCCGCGCTTCCCGGGACGGCCATCAAGGGCGGGATGGTCAGGGCGAACGCCGCCAGCACAGAGGGTCGCTTCATGCAGATCGATCTTGCTGATGCGGCGCGGCGGGCACATCGGCCGGACGGTCGCGTCCCGGCCCGCGGGCATCGACCGTTCGGCCGATGCTCACGCCACCGGCGGCCGCTGGCGCGTTACCGTTCTGGAGAATTCTCGCCTACCGAGGAGCCGCCTTGAGGCCGCCGATGTGCTTCATCTGTCTACGCACCCCCGACGACGAGGCGTCGTTCTCGTCGTTCGAAACCATCCGGTTCGCGCTCACCCCGCAGGAGGAGGCGGCCTCCCGGGAACGAGAGCGGGAGGGCTGGGTCGGCCATCCTGCGGAGGTGGAATGGTTCTGTCACGAGCACTCCGCATTGGCCGAGAAGCATTCGCATCTGCACTGGCGAGAGGCCATGGAACTGCTGGCACAGCAGCGCCGGTAGCCTCGCGAGGCGCACTGAATTCGTTAAACCGGGTGCGAGGGGCCATGACCGGGCGCGTCCGGAGGCCAACTGGCCGGCTTGACCGTCAGGTGGAGGCCGCCGAGCCATGCGGGGCCGGTCTTCGATATCACGCGGACCGTGACCGGGACGCCTCCGGAACGGCGGGTCGGGAACTCGCCCGGCGGGGCGGACCGGGCCAGATAGGCGAGTCCCTGGCGCAGGAAGGCCCGCGGCCCCGGATCGAGGTGGCCCGCCCACGGCGGCTCGGTCTCGCCGCGCAGCCAGGCATAGCAGGCCATCGCGTACCCGAACTCGCGCTCCGTCAGATACCCGAGCCGCGAATAGCCGTCGTTGCGGGCCGCGTTCAGGGTGCGCTCGTCCAGATCGCCGAGCGGCTGGACGGAGAAGCCGCGGGCGGTCTCGCCGAATCTCAGCGCGGCGTTCGTGCTGAAGACGCCGAACCCGAAATAGACGGTGAGGAGATCGGTGAGCCGCTCGTGGTCCTTGCGCCCGGTGGTGATCCGCTCCTCGCCGAGGAGGCGGACGTGGCACAGTTCGTGCGCGATCACGGCGATCAGGTAGGGGGCGTCGGACGCCTCCGTCACGTCCAGCCCGATGACCGCCCGGCCGTCCTCGACGTAGTAGTGCCCGACCGCGCGCGTGCCCTCGCCCGCCGTCGCGTCCTCGCCCTCCCGGTCGAACAGTTCCACGATGAGCCCGGACCGGTCGATCCCCATCAGCCCGCACATCCTGGCGACCACGTCGTCGATCTGCCTCGGCGTGCCCGTGTAGCCGGAGGGGTACAGATCGAGCCGGGGCAGGACGATCGGCCGCAACGCCGGTTCGCGGCCGAACTCCCGGGCGAACCAGGTGATCGACGCCTCGATCCACGCCTGATGCGCGACACCGACCGGACACTCGGTGCTGATAGCCGGAGACCACGGCGGGGGCGTCTCGCGTCTCTCGCTCATCGGGGCTCCTGACGGTCGTTCTTCCCTCGTCCGGCCCGGTCGTGCAGAGTTTTATCACGCGTTCCTATCATCTTGCCGACATTGGCCATAAATGGCCTGGCGATGCCGGAGAAATGGCGTGACAAGCGCACCCGCCGGTGCGGGCTCGCTCACCTCGGAGCCGAAACCCTAGGGCCCGTGATCAAGGTGCGCGGCGACGTCCTGCCGCGGCGTGGACGGCCCGTGCCGGTCGTAGGGCCGCTGCCTGCCTCCTCCTGCCCTGTCGGTACTCGAATGGCCTTTTCTGGCCGCACGGCCAAATCCCTCTCGTCACGAGTGCCGAAGCTCATGGAGTATTGATTCGCGGACCGCGCGGCGGCAGAAGGCGTCCTTCACCCGGAAGATCATTCGGTTTGGTCGTCCGCCCCTCGACGGAACGCGGATAGGGGAGGAATCCATGGGTGAGCTCGGTCTTGCCGAGAGCATTGCCGCGCTTCGCGCGGAGTTGATGGAGGCTCTGGCGGCGGGGAAGGAGTCGGAGTTCGCTTTCGGCGTCGGCCAGATACAGCTGGAGTTCCACGTCGGGGTCACGCGCCAGGGCGGGGGGTCCGGCAAGGCGAAGTTCTGGGTTCTCGAACTGGGCGGCGACGGGTCCTACCGGCGCGAGGAGATGCAGCGCGTGACGGTGACGCTGGAGCCGCCGCTCGACGGCGACGGACGCCCGATCAAGGTGACCCGCGACCTGGGGAACAAGCCCTGAGATGGCCGAGCTCACGGCCCGTGCGGTCGAGATCCTGCGCCGGAGTCCCGCCGGCCGGTGGAACGTGGGCTCCGGCTACCTGGTCGGACGGCGGTGGGTGCTGTCGGCGGCGCACAACGTCATGGACGCCGCGACGCTGCTCGTCCGGCGGGTGGACGAGACGGAGCATCCGGCCGAAGTCGTCATGGTGGACGAACCGGGAGACATCGCCCTACTGGCGGTGGCAGGGGATTCCGTGCCGGACGACCTGCCCCCGGTCCGTTTCGCCCGGGTCGACCGCTCCCGGACGGGCCAGGTCGGCCCGTGCTGGGCGATCGGCTTTCCCAGATGGAAGGAACGTCCGCGGGGCCCGTCCGAGGTCCCGCGTCGTGAAAGCGCTCAGGTGAGCGGTTCCATCCCGACGGGCTCGAACCTTCGCACGAACCTGATGGAGTTGGGTGTTTCCCGCATGCCGCGATCGGCCGGCGGGCGAGGTGTCAGCGAATGGCAGGGAATGTCCGGGGCCCTGGTATTCGCCGACGACGGCTCAGGAGACGAATTCGCCATCGGCGTGGTGGTGGAGCACCATTTGTCAGAGGGGCCGTCCGTCCTCACCGTCGCCCCGCTGGACCGCTGGGCCGACACGATGCGCGACACGCCCTGGGGGCGGGAACTCGGGCTGGGGAACCTGGCGCGCCTCCCGCGCCCGCAACGCCCTCGCCCGTTCTCCTCGGGCCACGTGAACCTGAGCAGATCGCTCCCGGACTTCACCGACCGGGACGAGGTGATCGCGAGAGCGGGCGCCCTGCTCACCGACCGGCTGACCGAGACGTGTCCGCTGGTCGTCCTGCACGGCATGGCGGGGGTCGGGAAGACCGAACTGGCCAATGAGCTCGCCCACAGGCTCGCCCCCACGTTCACGCACGCGCGGATCCGGGTGGACGTGGCCGCGGCCGCCACCGCGGACGCCGCCACAGTGGAGGTCCTGGCCGCGTTCGGACTGTCCGGCAAGGAGATGCCGCGCGATCCCGTGCAGCGCCGGCGCGAGTACCAGACGCGCATGCGCCAGGGGCCCAGCCTGCTGCTGCTCGACAACGTGTCCGAGGCGCGGCAGGCCGCCCCGCTCCTGCCCGAAACGCCCGGCACGGCCGTGATCGTGACCAGCCGGGCCACGCTGGCCTCGCTGGACGGCGCCGACCGGCTCCGGCTCGACCCGCTGCCCGACCCCGAAGGCCTCCGGCTGTTCGAACGCATCGTCGGCGCCGAGGTGGTGCGCCGCGACCGGCCGTCCACCCTCACGATCATCGAACTCCTGGCCGGGCTCCCGCTGGCCATCCGCATCGCCGCCGCGCATCTGGTGATGAGACGCGCATCGCCGGCCCGCTACCTGTCGGAACTTCAGGACGGGACCAGGCGTATATCCCGTCTCCAAGGTGAGGACAGGGGAGTGCGCAGCAGCTTCGAACTGAGCTACCGGTCACTGCGGCCCGACACGGCGAGACTGTTCCGCCATCTGGGCGTTCTGGCGGGCGGAGATTTCACCGCCGAACTGGTCGCACGCACCGGTGACGTGGACGACGAGGACGCCGAGCGCATGCTCGGCGAACTGACGGACCGGCACCTGATCGAGGTCGCGGGAGACGACCGCTACCGCCTCCACGACCTTCTCCGGCTCTACGCCGGGGAACGCATGGCGGACGAGGAGTCCGCGTCCGCCCGGCAGGAGGCGTTCCGGCGCTCACTGAGCTGGTACGGCGACCGCCTGCACGAATGGATGGCACGGCCGGGCGCGCACGAGCAGCCTCCGGCCGACGCGATCGCGTGGTTCGCCGAGGAGTCCCTGAACGTGCGGGCGAGCCTCCGGGCCGCCGCGCGGGCGCGGGAGGACGGGCTCGTCGTCAGGATCGCCGAGTCGCTCTACGGACTGATCTTCTACCGCGCGCACTGGGAGGAGATGGAGGTGGTCAAGGCCCTCGCCGTGGAGGCGGCGCGACGCGCGGGGGACGGCCCGGCCGAGCTGGGGTCGCTGATCCACCTGGCCGAGGCGCGCCGGCTCCTCGGGCGCGGGGATGAGGCGCCGCCGCTCTACGAGCGGGCGCTGGAGGTGGTCCGCTCCATGGACGATCCCGGCAAGGAGGCGTGGGTCCTGACCCATTTCGGCGATTTCCAGTGCGACCTCGACCAGCCCGAGCGGGCCCTCGACCGCTACGCCGAGGCGCAGGCGATCTACCGGAGCCGGGACGACACGGCGGGCGAGATCTGGCTGGCCGCGCACATCGCCGACGCGTACCGGCAACTCGGCCGGCACGCGGACGCCGCCCGCGTCCTGGAGGACGCGATGGCCGCGAGCGAACGGCGCGGCGACCGCGACGAGATCGTCTGGTGCGCCTGGCACCTGGCGCTGGCCTACGACGGCCTCGGCCGCTTCGCCGACGCCGAAGCGGTTCTCAGGCCGGCCGTCGCCTTCCACCGGGAGGTCGAGAACGAGTCCGGTCTGGCCACCATGCTGCGCATCCTGGGCGACGTCCACCGCCACGCCGGCCGTCCGTCCGACGCCAGGCGAGCCTACTCCGAGGCCCTCGACCTCCTCGTGGAGATCAACGCCCCCACAAGAGCCACCGAACTGCGCCAGATCCTGGCAGACCTCTCAGAAGAGAACTAAGCCCCGCCCACCCTCCGAAGCCCGATGAGGTGAGCGCAACACAGGAGTCGCAGCTGCTCGGCGGCGGGGCGATGCTCGTCATCACTTTCCCCTGAAGTGCTGATCGAAGCCTTGTGGTCCTCGTGGTCGGGGGCGGGGTGGTTATTTGGTGGTGCGTTTGGTCATTCCGTTGGTGGCGGGGTCGATTCCCCAGGTGAAGATGGTGTGCGGGTGGACGCGGATGATGTCGCCGCTGAAACGGGGGGCCTCCGTGGTCGTGGTTTCGGCGCGGCCGCGAATTTCGATGCCTCGTACCCGCCACGGCTCGACGGAGGCCAGGTCGTCCACGACGAAGGCGACCTGGTCGTTGTGGCGCAGGTTGCGGTACTTGCGGGACGCGGTGAGGTTCCAGCCGCCGATGTCGATCGTGCCGGTCTCGGGGTTGTAGTCGAAACCGACCGGGTTGTTCTGCGGGTCGCCCTTGGGGCCCACGGTGGCGAGGCGGCCGAGGCGCTGGGTGGAGAGGTATTCGCGTTCGAGGTCGGTGAGGCTCATGCCGTCCAGGGTGCAACCTCAACCGCGGCTGAGGTCAAGGGAGGCGAGGACGGCGCGGAGGCGGGGCGACATCGCGTCCGGGAGCGCGTCGGGAGGCCACCAGCGGGCCTCCAGGATCTCGCCCGCGTCCAGGTCGAGTCGCCCGCCTACGACGCGGGCCGCGTAGTAGGCCTCGATCCGGTGCCGGAACCCGCCCGCGACGTGGAGCGGCGGCACGGTGACCTCGACCTCCAGGGCCGTCTCCTCCCGGACTTCGCGCGCGACCCCGTCTTCGAGCCGCTCGCCCGCGTCGACGTATCCGCCGGGCAGGCCCCAGGCGCGGTACGCGGGCCACAGGCGGTGACGGAGCAGGAGGATCCGGCCCTGCTCGTCTTGGACGACCCCTCCCGCGTACACCAGGAACGTGTGATGCCGGAGCCGCGCGAGCCGCCACTGCGCCGGGCCGCTCAGCCGCCTCCACACCGGCGCGGCCAGGACCCCGAGACGGGCCCGCGCGCCGAACGGGGTCTTCATTTCCGCGATGCTAGCGGGCCCTGGAAGGCGGGCGGCCGGCCTGGGGAACGCGTTGTGACGCTGACCACACCGCACCGGATCGGGGATCTTCCGCGGCATGCCGGTTCGTCCCAGAAGAAAGCCGTGTACGTAGATCGGGGGACGATGTGACCACGACCGCCATGGACCGTGCCGGGACGGACGCCGGCGCGGCGACCGAGAGCCGCCGCGGCGCGCACGTCCGGCTGCTCCGCAAGGTCGGCGTCGCGGTCGCCGGCACCGCGCTGATCGTCGCGGGCGTCGCCATGCTCGTGCTGCCCGGCCCCGGCATCGTCGCGATCCTCGCCGGACTCGGCCTGCTCGGCACCGAGTTCCCGACGGCCAGGCGCGTCAGCACGAGCGTGAACCGTCACGCGCGGGCCGCGTGGCACCGCGTCCGGGGCGGGGCCTCCCGCCTCGGCCGGAAGGGCTGAGCCCGCGCCGCCGTGAGCGGATGGGGCAGGACGCATTTCTGGCGTCCTGCCCCATCCGCTCTTCTGCTGCGAATCAGCGGTAGTTAGGCAAATATCGCCGCATTGGTCCTTCCTTTCGGGGGAGAAACGTGCCGGCGGGCAGGGCCTGTGATGCGGGACGGGCCCCTGGGGCTGCTGGGGAGCATGCCGGAATGGTTGTGAGGTTTTGAGGCCGACGGCCCCGAGATTTTGGCTGTTTCGGATGACAATGGCGAATCATGCCAAACAAAGTTGATCAGTCTTGAGCTTGGCATAAAGGCGGCACGGGTATAGGACGGAAGACACAATTCGATACGTCGCCCCGGAGTGTGCCGATGCGTCTGCCCCGCCCCTACCTGGTCGCCTTCGGTGCGGCGACCTTCGCCGCCGCCTCACTGCTCGGGTCCGGGTCCGCCTCGGCGGCCGGGCCCGACTACGTCGCCCTCGGCGACTCCTACTCGTCCGGCACGGGGGCCGGGAACTACGACCCGAACAGTGGATCGTGCCAGCGCAGCGCCAACGCCTACCCGAACCTGTGGGCGGCGTCGCACGCGACGTCGTCCTACAAGTTCGTCGCCTGCTCCGGTGCGACCACCACGACCGTCGCCAGCGGCCAGCTCGGCGCGCTCAGCTCCTCCACGACGCTCGTGAGCGTCACCGCCGGCGGCAACGACGCCGGGTTCGCCGACGTCATGCAGACCTGCGTCCTGCAGTCGAACGCCTCGTGCCAGAGCAGGGTGACGCAGGCCGAGACCTACATGAAGAACACGCTTCCCGGGCAGCTCGACTCGCTGTACGGAAAGATCCGCGCGAAGTCCCCGTCGGCGCGGGTGGTGGTCCTCGGGTACCCGCGCCTCTACGTCATCGTCGACTGGTGCGCCGGGCTGAGCAACACCAAGCGCACCGCGCTGAACCACGCCGCCGACACCCTCGACACCGTCGTCTCCGCCGCGGCGGGACGCGCCGGGTTCACCTGGTCGGACGTCCGGGACGAGTTCTCCGGGCACGAGCTGTGCTCCGGCGACGACTGGCTCAACGCGGTCACGATCCCGATCGGCTCGTCCTACCACCCGACCGCGCTGGGCCACCGCTCCGGCTACCTGCCTGCGCTGACGGGCTCGGCCAGCCTGGCCCTCCAGAAGCAGACCTGACCGGCGAGGACCGCGATCGCGCCGGCCATCAGCATCGCGCTCACCCACACGGGGGAGCGGTAGCCGAGGCCGGCGCCGATCGCGGTCCCGCCCAGCCACGGGCCGAGCGTCCCGCCGACGTTGAACGCCGCGGTGGCGAACCCGCCCGCCAGCGTCGGCGCCGCGGAGCCCTGCTCCAGGACGCGTGAGATCAGCGCGGGGCCCGTCCCGAACGCCAGCATCCCCTGGACGAACACCAGCACGACCACCGCGGCCGGGCTTCCGGCCGTGAGCGCGAGGACGGCCCACCCGGCGGTCAGGGACGTCATGCCGGCCGCGATGAGCGCGGCCGGGTGCGCGTCGGCGATCCGTCCGCCGATGGTGACGCCCGCGAAGGACCCCAGGCCGAAGAGCGCCAGCAGCGCCGGCACCCAGGCGGAGCCGAAACCGGCGACGTTCGTGGCGAGCGGCGCGAGATAGGTGAAGGTGCAGAACGTCGCACCCTGGAACAGCGCGTTGACGGAGAGGGTGAGCAGCAGCCGTCCGTTGGCCAGGGCGCGCAGTTCGGTGCGGGCGCTGCCCGCGGACGGACGCTCCTCCGGGATCGCCTTGGCGATCGCGGCGACGGCGGGCAGCGACACCAGCGCGACCGCCCAGAAGGCGGCCCGCCACCCCCACGCCCCGCCGAGCAGCGCGCCCGCCGGGACCCCGGCGACGCAGGCGACGGTGACGCCGCCGACCACGACGGACGTGGCGCGGGCGCGGGCCGCGGGGGGCACGAGCGCGGTGGCGGTGGCGAGCGCGACGGCCCAGAACCCGGCGTTGGCCAGGGCGGCGGCGACGCGGGTCGCCAGCAGCACCGCGTAGCTGGTGGTGAGGGCGCCGACGACGTGGACGGCGACGAAGGCGACGAGGAACGCCAGCAGCGCGCGGCGGCGCGGCCACCGGCGGGCCAGCAGCGTCATGGACGGGGCGCCGATCACCATGCCGATGGCGAAGGCGGAGGTGAGCAGGCCGGCGGCGGGGATGGACACGCCCAGGTCCGCGGCGATGCCCGGGACGAGCCCGGACAGCATGAATTCGGAGGTGCCCTGGGCGAACACGGCGAGCCCGAGGACGTAGACGGCGAATGGCAAGGGAGTCTCCCGAGACGGCGAACAGGTCGGCTGTCGTTGGGGGGCTGCGCCGAGATGGCCGTCCGGCATCGGCACGGACGGCACGGCAGAAAGGAAGAAAGAAAGGCAGCCCGCCTCAGGCGGCCCGCACGAGGGGGAGCCGCCCGGGAGTCAGCGTCTGTCGGACTCGGGGCTGGACATGGTCATGAGGCTAGCAGGGGTCCGGACGCCGCCCGCACAGAACATTGTTCTGGTATGGCAGAATAATGTTCTATGAAGGAGGCCGGACGGGAGCGGATCCTGCGGGCGGCGCTGGAGCTGTTCGGGCGCGACGGGGTCGCCGGGACCACGCTGAGCGGGCTGAGGGCGGCGAGCGGGGTGAGCGTGGGCAGCTTCTACCACCACTTCTCCGGCAAGGAGCAGGTGGCGGAGGCGCTGTTCGTCGAGAGCATCGGGATGTACCAGGACGCCTTCCTCGCCGAGCTGAAGGCCCGTGACGGCGCGCGGGAGGCGGTGACCTCGGTCGTGGCCTTCCATGTGCGGTGGTGCAGGGAGCATCCCGACCGGGCCCGTTTCATGTTCACCGAGCGGCCCGCCGGGAGCGAAGGGCTGGCCGAGCGCAACGGTGGGTTCTTCCGGGAAGTGCGCAGCTGGTGGCGCGTGCAGGTGCGGCACGGCGCGCTGCTGGACGTGGACGCGGTGACCGCGTTCGTCCTGTGGCTCGGGCCCGCGCAGGAACTGTGCCGGCTCTGGTTGAACGGCCAGTGCCCCGAACCGGACGGCGGGCAGGTCGGATCGCTGAGCGAGGCCGCATGGCGGTCGGTGGGAGGTGCCCATGGTGATTGACGCGTGGATGCAGCACGGGACGGTGCGGTTCCTGCGGCACGAGATGCTCGACTCGCTCTGGAGGTGGACCGGGCAGGAGCCGCCGGCGGAGGAGGTCCCGGTCGGCACCACGGTCGCGGCGATGGACGCCGGGGGAGTGGACGTCGGCCTGATCAGCGCCTGGTACGGGCCTGAGGGAGATCTCGTGAGCAACGACGAGGTCGCGTCGTTCGTCCGGCAGGCCCCCGGCCGGCTCGCCGGCATCGCCTCGGTCGACCTGCGCAAGCCCATGGAGGCCGTGCGGGAGCTGCGGCGGTGCGTGGGGGAACTGGGTTTCAAGGGGCTGCGCGTGGTGCCATGGCTGTGGGAGCTCCCGCCCACCGACCGGCGCTTCTATCCCCTGTTCGCCGAATGCGTGGAACTGGGCGTCCCCTTCTGCACGCAGGTCGGCCACACGGGGCCGCTGCGCCCGAGCGAGACGGGGCGGCCGATCCCGTACGTCGACCAGGTGGCGCTCGACTTTCCCGAACTCGTCATCGTGGGCGGGCACATCGGCTACCCGTGGACGGAGGAGATGGTCGCGGTGTGCCGCAAGCACCCGAACGTCTATGTCGACACGTCCGCCTACACGGTTCGCAGGTACCCGCCGGAACTCGTCCGGTACATGGCCCAGGACCGGCACCACAAGGTCATGTTCGGCACCAACTATCCGATGCTGACCGCCGAGCGGGCCCTCAAGGGCCTGGACGATCTCGGCCTCGGCGAGGACGCGCGGGAGGCGTTCCTCGCGGGCAACGCCCGGAAGGTCTTCCGCCTGTAATTGATCTACAATGTAAAGGTCACCGCCGGAGCGTCCGGCAGGCCAGGATCCCGAGGGGGACCGGCGCCCAGAACGTGACCGCCCGGAACAGCAGGACGGCGTGCAGGGCCGGGACCGCGGCGACGCCCAGGGCGGCGAGCGCGGCGACGAGGGCGGCCTCGGTGGAGCCGACACCGCCGGGCGTCGGGACGGCCGAGCCCGCCGCGGCCCCCACCAGGTAGGCGGCGAGGAGCGCCAGCGCGTCGGCTGGGCCCACCGCCGTCCCGGGGATGGCGAGGACGCTGAGGGCGAACGCGATTCCGAGGACGAACGTGGTCCCGGCGGACGCGGCGAGGGTGATCGCGAGGTCGCGCGGGCGGCGGCACAGGTCGGCGAGCCCGCCCGCGGCGCTGCGGGCCGCGGTGGAGCGGGCCGCGCGGCGGCCCCACAGCGCGGCGGCGGGCAGCAGCACCCCGCAGGCGATGAGCAGGGGGAGGGGCGGGACGAGACCGGCGGCCCGGGAGGCGTGGTGGCCGAGGGCGTCCAGCATCCGGTCGTTGCCGCCGTCCGGGGCCAGGACGGCGCCGAGGCCGAGGACGGCGCCCATCAGCAGCAGGTCGGCGGGGACGCCGGCCACCTGGAGGACCGTCACGGCGACGGCCGCGCGGGGCAGCGGCAGGCCGCGGCAGACGAGGTAGCGGGTGTTGACGGCCGCGGCGCCGAGGCCGCCGGGCGTGACGCGGTTGGCGGCCGACGCGGTGAGCTGCGTCATCGTCGTCCTGATCAGCGGCAGCGGGCGGCCGGCGGCGCCGCGCAGCGCGACCGCGGAGCAGACGTAGTGCAGCAGGGACAGCAGGACCAGGCTCGGCAGGAACCCCCAGCGCATGTGGCCGAGCGCCGACAGGGCCGGTCGAAGCGGCCCCGCGGTCGCGAGGGCGGCGGCGGTCAGGACGGTCAGCAGGAGCCCGCCGACCGCCCAGCGGGCCCGGCGGATCCGCTGGGCGAGGGACCGCGTCGCGGCGTCGGCGCCGAGGCCGGGGAGCCTGGCGGACGCCGCGGGGTCGGCGCCGGCGGTGATCGTCTCCACACCTCAGTGTTCGGCCACCCGGCTGAAGCGCACGCGACCTCCGGGCCCCTTCGACAAGAACGTTGGGTGACCTGCGGGCCGCGGGCCCGCAGGTCACGGCTGTTCAGGCGGCCGGGCGATAGCGGTTCTGGCGGGTCTGGGCGCCGATGTAGCGCAGCATGCCGCGCAGGGCCCGGTGGTTGAGGCCGGTGGGCATCATGCGGTAGCCCTGCCGGTTGGCGAGGGCGAGCGCGGCGAACTGCGCCTGGTCGAGCGGGGACCAGGGGATGTCGAAGCGGTTCCGGACGGTCTGCGGCAGGCAGCCGAAGGTGATCAGCCGGAGCGGGCGCTCGATGACGAGGCGTCCGGCGCGGTCGACCCGGGAGCCGCCGACGGGCAGCAGGGTGAGGGTGCCGGAGCCGTGCTTGGCGATCTCCAGGGCGCGGGCGGCGGCGGGGGTGAGTTCGAGGGTCCGGGTGCAGATGTGCCAGAACCTGGACTGGAAGGCGGCGTAGTCGGCGGGGACGGGGCGCATGCTGACGCCGTACCGGGAGTACCAGGTGACGGTCTCGGCGTACATCTGCTCGTGGTCCTCGGCGGTGAGGGTGCCGGGGTGGAAGGTCTCCGCGGCCTTGAAGATCTCCCAGGTGAAGGTGGCGTGCGCCCACCAGAACGTCTCGGGTTCGAGGGCGTGGTAGCGGCGGGCGTGCTCGTCGACGCCGCCGATGGCGCGGTGCAGGTCGCGGATGGTGCGGGCGCGGGCGGCGCCGTCCGGGGCGAGGATGGTCGCCCAGATCTGCGGGACGGACCGGTGGATCCGGTCGAAGGGCGCGTCGAAGAACGCGGAGTGCTCGGTGACGCCGGCGCCGATGCCGGGGTGCATGAGCTGCATCAGCCCGGCGGCGGCCCCGGGTAGCAGGGAGCGCAGGTCGGCGGCGTACCGCCAGAGGAGCGTGCCGGGGCCGAGCGGGGCGCGGGCGGCGGTCCGGGCGGGTTTACGTGCGGCGGCTGTGGCGACCGTCGGGGGCGGGGACGGGGCGGGCATCGCGCCTCCTGACCGGTAACTATGTGCTTTCACCGTAGCCGCTGTGAGACAAAAGTCAATTGTTGTCGCATGGTGGGGTGCCGGAACGGCCGTCGCCGGCGGAGCGCGCCATGGACGCGCTCCGCCGGCGACGGTGTCGTCGACCTCGATCGACCTGTGCGGACCTCCCTGAGCCCTGCCGTCTCGCGGGTCAGGCGGTCGCGGGCTTGTACACGGCGACGGCGCAGGCGCTGCCGAGGCCGATGTTGTGCTGGAGGGCCACGCGGGCGCCGTCCACCTGGCGGGCACCGGCCTTGCCGCGCAGCTGCCAGGTCAGCTCGGCGCACTGGGCGAGGCCGGTGGCGCCGAGGGGGTGGCCCTTGGAGATGAGGCCGCCGGAGGGGTTGACGACCCACGTGCCGCCGTACGTGGTGGCCTCGTCGTCGACGAGCTTGTGGCCCTCGCCCACCTCGGCCATGCCGAGCGCCTCGTAGGTGATGAGCTCGTTGGCGCTGAAGCAGTCGTGCAGCTCGATGACGTCGACGTCGTCGATGGACACCTGCGCCTCGTCCATCGCCTTCCGGGCGGCGCGCTGGGAGACGCCGAAGCCGACGACCTGGATGGAGGAGTGGTCGGCGAAGCTTTCCTGCGTGTCGCTCGCGATGTGGTGGCCGGCGATCTCGACGGCCTGGTCCCACAGGTCGTGCTCGTCCAGGAACCGCTCGCTGACGACGAGCGCGGCGCCGGCGCCGTCGGAGGTGGGGGAGCACTGCAGCTTGGTCAGCGGGTCGAAGATCATCGTGGCGTTCTTGACGTCGTCGAGGGAGTACTCGGTCTGGAACTGCGCGTAGGGGTTGTTCACCGAGTGCTTGTGGTTCTTCCAGCCGATCCAGGCGTAGTGGTCGGGGGTGGACCCGTACTTCTCCATGTGCTCGCGGCCGGCGTTGCCGAACATCTGCGGCATGGGCGCCTTGTCCAGCTCCCACTCGCGTCCCGCGGTCATGGAGCGCAGGTGGTGGTCGATGATGGTGACCTTGGACTCGCCCATCCCGGCGCCGAGCGAGCCCTTCTTCATCTTCTCCATGCCGAGCGCGAGCGCGCAGTCGGCGAGGCCGCCGCGGACGGCCTGGCGGGCGAGGAACAGCGCGCTGGACCCGGTCGCGCACGCGTTCATGACGGTCATGACCGGGATGCCGGTCATGCCGGTCTCGTAGAGGGCACGCTGGCCCATCGATCCGTACATCGAGCCGGCGTAGGCCATCTCGACGGCGTCGTAGCCGACGCCCGCGTCCTCCAGGGCGTTGCCGACGGCCTCCTTGGCCATGTCGGGGTACTCCCAGTCGCGGGAGCCGGGCTTCTCGAACTTGGTCATGCCCACGCCGACGACGAAGGTGCGGTTGGCCATCGGGCTCGCCTCCTGTAACCGAATCCTGTTCGGTTACACCATAACCCCCGGGCCGCCGGGCGGGCGTGCGCGCTCCCGATGATCGGGATGAACGGGCCGGTCAGGCCGCCGTCTCCTCGGCGAGCGCGGCGGCGAAGGCGTCCACGTCGTCCTCGGTGGTGTCGAAGGAGCAGACCCAGCGGACCTCGCCGGTCGCCTCGTCCCAGGTGTAGAACGGGAACCGCTTGCGCAGCCGCTCGGCCGCGCCCGCCGGCACGAGCGCGAACACGGTGTTGGCCTGGACGTCCTGGGTGATCTCGACGCCGGGGACGGCGCGGGCGGCGGCCTCCAGGCGGCGGGCCATGGCGTTGGCGTGCGCGGCGTTGCGCAGCCACAGGTCGCCGTCCAGCAGCGCGATGAGCTGCGCCGACACGTACCGCATCTTGGACGCCAGCTGCATGCTCGACTTGCGCAGGTACGCCGTCCCCCGCACGGCGCCCGGGTCGAGGACCACGATCGCCTCACCGAGCAGCAGCCCGTTCTTGGTGCCGCCGAACGACAGCACGTCCACGCCCGCGTCGGTGGTGAGGGCGCGCAGCGGCAGGCCGAGGGACGCGGCGGCGTTGGCGATGCGGGCGCCGTCCATGTGGACCGACAGGCCACGCTCGTGCGCCGCCGCCGCGACGGCCGCCGTCTCCTGCGCGGTGTAGACGGTGCCGAGCTCCGTGCTCTGGGTGATCGACACGACGGCAGGCTCCCGCCGCTGGACGTTGCCGAAGCCCGTCGCGTACCGGTCCACCAGGTCGGGGGTGAGCTTGCCGTCCGGCGTCGGCACCGTGACGAGCTTCAGCCCCGCGATCTTCTCGGACGCGCCGCACTCGTCGGTGTTGATGTGCGCCGACTCCGGGCAGACCACCGCGCTCCACCGCTCCGACATGGCCTGCAGCGACACCACATTCGCGCCTGTCCCGTTGAACACCGGGAACACCTCGGCCTGCTCGCCGAAGTGGCGCCGGACGACCTCGCGCAGCCGGCCGGTGACGGCGTCGTCGCCGTAGGCGGGCTGGTGCCCGGTGTTGACCTCGGCCAGGGCCGCGAGGACCTCCGGATGGACGCTCGCCTGGTTGTCGCTGGCGAAACCGCGCGCGGCGGACGGACGGATGTCGGACGGCTGAGTCATGCGCCCATTCTCCAGGACGCCCGCCGATGTCCCCTTATGCCGGGCGGTCGGTGAGGTTCTGCACCGGGGCGGGCAGGGCGTCCGGCGGCTCGGCGGGGCGCGGCGCCATCCGGGCGCGCATCGCGTCCAGGTCGTCGCCGAACCTGGTGACGGTGGACTCCAGGTCGCGCCAGATCCCGGTCCGCTGCTCCAGCGCCGCGACCTTGGAGCGCAGGTCGGCGACGCGCCGCTCGGCGGCCTCCAGCCGGGCGCGGTTGCCGGCGGTGTCGCGGCCGGTCCGGATCAGGCTGGTCGCGACGGCGGCCAGGTCGCGCTCGGTGTCGTCCATGCGCTCGTCGAGGCGCGGCAGCAGCCGGTCGTTGAGCTGCCCGACCAGCGAGTCGAGCTCGGTGCGGATCGTGCGGAGCTCGGTGTCCTGGACGCGGACGGCCTGCTCTAGGATCGACAGGCGCTCGACGAGAGAGGGCAGCAGCCGGACGAGCTCCGCCGACCGCTCCAGATCTCGCCCGGCCCTGACGAGGGCGCCGGCGCCCTCGCGCAGATGGCGCTCCACCTCGGCGGCGGCGCGGCGGACGAGACCCGGTATCACGGTCATGGCGCTCCCTTCCGGGGCCGGCGGGTGGAATCTCCTTAAACTGTAGGCGAATCGACCGTGAACGTTTTGTGAACTCACCGGTTTATTTCGGGGCGTGCGCGCCTTCGCGGACGGGCTCGCGGCGCCACGGCCGGCCGGGCGGCGCGCTGCAGGTGCACAGTCCCTGCCGCACGATGAGCGAGGCGCGCTCGGCGGTGTAGTCGGCCCGGCTCGCGGCCGGCCGGACGCGGTGGCATGTCAGGCAGAGCATGGTCGTTCTCCCCCCGTAGCGCCGGGAGAGCGGGGCCGTCCCGCACGCATTCCCCCCGGACGCGTGCGGGACGGCGGACCCACGGGATGGTCCTCTGGCTCCCCGGCGACGCTCACGGTAGGCGCAGCCACGTTGCATGCACGTTGCGATCATCCGGTCACGGACCGTGCCGCGATCCGGTCAGGCGGGATCCGGCGAATCGGTTGCGCCGTCCAGACGATGGACCGATGCTCGAACGAGCCGGGCTTCCTCCGGGAGAAAGGGCCGATGGTGGTGCGCGAGCCGGTGACCGTCCGGGCGCCGATCGCCGAGTCGTGGCGGCGTTCCAAGGACGCCGACGTCGACGCGGGCGTGGAGGCGGCGCCCCTGGTGTTCGACCGGGACTCCCTCTCCGACGCCCGCGGCGCCCACCCCCTCGAACCACACCTGCCGATGCTGCAGTCGCTGCTGCGGCGGGTCGCCGACGAGGCCGAGCACCTGATGGTGATCACCGACGCCGCCGGGCACGTGCTGTGGACGCAGGGCCCGGCCTTCGCCCGCCGCGCCGCCGACGCGATCGGCCTGACCGAGGGCTTCCTCTGGTCGGAGGACGCCGTCGGGACCAACGGCATCGGCACCGCGCTCGCCTCCGGGCGGCCCGAGTACGTGTACGCCGCCGAGCACGTCGCCCACGTCCTGCACTGCTGGTCGTGCGCCGGCGCGCCGATCACCGATCCCGACTCGGGGCGGGTGGTCGGCTGCATCGACGTCAGCGCGACGGTGCAGGCGCTGCACCCCGCGACCGTCGCGCTCGTCGCCGCCGCGGCGCGGCTGGCCGAGGCGCGGCTGGAGAACGAGATGCTGGTGCGCGACCAGCGGCTGCGCGAGCGGCTCCTGCCGCACCTGCGGGGGCTGCGCGGCACCGGCGTCCTCGCCACGGCCACCGGCCGCATCCTCGCCGCACAGGAGGGCGCGCTGGTCGGTCGGCGCGTCACCGTCCCCGAGCCGGGCGGGACGGTCATGCTGCCGGACGGGCGCACCGCCATCGCCGAGCCGCTGGCCGAGGCGTTCCTGCTGCGGATCCCGGGGGCCCGCGGCCGGGTCGACGAGAGCGCCCCGACCGGGCGCGGCCTGGCGGCCAGGGCCGCGGCCGGGGGGCCGCCGCTGCTGGCGCTGGCGCTGCTCGGCGACGGGCCGCACGCGCTGCTGGACGGGCGGCCCTTCGACCTGACGCTGCGGCACGCCGAGATCCTCGCGCTGCTGGCGCTGCATCCGCGCGGGCTGAGCGGCGACCGGCTCTCGCTGTACCTGTACGGCGACGAGGGCAGCGCGGCGACCGTCCGCCCCGAGATCCACCGGCTCCGCCACCAGTTCGGCGACATCGTGCGGGCCCGCCCCTACCGGCTCGGCTGCGCGGTCGACGCCGACTTCCTCACCGTGCGGCGGCTGCTGGACGAGGGGGACGTCGCCGGTGCCGTGCGGCTGTACGGGGGAGAGCTGCTGCCGCGCTCGGACGCTCCCGCCGTCCGCGCGGAACGCGACGAACTGGCGGTGCGGGTCCGGCGGCAGGTGCTGGACCGGGGCGGCGCCGACGTGCTGTGGGCCTACGCGCAGTCCGAGCCGGGCGCCGCCGACCTGGAGGCGCTGGAGCGGCTGCGGGGCGTCCTGCCGCTGGGGGATCCGCGGCGGGCCGCCGTGGCCTCGCGCAGCGCCCGGCTGCTCAGCGGCGAGCCGTAGGAGGCGGCACCGCGGCGGTGGCGAGGTGGGCGCAGTCGTTGTAGCAGACGGCGGCGAGCCCGGTCCCGTCGTGCCGCCACCGGGTGACCGAGGCGTTGGCGATGGGCTCCTTCTCGATCCGCATGATCTCCTGTTCGGTCAGCTCCTCCACCAGGTAGCGGGTCATGACGATGATCGCGTCGTGGGCGACGACCAGGGCGCGGCCGCCGGGGGCGCCGGCCTGCAGGTCGCGGTAGAAGCTGCGCAGCCGCAGGGCCAGGTCGGCCCACGACTCGCCGCCGGGCGGCCGGTGGTAGAACTTGCCGAGGTGGCGCAGCCGTTCGGCCTCCTCCGGGAACCGGTTGCGGACGCCGCGGGGGGTCAGCCCCTGCAGCACGCCCTGCTCGCGGTCGCGGATCCGCTCGTCCACCTGGATGCGCGGGGCGGGGAAGGACGTCTCGGCGAGCGCGATCCTGGCGGTGTCGAGGGCCCGCAGGTAGGGGGAGGTGATCACCGTGGTGGGGCGTTCGTCCTCGGGGAGCGCCTCCAGCCAGCGGCCGAGCCCCGCCGCCTGCGCCCGGCCGGTGTCCGACAGCGGGATGTCGGCGTCCCGCTCGGAGATGTCGGCCTCCTCGGCGTCGGTGCCGAGGACGGCCTGGAAGGCGAGGTTGCCGGTGCTCTCACCGTGCCGGGTCAGGGTCAGCCATCGCAGCGCGTTCACGCCCGCCATGCTGCCATGCCCCGCCGCCTCCCGGCCCCGCCCGGAGGCGCCGTCCCGGTTGCTCTACAGCCGGTAGTACTCTTTGGTGCCGTGACGAACGTGCTGTCCACCACGACGATCGTGGTGGCGCTCCTGGCCGCCGGCTACGCCCTGGTGACGGCGCTGCGCGGCCGGGCGATGGGCGCCGGCGACCTCGCCGCGTTCGGCGTCCTGGAGGTGCTGCTGGTCGCGCAGGCCGTGGTGGCCTTCGTCCGGCTCTCCGGCGGCGAGGGGCCGGACGGCGCCGCCACCTTCGTCGGCTACCTGCTGGGGTCGCTGCTGATCCCCGCCGCCGGCGCCGGGTGGGGGCTGCTGGAGCGCACCCGGTGGGGCCCCACCGTGCTCGTCGTGGCCGGGGTGGCCGTCGCCGTCATGATCGTGCGGATGAACCAGCTGTGGAGCGGCACCGGTGCCTGAGCCCGAACACGAGCCCGTCCGCGGGACCGAGCCCGTCCGGGAGGACCCGCCCGGCCCCGAGACCGCGGTCCAGGGGCCGCTGACCCGCGCGGACGACGGCGCCCGCGCCGGCGCCGAGGCCCGCACGGGCGGCGGTGCCCGGCCCGGCGCCACCGCCGGCGGGCCGGGACGGCTGCTGGTCGCCGTCTACGCGATCTTCGCGCTCGCGGCCGGTGCGCGGGCGGGCGTGCAGATCGCCACCCGCTTCGCCGACGCGCCGGCCGCCTACCTGCTGTCGGCGCTCGCCGCCGCCGTCTACGTCCTGGCGACGGTGGCCCTGGCCCGGGGTGGCCGGACCTCGTTCCGGATCGCAGTCGCCGCCTGCGCGACGGAGCTGGTGGGCGTGCTCGCCGTGGGCACGCTCAGCATCGCCGACCGCGCGGCGTTCCCCGACGAGACCGTCTGGTCCGTGTACGGGCGCGGCTACGGGTTCGTGCCCCTGGTCCTGCCGGTGGTGGGGCTGCTCTGGCTGCGCCGCACCGCCCGCAGAGGTGGCGGAACCCCCGCGGGCGGTGGGCGCCCTGTGAGCGGCGGCGTGTGAGCCCTCCGGCCACAGGTGTCTGTGGGTCATGCCGTCCTCCCGGGAGGGGGCCGGTCACGCCGCGGTCCGGGCCGCGGCGTTCGAGCCGACCGGCAGGGCGTGCACGGCCGCCCGGGTGATCGCTTCGACTTCCTCGGCGGAGCGGTCGGCGGCCGGGTTGCGGCGCATCCAGCGGATCAGCTTCAGCGGCGGCGCGAACACGATGCCGTCGGCGGTGAACGGGGTGCGGGCGAGCTTGCCGCCGTGCACGGCCAGCACCGGCGTCACCGTGACCGGCGTCCGCGCGGCGCGGGAGATCGCCGCGCCGGCCGCCTCGGCCCGCGCGGTCAGCCCTGCGACGAGCTTGGACTGCGTCCGGCCGTCGATGAACAGCCGGCCGCCGTGCTGGGACACCTCGGCCCCGGGCGACCAGGCCTCGTTGTGCACGAGCCAAACGCCGCCGGGCCCGACCACCAGCTGGTCGGCGATCCCGTGCTCGGGGACGGTCCGGGCGTGCAGCACGCGGTGCCCGCGCCGCTCCAGCGTGTGGCGGAGGAAGCGGTTCATGCGCTGATCGCCGCGCAGCCCGAGCCGCCACACCCGCGACGCGCTGTAAATGCGCCAATGGACGAGCGTGTCCGAGGCCGCCACCACAACGGCCATCACGATTCCGAAAACGGCGTTGACCAGCAGAGCGCACAGCACGAGCGTCGCGGCCGACAGAAAGGCGCGTGTCCGCAATCGTCCTTTTCGGCCCCGCTGCCAGAGTTCCTCGTACACCGCCTGCGGTGAACCGCCGGTGAAAGCGGGGCGGTCCCTGAGGTAGATGGAACTGCCGAACATGTCCGTCCTCCCAGCACCTGCTTAGACGCCACCAGTATGGGGACGCCGCGGCATTGCCGCCACACTTCGCGAGGTGACTTAAATCAAACTTCCGCGCCACTTCTTGGACCTGGGGCATTCCTCACCTGCTCGTTCGCGTGTGATTCGTGCGACGATTCGGGGGAACAACGCAGAAGAGCCGCCGGAGATTGGCTGAAAGGCGCGGTGCAACTATCACCGCAACATTCAAAGCCTTTTTCGCTGCAATTGATTTCCGGTTGGCGCGGGCGGCGCGGCAGACTGGGACGATGCACCTCAGCGCCGCCGAAGACCTCCCCGTCCGCCACGCCGTCCCCGCCCTGCGCGCGGCCCTGGACGAGCACGGCGCGGCGGTGCTGGCGGCGCCTCCCGGCACCGGGAAGACCACCCTGGTCCCCCTCGCGCTCGCGGGGCTGGCCCTCGCGGACGGTCGGGGCGCCCCGCCCGCGCCCGGCAAGGTCCTGGTCCTGGAGCCCCGCCGCCTCGCCGCCCGCGCCGCCGCCCGCCGCATGGCCTGGCTCCTCGGCGAACGCGTCGGGGACCGCGTCGGCGTCACCGTCCGCGGCGAGAACCGGCCCGGCACCAGCGTCGAGGTCGTCACCACGGGCGTCGTCCTCCAGCGCCTGCAGTCCGACCCCGAGCTCGACGGCGTCGGCACGGTGATCCTGGACGAGTGCCACGAGCGGCACCTGGACGCCGACACCGCGCTGGCGTTCCTGCTCGACGTGCGCGCCGCGCTGCGCCCCGACCTGCGCCTGGTCGCCGCGTCGGCCACCGCCGACACCGGCCCGTGGTCGCGCCTGCTCGGCGGCGCCCCGGTCGTGGAGACCGCGGCGGCGCTCCACCCGGTCGAGACGGTCTGGGCGCCGCCGCCGCGGCCCGTCCCGCCGCCGCACGGCATGCGCGTCGACCCGGGGTTCCTCGCGCACGTCGCCGCGACCGCCCGCCGGGCGCTGGCCGAACGCGACGGCGACGTGCTGTGCTTCCTGCCGGGGGTCGGCGAGATCTCCCGCGTCGCCGGGCTGCTGTCCGGCGCGCCCGCCGAGGTCCTGCAGATCCACGGACAGGCGCCGGGGCGCGTGCAGGACGAGGTGTTCGCGCCCGCGTCCCGCCGCCGGATCGTCCTCGCCACCTCGGTGGCCGAGTCGAGCCTCACCGTCCCCGGCGTCCGCGCGGTCGTGGACAGCGGCCTCGCCCGCGAGCCGCGCACCGACCACGCCCGCGGCCTCGGCTCGCTCACCACCGTCCGGGCGTCGCGCGCCACCGCAGACCAGCGCGCCGGGCGCGCCGGGCGCGAGGCCCCCGGCACCGTCTACCGGTGCTGGACGCAGGCCGAGCACGACCGGCTCCCGGCCCGCCCCCGCCCCGAGATCGAGCTGGCCGACCTCACGGGCTTCGCCCTCCAGGCGGCCTGCTGGGGCGACCCGGGCGCGACCGGCCTCGCGCTGCCCGACCCGCCCCCAACCGCCGCGATGGACGCCGCGCGCTCCACCCTGCATGCGCTCGGCGCCCTGCGGGACGGCCGCGCCACCGACCGCGGCCGCCGCCTGGCCCGCGTCGGCCTGCACCCCCGCCTCGCCCGCGCCCTCCTCGACGGCGCCCCGCGGGTCGGCGCCCGCGACGCGGCGCAGATCGTCGCGCTGCTGTCCGAGCCGCCGCCCCGCTCGGCGGGCGACGACCTCACCGCCGTCTGGCGCGCCCTGCGCGGCCGGAACCGTCCCGCCGACCCGCACGCCGCGCGGTGGCGCGACGAGGCGGCCCGCCTCCAGCGGTCGCTCGCCGGGCGGGACGGGGCGCCGGCGGGGCTCGGCGACGACCATGCGGCGGGCACCGTGGTGGCGCTGGCGTTCCCGGAGCGGGTGGCGCGGGCGCGGCGGGGGAGCGGCTACCTGATGGCGTCCGGGACGGGCGCCGAGCCGGCGGAGGGGTCGGCGCTGGCCGCGGCGCGGCCCGCCTGGATCGCGGTCGCGGCGGCCGACCGTCCGGCCGGGGCGGCGTCGGCGCGGGTGCGGCAGGCCGTGGTGATCGACGAGGACATCGCGCGGTCCGCGGCGGCGCCGCTGCTGGAGACCGCCGAGGAGGTGGCGTGGCGCGACGGCGACGTGGTGGCGCGCCGCGTCGAGCGCCTCGGCGCGATCGAGCTGGAGGCGCGGCCGCTGCGGGATCCCGATCCCGCACTCGTGCGGGCCGCCCTGCTGGACGGGGTGCGCGCGGAGGGGCTCGGGCTGCTGCGCTGGACGCCGGCGGCCGTCGCGCTGCGGGAGCGGCTGGCGTTCCTGCGCGGAGCCCTCGGGGAGCCCTGGCCCGCCGTCGACGACGCGGCGCTGCTGGAGCGCGCGCCGGAGTGGCTGGCGGGCGCGCGGCGGCGGGCCGACCTGGCGAAGGTGGACGTCGCGGGCCTGCTGCGCGGGCTGCTGCCGTGGGACCTGGCGAAGCGGCTGGAGGAGTACGCGCCCGAGCGGGTCGAGGTCCCGTCCGGGTCGCGGATCCGGGTCGACTACTCGGGGGAGCGGCCCGTCCTCGCGGTGAAGCTGCAGGAGCTGTTCGGGTGGGACGCGGCGCCGCGGCTCGCGGGCGGCCGGGTGCCCCTGGTCGTGCACCTGCTGTCACCCGCGGGACGCCCCGCGGCGGTCACCGCGGACCTGGCCTCGTTCTGGCGCGAGGGGTACCGGGCGGTCCGGGCCGAGCTGCGCGGCCGCTACCCCCGGCACCCGTGGCCGGAGGACCCGGCGGGCGCCGTCGCGACCAAACGGACCACCAGGCGCGCTAGCGGGAGCTGATCAGCACCTCGATGCCGTCCAGGACGCGGGCGAGGCCGAACTCGAAGGCGCGGCCGGGCGCGACGGCGGAGCCGTACTCGGACCCGACGGCGGCGCCGACGCGGGTCCCGAGCGGGTAGTCGTCCTCGTTCACCAGCGTCTCCAGGAGGGGGGCGCTCGCCTCCCACCACTGCTCGTCGGTCATCCCGCTGCGGCGCTCGGCCTCGGCGGCGTTGACCGACACCCGGGCGGAGCTCTCGGCGAAGCCGGTCACGAGCGCGACGACCGAGTCCATCTCCACGTCGCTGAGGCCGAGGCCGTCCACGGCGCGCAGCCCGTACTCGAACTTGGCGCACGTGTTCGGGCCGAGCGGCGGCCGGACCGTGGTGATCTGGAGCAGCCAAGGGTGCCGGTGGAACAGCGCCCAGTCGCCGCGGGCGATGTGCTCCAGGCAGGCCCGCCAGGAGCCGCCGGCGGGCGGTTCCAGCTCGCCGAAGGCGCGGTCGACCATGACGTCGATCAGCTCCGCCTTGCCCGGCACGTAGGTGTAGATCGACATGGGGGAGACGCCCAGCTCCTCGGCGATGCGCCGGATCGACAGCCCGTCCAGGCCCTCGGCGTCGGCCAGCCGGACCGCCGCCCGGACGATCTCCTCCGCGGTCAGCCGCGGCTTGGGCCCCCGCCTGGGGCGCTCCCGCAGGCCCCACAGCAGCTCCAGGGTGCGCTTGGGGTCGCCCGCCCCGCTGTACTCGGTCACCGGCCGATCCTCTCAGGGAATGAAACTCTGTACTGCGTACGTTATATTGGCCGCGATGGTAAATCCGTACTGCGTACATAGTTTTGGAGGACGGGTGACGGAACCACGGTTCGCGGTCGTCGCCGAGGGGCTGCGCAAGCGCTACGGCGGCACCGAGGCCCTCGCCGGGCTGGACCTGCGCGTCCCCGCGGGGACCGTGCACGGCCTGCTCGGCCCGAACGGCGCGGGCAAGACCACCGCCGTCCGGATCCTGACCACGCTGGCCCGGCCGGACGGCGGCAGCGCCCGTGTCGCCGGGCTCGACGTGGTCCGCGACGCCGTCGGGGTGCGGCGCCGCATCGGGCTCGTCGGGCAGAACGCCGCGGTCGACGAGGTGCTCGGCGGGCGGCAGAACCTCGTCATGTTCGGCCGCCTCCACCACCTCGGCGGCGGGCGGGCGCGGCGGCGGGCGGACGAGCTGCTGGAGCGGTTCCGGCTCACCGACGCCGCCGCGAAGCCGGCGGGGGAGTATTCGGGGGGCATGCGGCGGCGCCTCGACCTGGCCGCGTCGATGATCCTCGCGCCGCCCGTGCTGTTCCTGGACGAGCCGACCACCGGACTGGACCCGCGCAGCCGGGGCGAGGTGTGGGACGCGATCCGCGACCTGGTGGAGGGCGGCACGACCGTCCTGCTCACCACCCAGTACCTGGAGGAGGCCGACCGGCTCGCCTCCGGCGTCTCGGTGATCGACCACGGCCGCGTCATCGCCGAGGGCACCCCCGACGCGCTCAAGGCGCGGCTCGGCGGCGACCGCGTCGAGGTCGTCGTCGACGACCCGGGGGCGCTCGCCGCCGCCGCCGAGATCGTCGGCCGGGTCGCGACCGGCGAGGTGGACGTCGACGCGGAGGCCCTGCGCGTCGGGGCGCCGGTGCCGGGGCGGGCCGCCGCGCTGACCGAGGTCGTCCGGGCCCTGGACGAGGCGGGCGTCGCCGTCGCCGACATCGGCCTCCGGCGCCCGACCCTGGACGAGGTGTTCCTGCACCTCACGGAGAAGGAAGAGGCGTCCCTGTGAGCGAAGCGAATCGGGGGGCGTGGGGGGTCGTCCCCCCACAGAAAGGCGTCACTGTGAGCGTTCAGTCCATGAGGTGGGCCGTGGCCGACGGGTGGGTGCTGACCTCGCGCGCCCTGGCCCACTGGGCGCGCAAGCCGGGCGAGGTCGCCGTCGCGCTGCTGTTCCCGGTGATGGTCGTGCTGATGATGGGCTACCTGTTCGGCGGGCAGATGGACGTTCCCGGCGGCGGCGGCTACCGGGCGTTCATCGTCCCCGGCATGTTCGCGCTGACGATGGCGTTCGGGGTCGAGACGACGTTCGCCGCGATCGCGAGCGACGCGAGCAAGGGCGTGACCGACCGGTTCCGGTCGATGCCGATGGCCTCCTCCGCCGTCGTGGTGGGCCGGGCCACCGCGGACATGCTCCACTCGGTCGTCGCGCTGGCCGTGATGGCGGCCTGCGGCGTGCTGATCGGCTGGCGCGTCCACGACGGCGCGGCCAAGGCCCTCGCGGGGCTCGGGCTCCTTCTGCTGCTGCGCTTCTCCCTGGTCTGGCTCGGCGTCTACCTCGGCCTGGTCGCCAAGGGGCCCGAGTCGGTGGCGGCCGTCCAGATCCTGGTCTGGCCGATCGGGTTCCTGTCCAGCGCCCTGGTGGCGCCGAGCACGATGCCGGGCTGGCTGGGCGCGGTGGCCGAGTGGAACCCCATGTCGGCGACGGTGACGGCGTGCCGGGAGCTGTTCGGCGAGCCGGTCCCCGGCGGGTCGTGGGCGGCGCAGCACAGCGTGCTGATGGCGGTGGTGTGGCCGCTGGTGATCGCGGCGGTGTTCTTCCCGCTGTCGGTGCGCCGCTACCGCGCCCTCGGCCGCTAGGGCAGCAGGGACACCCGGTGCCGGGCCAGCGCCAGCGCCGGGTAGCACCCCTCGGGCAGGGGCTCCGCGCCGCCGAGCGCGGAGCGGAGCCTCGCGCCCACGGCCGCGGCGTCGTGGGGCTGGACGACGCACAGCTCGGCCTGCATCGCCTGCCGCGCCGCCGCCATCAGCGCCGGGACGTCCCCGGCGACCACGATCTCGGCGGGGGCGTCGCCGTAGGAGAGCCGGACGGCGAGGGCGTGCATGCCGGCGGTGCCGGCGCCCTCGTAGCGGAACTCGCAGACCAGGCGGTCGCCGTCCAGCGGCCCCTCCTGGATCAGCCACGCCTGGCCCGGGACGACCCGCCCGAGCGACTCCTCCCAGGGCGCCGCCGGGACGCCGTCGAGGCGGCCGGCGGCGCGGGCCGCGGCCGCGCGTCCCTCGGCCGGGCCGACCGCGGCGAGCGCCCGCAGGAAGGCCCGGGCCCCCGGGGTGGCCGCCGCGTGCAGGCAGCCGATCAGGTCGCCGAGCGCGGCGCGCCGCGCGGCGGTGTGCGGGGCCGCGGCCTCCAGGGCGCCGAGCTGCGCGGACGTCCACATCTCGGCCTGCAGCGGGCCGGGCTGCGCGGGCAGGGCGCCGGCCTCCCGGACGTAGGCCGCGTACACCTCGCCGAGCCCCGGCAGCATCAGCTCGGGGCCGGCGGACGGTCGGGTCGCACTCACCACCTCAGCCTATGAGACATCGGAGGGCGCCCCGGCCGCGCGTTCCGGGCGCGGAGCCTATGCCGGGACGGTCAGCAGTGTGCGGCCCTCGCCGATCGTCCGGACCTCGAACCGGCTGATCTCCTGCGGCCGCAGCGCCGTGCCGCCCTGCAGGGCCAGCTGCGGCTGCGGCGAGCCCGGCAGGCCGTAGCCCTTGGCCGGGACGGACCAGCCGACGACGGTGTGCGCCTTGCCCCGCTCGTCCACGGCGACCAGTTCGCACGAGAGCGGCCCGGCGACCTTGCTGAGCCGCAGCGCGACCCGGCTGCCCCACGCCTTCTGCTGCATCGCCACGGTCCCGGTGACGCCGGTGCCGGCGTCGGTCGCCGACATCGCCCGGCCGTCCCGCAACAGCTGGGCGGTCCCGCCGTCCGGCGCGGAGGCGGCGGGGCCGCGGTCGGCGCCCAGCGTGTACCCGGTGCCGAGCGCCCCGCCGAGCAGCACGACCCCGGCGGCGGCCGCGGCCAGCGCCCGCGCGGTCCGGTGCCGCCGCTCCCGGCGGATCCGGTGCCGGATCAGGTCGGTGACCGCCGCCGGCTCGGGCGGCGCGGGCATCGCCTCCACCGGGTCGGCGATCGGGCCGATGCCGTCCAGGGTCTGGGCGAGCCCGCTCAGCGCGCCGAGCTCCTCGTGGCAGGAGAAGCACGTCGCCAGGTGCGCCTCGAACGCGCGGCGGTCGGGCTCCTCCAGCAGGCCGAGGGCGTAGGCGCCGACGTCGACGTGCGGCATGTCCGGCGCTCTCATGGCGTCACGCCCCTCTCCTCCAGGGCGACGCGCAGCGCCCGGAGCGCGTAGTAGACCCGGGACTTCACGGTCCCCACGGGGATCCCGAGCCGCTTGGCGGCCTCGTTCACCGAGCGGTCCCGGAAGAAGGTCTCGTTGAGGATCTCGCGGTGGGCCGGAGACAGGGCGAGGAGGGCTTCGGACACGACGACGGAGCGCAGCAGATCCTCCAACCCGTCGGGCACGCGCATGTTCTCCAGCGGGCCCTCGCCCGCCTCCTGCGGCCGTGCGTTCTTGCGGCGCTGGTCGTCGATGACGATCCGGCGGGCGACGGTCGCCAGCCAGGGCAGCAGCGAGGTCGCGTTCTCGTCGAGCTGGTGCGCGCTGCGCCAGGCGCGGATCATCGTCTCCTGGACGACGTCCTCGGCCCAGTGCCGGTCGCCGCCGGTGAGCCGCAGGACGAACGACAGCAGCGGGCGGCCGTACACGCGGTACAGCTCGGTCACGATCACCTGGTCGTCCACGCCGCCGGCGGGCCGCGGGCCGCGGAACCAGCTCCACGGTCCGGGCGGGCGTTCGCGGGTGGCCGACGCGGCGGCCGGTGATCTGTGGGCCATCGGGGTCTCCGGCGG
The DNA here is from genome assembly GCF_040649435.1 of Actinomadura sp. NPDC048955. NCBI lineage: Bacteria > Bacillati > Actinomycetota > Actinomycetes > Streptosporangiales > Thermomonosporaceae > Actinomadura > Actinomadura sp. NPDC048955. The sequence continues at coordinate 101,022 of NZ_JBEZJI010000011.1, forward strand.
GGTGCGAGGGGTGCGGGGCGACGCGGTGACCGTGGGTGTCACGTTGGGAGGCAGTACGGGACCCTCGCGCCGCGCGGTTCAACCGAGGCCGTTTCATGGGGGATTTTCCGGATTGCTACTTACTTGTTCGCCACCTTCTCCTTACCTTTCGGTCCCAGGGCTCGCCTAGGTGCGTCTCAGGGGCGTACGGGAGGCGACGACTCCGGACCGCGCAACGGACCTTCGCCGGGCAACGCTCACTCCATGCTTTGGAGCGAATGCGGGCATTGGGCCCATTTGCCCATAGAGACCGAGGGCGGGGATCGGATTGGTGAAGGAGAACGAGGAAGGACAGCTCAGCTACCGCCTGCTGCTGGCGGTGGACATCCAGGGGTACAGCAGGCGCGACACGCGCGAGCAGCTGCACGCGCAGCGGCTGCTGTCGGAGGCGCTCGACGGCGCCGCCCGCGGCGTCGGCCTCGACCGCGCCGGCTGGGACAAGCAGGTCGGCGGCGACGGGGAGCTCGCCACGCTGCCGGAGGGCGTCGACCCGGCGACGGTCGCCGGCGACTTCGTCATCCTGCTCGACGGGGCGCTGCGCGAGGCCAACCGGGACGCCGGCCGCTTCCGGCTGCGCGTGCGGCTCTCACTGCACCACGGCACGCTCACGGCCGGGCCGTTCGGCCCCGCGGGCGACGCGCCCATCGTCGTCCAGCGGCTGCTGGACGCCGCGCCGCTGCGCCGCCTGCTGGCCGACGACGCGGACCGCGACCTCGCCTACGTCGTGTCGGACTCGCTGTTCGACGACGTCGTGCGCACCGGGTTCTGCGCCCTGCCGCCGCGCGGCTTCCGCGCCGTCAGGGTCGCGGCGAAGGGCGCGGTGTTCCGCGGCCACATCCTCACCGGCCGCGCCGCCGGGGAGGACGCGGGAGGGCCGGGGGCCCGGTCCGCCCGCGTCCTCGACTTCCCGGCCCTCGCCCTCGGCTGACCGGGAAGCGATCGGCGCGCCCCGGGGTTGACGCGGGTAGAGGCGACAATCGAGGGAGGCGGCCATGGCGGACGAGGCGGCACTGCGGAAACTGCTGGCGGGACGCGACATCGGGGTGCTGGCCACCCTCAAGCGCGACGGGCGGCCCCAGCTGTCCACGATCAACTACCACTTCGACGAGGGACGCGGGCTCGTCCGGATCTCGATCACCGCCGACCGGGCCAAGGCCCGCAACCTGGCCCGCGACCCGCGCGCGAGCCTGCACGTCAGCTCGCCCGACGGCTGGTCGTGGGTGGTGGCCGAGGGCACCGCCGAGCTCTCGGCGGTCGCCGCCGACCCCGGCGACGCCGCCGTCGAGGAGCTCGTCGAGGTCTACCGCGACATCCGCGGCGAGCACCCTGACTGGGACGAGTACCGCCGCGTCATGGTCGAGGACGGCCGTGTCGTCGTCCGCCTGCGCGTCGACCGCCTCTACGGGCAGGCGCACTGACGGCGTCCCGGAACCGGGTCTGCCCCCGCCTCGGGCGCGGCTGTAGCGTGTGGCGATGATCCAGGCAACCGCCACCACCGCCGCCTCGCCCGAGGACCTCTTCCGGCACCTGGCCGTCCCCGAGGCGTGGGGCGCCTGGGGCCGGTTCCCCATCCCGGCGCGGCGGGCGCGCGCGGGCGACACCGCCCCCTACGGCGTCGGGACGGTCAAGAAGATCTGGCCGGCCAGCGAGCGGACCGTCGCCTACGAGCCCTACGAGCACTTCGGCTACATCGCGGTGGCGGGCCTGCCGGTGCGCTCCTACCGCGCGGACGTCCGGCTGGAGCGCCGGGACGCCGGGACATTCCTGCGCTGGGAGGCGACGTTCGAGCCGCTGATCCCCGGCACCGGCCCGGTCGTCGGCTTCGCGCTCCGGCAGATGCTGAGGGCCTTCACCCGCTGGCTGCCCGCCCACGTCGAGCACTGCCCGCCGGACTGCCCCGCCCGCACGGCCGAGGGCATCTGACCCCGGCGCGGCGCCCGGCCCGGCGGAGGGCCCCGAGCCGGAGACCGTGCGACCCCCCGCACGGCCTCCGGCGAAAAGGTGCAGGCCGAGAGCACCCCGCAGTTCCCTCGGCCTGCACGACCATGGACCCCTCAGTCGGGGTCGGGACCGTAGACCTCCCACAGCTCCCCGGCGAAGAACCTGCCGAAGTCGAGCAGCGTGCCCGCCCCGCCCGGCCCCGTCGTGCGGAACGTCGTCAGCTGCCGCGCGAAGTCGGTCAGCTGGATGTGCAGCACCCCGGCCGCGACGACCTCCGCGCCGTCCTCCTCGCCCGCGGCGACGTGCCCGTCCAGCAGCCGCACGTAGAGGGTGGAGGTGTCCGGCCAGATCCGCGTCGGCGGCCCGTGCAGGACGTTCTTGTGCCCGCTCAGCGTGCGCCGCCGTCCCTCCCCGTCGGTGTAGAACAGCCGGTACCGCATCAGCCGCCGGTCCTCGGGCCCGTCCGCGACGAACAGGTTGAACGTGCCCCCCTCGACCGGGCGGCGCCCCCCGTGCCCGGTGGCGTCGACCCACCCCGTGGCCGTCGCCTCGTGGTCCGGTTCGGCCAGGAACCGGTCGGTGTCCGCCGCGGTGATAGTCAGGCGGAACGACAGGGGCAGGCGCCCCTCTACCAGCTCGCCGATCCGCGTGTCGGTCTCGCCGTAGGTGACGAACCCCTTCATCTCCTCGGTGAACGACAGCGACGTACGGCCCGCGGCCACGGTGGACGGTCCCCGTGTTCCGCCGTGACTCCCCGATGCGGGGCCGTACGCCGAGCCGTTCCCCGCCCCGCCTGGCGAGCCGGCTCCCCCGGCCGGCTCGGCCCCCGTGGCAGGCGGGGCGGTCGGTCCTCCCGCCCCCCGGCGGGCGGACGTCTCCTCCAGCAGCCGCGTGGCCAGCCGATCGGCCTGCGCGGCGATGGTGAGCGAGGGGTTCGGGCCCACCGGGCCGGGCATCGCCGCCCCGTCGGCGATGTAGAGGCCCGGGAACCCGAACACCTCGCCGAAGGCGTCGCAGACGCCTTCGCCCGGGTGGTCGCCCATGGGGGCGCCGCCCAGCGGATGGACGGTGATGATGCGCTTGCGGAACCACATCGGGTTGTCGGCGTAGTCGGCGCCGAGCACGTCCGCGATCCCCTGCATCGTCTTGCGGACGCGGTTGAACAGCTCCTCGCTGGTCCGGGCGTTCCAGTCGGCGGTGAGCCGGCCGTCCTGGAGGTGCAGCCGCCCGTCGGCGGTCTCGCGGCCCATGCCGAGCAGCGGCAGCGAGCTGACCGTCAGCGCCCCGTCGCCGATCAGGTCCGACAGCTCCTTGGACAGGTTGGTGTCCGGCGCGTCCTTGAAGAACTCCTTGAAGCGGCCCCAGAGGAACTCGACCGCGCGCTCGAACTCGCCGCGGACGTCGAAGCCGTTCACGATCCAGTCGGTGAACCCGGGGTAGCCGCCGTCCTGGATGTAGGCGCCGCGGCCCGCGCCGGGCACGCCGTCCAGGTCGTCCGGCAGCCGGATCGCCGTGGTGATCACCGGTCCGCGGCTGGCGTTCAGCGGGCGGACCCGGTTGCGGTCCTTGGCCCGCATCAGGAACGTCAGCAGGTCGCCGTTGCCGCAGAAGCGGGTGCCGAGCGCGGAGCTGAGGCCGGGGAACGCCTTGCGCGACTTCAGCAGCAGGTACGTCGTGCCGTAGGTGCCGGCGCCCAGGACCAGCCGGTCGCAGGTGATCGTCCGGGTCGGCAGGCGGCGCTTCCTGGCGGTCAGGTCCGCGTGGTGGACGTAGTCGACCTCGTACCCGCCGCCCGGCCGGGGCCGGATCGCCTTCACCTCGTGGGAGGTGCGGATGTCGGCGCCGTGGTGCGCGGCCGCGGACAGGTAGTTGTGGTCGAGGCTGTTCTTGGAGCCCTCGTTGCAGCCGATGTCGCACTCGCCGCACAGCTTGCACGTCCGGCGGCGGGCGCCGTGCAGGTTCCCGTACGCGGGGTCGGCGATCGGCAGGCTCACCCCGGGCGTGCCGCCGGGCTCGGAGGCGAAGCTGACCGCGAGGGGCGGCAGCGTGCTGTGCAGGCCGAGCTCGGCCGCCGCGTCCTGGAGCGCGTGCGTCTTCGGGGTGTCGTCGTAGGGGACCTGGTCCAGCGGGTACGGCGTCGCGCCCATCATCCGCTCGACGGCGTCGTAGTGCGGGTCCAGGTCGGCGCGCGAGATCGGCCACGGCTCGTGGCCCCCGCCGGGCACCGGACGGTCGTGCACGAACCAGCGCTCGTCCTTGCGCAGCAGCACGTTCGCGTAGATCAGGGAACCGCCGCCGAGGCCGGCGGACACGACCGAGTCGCAGCCCTTGAACCCCCACACGTCGTACATCCCGTACAGGCCGGCGTCCGGGTCCCAGAACGCCCGGCCCATCTCGGCGGGGGTGCGCGGGAAGCTGCCGGGCGGGTACGGCTGCCCGCGCTCCAGCAGGACGACCCGCTGCCCGGCCTCCGCCAGCCGGTACGCGGTGACGGATCCGCCGAATCCGGATCCGATCACTACGGCGTCGACGTGTTCGATGTCGGTCATGATGCGTGGCGCTTGAGGAAGTCGACGACGCGCGGGAACACGTCGATGTGCGAGTCCTTGCCGATCAGGGGGTCGAGGTGCCCGTAGCCGGGCAGCGAGGCCAGCTCGTGGCGCCCCGGCGCCGCCTTCTCCAGGATCTTGTGCAGGTGGATGTTGGAGTCGGTGAAGACGCGGTTGTTGCCGGGCGCGAGGAGCAGCATGGGCGTCTCCACGTCCGCCGCGTTCTCCAGGTAGTTCTCCGGGAGGCGCGCGTAGCGCTCGTCCCGCGGCGCGTACTTGACCGAGTGGCCCGTCTTGACCATCTTGCGGACGTGCCGGTAGTAGTGCAGCCCGGACGCGGTGCAGATGTCGGCGACGCGCGCGTGCGTCTCGGGCAGCAGGTTCTCGTGCTCGTACATCGCCGGCTTGCCCGCCCCCCACTGGAAGCTCTGCATGTGGCAGGCGCGGGTGGAGCACTCGCCGTGGAACAGCGACACCGCCCGCGACAGCATCCACGGCCGGGTGAACCGCGGGGCGTCGCCGAACCGCGGGTCGAGGAACGGCAGCCCGAGGACGTACTCCAGGAACCAGGTGCCGAGGCCGAGCTTGACCTTCGAGAACGCCGGCACCCGCGGCGTGAGCGACACGCTGTTGCAGGTGAGGGAGGCGATGTCGGTGACGGTCCCGGCGAACAGGGCCATCGAGAACGACACGGCGCCGAGGCAGTGCGCGATGACGTGCAGCGGCCGGTCGCCGATGTGCCTGCGCAGTTCGGCGAGGGCGGCCGGGAAGTCGTACAGGGCGATGTCGTCGAGGGTGTAGCGGTGCGTCTCGCCGTCGTACGGGAAGCGGCCGCTCATCCGGAAGTCCACGGTCCACACGTCGGTGAAGCCGTTGTCGAGCAGGTGCGACGCCAGGTTCGGGATCTCCGGCATGATGAACAGGTCGCTGGAGGAGGTGAGCCCGTGCACGAGCAGGACGACGTCGTCGCTCTCCTCGCGCAGGAACCGGGTCAGCCCCAGCCCGAGACCGTCGCCCGTCGTGACCGGATACGTCGAGATCTGCGCATCCTTGACGCCCTCAAGGGTGAATCGAGGAATCGTCCGGTTCATGTCCGTCACCTCCCTTTCCCGCAGTAATCATGGGGTGACCTGCTGGAACACAACATCGTGGTAAACCCTTACTTCTGGCACGGAACCCTGACGAACGCATACTGAGACGGGGATACGGCGGCGCGCGTTCGCGTCGGGGACGGCCCGGACCGGACCGGGGTCCGAACCCGGGTCAGCCGGCCCCGGGGGCGTCGGGGTCCTGGCGGCTGAGAGCGTTGACCACGCCGACCCGGGAGTTCACCCCGAACTTGGCGAAGATGTGCGACAGGTGCGTCTCGACGGTGCGGATGCTGACGAACAGCCGCTCGGCGATCTGCGAGTTCGTGCACCCCTCCACGACCAGCGACGCGACCTCGTACTCGCGCTTGGACAGCCCGCCCGGCAGCCCCGTCTCGCGGCCGCCGCCCCGCGCCGGCACCCGCACCCCGATCCGGCGCTGCTCGCGGACGGCCTGCGCGTGCAGGGAGCGCGCCCCGCAGCCCGCGAAGATCTCGGCGGCGAGCCGCAGCTGCTCGCGGGCGGCGGCGCGCTCGCCGGACCCGGCGTGCGCCTGCCCGGCCCGCATCCGGGCCCGGCCCGCGTCGATGCGGTGCCCGGCCTCCTCGAACATCTCCGCGGCCGCGAGCGCCTCGCGCGCCGCCGCGGCGGCGTCGGTGAGCTGCAGGACGTGGGCGCGGGCCAGCTGCGCCAGCCCGTTGTGGGCCTCCAGGCCGGGGATGATGTAGTGCTCGCCGCGCTCCACCCACTTCTGGGCGGCCGCGGCGCGGCCCCGTCCCGCCTCGACGCCGGCCATGACCTCGCTCAGCGACAGGTGCGTCCGCTGGTCCAGCGGGCCCTTGACCGTCGCGTCGACGGCTTCGGCGCCCTCCTCCAGCCGGCCGAGCCCGATCAGCGCCATCGCGCGCGCGTACCGGGCCATGGAGCCCCACCACTCGCCGACGCCGGCGCCGCTCTCGATGGCCTCCTCGGCGTGCCGCAGCGCGGACTCCTCGTCCCCGGACCAGCCCGCGACGAGGCTCTGCTGCGTGAGCGCGAACACCAGCTGCTGCCCCGAGTGCAGGAGCCGCGCCTCCTCCACCGCCTCCTCGGCGACGACCGCGGCCTCCTCCAGCCGGCCGAGCATGCCGTAGGCGCGGGTGAGGCCCGCCATCAGCGTGGGGACGACGTAGAGCTGCCCGGTGGCGCGGGCGACCTCCACCGCCCGCTCGAACCGGCGGGCCGCGGGACGGAACCGGCCCATGAACGTCTCGGCCCAGCACAGCCAGGCGATCGCGTCCATCCACTCGGCGAGGTGCTCGTCGGGGGCGGCGTCCACCAGCCGGTCGGCCGCCGCCAGGTAGCGCAGGGTGTCCTCGATGCGGCCGGCGGCGAGCGCGGGCATCGGCCGGAACGCGGCGACCGCGAGCTCCAGGCTGGGCTCCCAGTCCTCCGAGCTGTCGGGCATCAGGTCCAGGACGGCCTGGGCGGCGCGGAAGTCGATCCGCATCATCCGCTCGGCGATCAGCCGCATCCGCAGCGGCACCGCCGCCGGGGACCGGGGGTCGGGCATCCGGCGCAGCTCGTCCAGCAGCAGGGTGCGGGCCTCGTTCGGGCGGTCGAGCTGGCGTTCCATCAGCGCGGCGAGCCGGGCCGCGCGGGCGCGCTGCTCGTAGGCGTCCAGCGGCAGCATCTTCAGGACGCTCCGCGCGGTCTCGCGCCCCTCGATGAGGTGGCCGCCGACCGTCTGGACCTGCGCCAGCTCCATCATCAGCGCGAGGCGGGAGGGCTGGGCGGGGTCACCGCCCGCCGCGCCGGCGTCGTCGGTCGCGGGCATCAGCCCGAGCGCGACCTTCAGCCAGTGCGCGGCGGTCGAGGGGGCCTGCGTGGCGAAGGCGCGGGCCGCCTCCACCAGGGTCGCGACGGCGGCGCGGTCGCCGACCCGGGCCGAGCGCTCCAGGTGCCGGGCGCGGAAGGCGGCGGGCGCGCCGATCTCGGTGAGGTAGGCGGCGATCCGGCCGTGCGCGGCCAGCCGCCAGCCCGCCGCGGCGGACCGGTAGGCGGCGTGCCGCACGAGCGGGTGCCGGAACCGGAAGCGCTCGGCCCGGGGCCGCACGATGTCGCGGGCGACCAGCTCGTCGAGCGCGGCCAGCGCGACCCGCTCGCTCACCTCCGCGGCCACGGCGGCCAGCGGCGGCGCGAACTCGTCGGCCGCGACGGCGGCGCTCTGCGCGATCAGCAGCGCGTCCGGCGACAGCCCGCTCAGCTCCAGCTGCAGCGCCGCCCGCACGGCGGGCGGCAGCTCGCCCTCGGCGTAGCCGGGGGCGAGGGGCTCGCGGGTGCGGGCGAGGGCCTCCAGGTAGAAGGGGTTGCCGCCGCTGGCCCGGTACAGCTCGCTGCAGCGCGCCCCGCTGACGCCGGGGCCGAGCATCTCGGCGACCTCGGCCTGGGTGAGCGGCTTGACGGTGAGCCGGTGCCCGCCCTCGTCCCGCAGCGACGCCTGGACCAGCGCGGCGAGGCGCGCCGACGCCTGCGCGGGACGGTAGGCGACGGCGATCAGCACCCGGGCGCGCGGCGGGTGCCGCACGAGATGGTCCAGCAGCTCGATCGTGGCGTTGTCGGCCCAGTGCACGTCGTCGAGGATGAGGACCAGCCCGGACGGGGCGGCCACCTCCTCCAGCAGCCGCCGCACCGCGCGGTACAGCTGGTAGCGGGCCACCGGGGTGGCCACGGGCGCGCTGCCGGGCGGGCCGGCGTCCTCCCCGTCGCTGAGGGAGGCGGCGAGCGCCGGGAACACCGGGCCGAGCAGCCGGACGGTGCCGCGGCCGAGGTCGCCCGCGTGGTCCTCCAGGTGGTCGTCGAGGGCGTCGACGACGGCGCCGAACGGCATCTCCTGCTCGAACTCCGAGGCCCGTCCGGCCAGGGTGGCGAGCTTACGGGCGTCGGCGGCGTTCGACAGCTCGGTCAGCAGCCGCGTCTTGCCCGCCCCCGGCTCGCCCACCAGGGCCAGGAAGCGGAACGCGTCGGCCGCCGTGGCGTCCAGGGACTCCTCGAAGACACGGAGGACGTCCCTGCGCCCGACCAGCGGGACGCCGCTCGGCGCCGCTCCGTTGTCGTGGCCGGTACGACCCTCCATGTCCACACCCCAACAGCGACAGGCGGTCGAAACGCCGTGATCATGCTTCTCGTTGTGGTCCCTGAGCGGGGTTCACCTTATCGGGTAGAACGTCAATAAGGTGGGGCAACCCGCCCATCCCCGAGTGCCATCGCCGCGGGGGGACCCTGCGTGACCGTGTTGTTCATAGCTATGAACGGCCCTTTGCGGCCCCATGTCAACCTCGGGAGGGTAAACCGTCCCGCAGCCGTGACATCCGGACCGGGGACCGGGGGTCAGCCGTCCAGCCCGATCCGCCGGGCGGCCTCGCTCCAGCGCGCCTCGTCGCCGGACGGCTCGTACCGGCGCAGGTCCTGGGTGGCGGCGACCAGGGCGCGGGACTCGGCGAGGTCCGCGACGGCGCCGTGCGCGCGGGCCTGCGCCAGCACGTTGCCGAGGGCCGTCGCCTCGACGGGCCCGGCCACCACCGGCAGCCCGCTGGCGTCGGCGGTCAGCCGGCACAGCAGGTCGTTGCGGCTGCCGCCGCCCACCAGGTGGACGACGTCGATCTCCCGCCCCGACAGGCGCGCCGCCTGGCGGAGCGTGGCGCGGTGCGCCAGGGCGAGGCTGTCGAGGATGCAGCGCACGGTCTCGGCGGGCGAGGACGGCTCGGGCAGGCCGCGGCGGCGGCAGTGCGCGGCGATGCGGGCCGGCATGTCGCCCGGCGGCAGGAACTCGGGGTCGTCGGGGTCGATGAGGCAGCGCAGGCCGGGCACGTCCCCGGCCGCGGCGAGCAGGGCCGGCAGGTCCGCGTCGCCCCAGGTCCGCATGGACTCCTGGAGGAGCCACAGGCCCATCACGTTGCGCAGGTAGCGGACGGTCCCGTCGACGCCGCCCTCGTTGGTGAAGTTGGCCTTGCGGCTCTCCTCGGTCAGCACGGGGGCGTCCAGCTCCACGCCGACCAGCGACCAGGTGCCGCACGAGATGTAGGCGAAGCGGTCCGCGGCGGCGGGGACCGCGGCGACGGCGGACGCCGTGTCGTGCGAGCCGACGGCCGTGACGCGCAGGGCGCCGTGGCCGGTCTCGGCCGCCACGTCCGCGCGGAGCGTCCCGATGTCCGCGCCGGGGTCGTGCAGCGGCGGGAAGATCCCCGCGGGAAGGCCCAGCCGGTCGACGAGGTCCGCCGACCAGGTGCCGCCGCGGACGTCCAGCAGCCCGGTGGTCGAGGCGTTCGTGCGCTCGGCGCCGATCTCCCCGGTGAGCCAGTAGGCCAGCAGGTCGGGGATCAGCAGCAGCGTCGCGGCCCGGGAGAGGTCGTCGGCCGCGAGCTGGTAGATCGTGTTGAACGGGAGGAACTGCAGCCCCGAGGCCTGGTAGAGGAGGTCCTCGCCCAGTTCGGCGCGGACCCGCTCCATCACCCCGTCGGTGCGGGCGTCGCGGTAGTGCACGGGGTTGCCGAGCAGGGCGCCGCCGGCGTCCAGCAGCCCGTAGTCGACGGCCCAGGAGTCGATGCCGACCGAGGCCAGGCCGCGCGGGGCGGAGCGCAGCCCGTCCAGGACGTTGCCGTAGAGGCCGAGGATGTCCCAGTGCAGGGTGCCGTTGACCCGGACGGGGCGGTTCGGGAAGCGGCGGATCTCCTCCAGGGCGAGGGTGCCGGGCCCGACGCGCCCGGCCATCACCCGCCCGCTGGACGCCCCGAGATCGACCGCCGCGAACATCGCTTCGCTCATGCTGTGCCCTTGTGGGGGGGCGATCCCCCACACCCCCCGGTTCGCTGCGCTCATGTGATGACCACAACCTCCAAAGTCCTCGGCCCGTGCACGCCCTCCACCCGGGACAGCTCGATGTCGCTCGTCGCGGACGGGCCCGACACGAACGTCAGCGGCCGCCGCGGATCGAGGCGTTCGAGCGCCTCCGGCACGTCGGCGGCGACCTGGGCCGCGAGGACGACGATCAGGTGGTAGTCGGGCACGAGCGACAGGGCGCGCGGCCCCTGCCCGGCGCCGTGGTCCAGCACGATCGTGCCCGTCTCGGCGACCGCGGCCGCGCAGCCGGTGACCGCGCCGGCCAGGCCGTCGAGTGAGGCGGCCGACGGGTCGCGCACGAGCGCGGCGCCGGTCGCGGACGTCCACTCCTCCGGCAGGCCGGACGGGACGCCGTAGGCGCCGGGACGGGCCGCGAGCCGCTCGGCGACGGCCGAGGCGACCTCGGACGCGGCGACGCGCAGGACGGTCGCGCGGTAGTCGGCGACCCGTTCGGCGAACAGGTCGAGGATCGCGTCGTCGTGGTGGCGGCGCAGGTAGCCGCGGTCGATCCGGTCGTAGGAGGCCGCGACCTCGGCGGCGGGGCGGGCGGGCGCCGCCCGCTCGATCCGGCGCAGGATCTCCTCGCGCGCGTTCACCGTTCCCCCTCCTCGCGCCCGCCGCCGGTCCGGGCCCACCAGGCGCGGAACGACTCGGGCGGCGGCGCGGGCGCGTCCCGCGTCTCGGTCCAGGCGCCCAGCGGCCCGGGCAGCCGCCGGATCCGGCCGCCGCGCGCCACGGCGCGGCGGCTCGCGGACGCGGCGCGCTGCGCGAGCCCGAGCCGGGTGGGGGAGCGCAGCGTCCACCCGGCCGCCGCCATCGCCACCCGCTCCAGCGGATGCCGGGGCCCCTTCTCCACGGCGCGGGCCCGCAGGTGCACGAGCACCTCCGGGATGTCGATGGCGACCGGGCACGCCTCGAAGCAGGCCCCGCACAGCGTCGACGCGTACGGCAGCGACGCGTCCACCGCCGACCCGATGCCCCTGATCTGCGGGGACAGGATCGCGCCGATCGGGCCGGGGTAGGGCGAGCCGTAGGCGTGGCCGCCCGCGCGCTGGTAGACCGGGCACACGTTCAGGCACGCCGAGCAGCGGATGCAGCGCAGCGCCTGCCGGCCCACCTCGTCGGCCAGGGTGGCGGTGCGGCCGTTGTCCAGCAGGACGAGGTGGAAGTCGCGCGGGCCGTCGCCGGGGGACACGCCCGTCCAGGTCGAGGTGTAGGGGTTCATCCGCTCGGCGGTGGACGAGCGGGGCAGCAACTGCAGGAACACCTCCAGGTCCCGCCAGCTCGGCACGATCTTCTCCACGCCCATCACCGAGATGAGCGTCTCGGGGAGCGTCAGGCACATCCGGCCGTTGCCCTCCGACTCCAGCACGACCAGCGTGCCGGTGTCGGCGACGGCGAAGTTCACGCCCGACACCCCGACCTTGGCCGACAGGAACTTGGCGCGCAGGTGCCGCCGGGCCGCCTCGGCCAGCTCGGCGGGCGCGTCGGTCAGCCCCTCCGGCGCGTCCTCCATCGCGCGCAGGAAGATGTCGCGGATGTCGGAGCGGTTGCGGTGGATCGCCGGGACGAGGATGTGCGACGGCCGGTCGTCCCCGAGCTGGACGATCAGCTCCGCCAGGTCGGTCTCGTAGGCGGTGATCCCCTCCTCGGCGAGGAACTCGTTGAGGCCGATCTCCTGCGTCGCCATCGACTTGACCTTGACGACCTCGGTCTCGCCGGTCGCCTTCACCAGGTCGGCGACGATGCGGTTCGCCTCGGCCGCGTCGCGGGCCCAGTGCACCGTCCCGCCGGCCTCGGCGACCTTCTCCTCCAGCAGCCGCAGGTAGTGGCCGAGGTTCGCCAGGACGTGGTCCTTGATCTGCTTGCCCGCCTCGCGGAGCGCGGGCCAGTCGTCCAGCTCGGCCACCGCGGCGGCGCGGCGCCCCCGGATCGTGGTGGTGGCGTGCGCGAGGTTCCCGCGCAGCCGCGGGTCCGCCACCGCACGCCGCGCCGCGTCCGGAAACGATGGCATCCCGACATAGGTAGGCATTGCCTGAGCGGAGCGAACCGGGGGGTGTGGGGGGTCGTCTCCCCACGGGGTACGCGCCTGCGGGGTCATGCGGGCTCCTCTTCCGTCGAGGCGAGGATCTCGGCCAGGTGGACGGTCCGCACTCCGGCGCGGGTGCGGGTGAGGGCGCCGCCGATGTGCATCAGGCAGGAGTTGTCCGCCGCGCACAGCGTCTCGGCCCCGGTCGCCCGGACGGCGGTGACCTTGTCCGCGCACATCGCGGCCGACACCTCGGCGTTCTTCAGCGCGAACGTCCCGCCGAACCCGCAGCACTCGGCGGCGTCCGGGAGCTCGACCAGGTCGATGCCGCGGACCTCGCGCAGCAGCCGCAGCGGGCGGTCGCCGACGTGCAGCATCCGCAGCGAGTGGCAGGTGGGGTGGTAGGTGACGCGGTGCGGGTAGTACGCGCCGACGTCGGTGACGCCGAGGACGTCCACGAGGAACTCCGTCAGCTCGTACACGCGGGAGGCGACCCCGGCGGCGCGCGGCGCGAGCCGGGGGTGCCAGTCGCGGATCATCGCCCCGCAGGAGGCGGACGGCGTCACGACGGCGTCGTAGGGCTCGAACGTCTCCGCGAACCCCTTGACGAGGGGGAGCGCCTGCCGCCGGTAGCCGGTGTTGAGGTGCATCTGCCCGCAGCAGGTCTGCGACTCGGGGAACTCGACGTCGTGGCCGAGGCGCCTCAGCAGCCGCACCACCGCCTGGCCCGTTCCCGGGAACATCGTGTCGTTGACGCAGGTGAGGAACAGCGCGACTCTCACAGTGCCTGCCTCCCGAGGGCGGGGCCGCCCAGGGCGGAGCGGCTGGACTCGCGGACGACCAGCTCGGGCTGGAACATCACCTGCTGGTGGGCGTGCCCGCCCGTCTCGTCGCACTCCTCCAGCAGCAGCTCGGTCGCGATCCGGCCGAGCTGGTAGGTGGGCTGCCGCACCGAGCTGAGCGGGACGGCGGCCGCGGCGGAGAACTCGATGTCGTCGTACCCGATCAGCGCGACGTCATCCGGCACCTTGATCCCGGCCTGGAGCAGGACGCGCAGCACGCCGAGCGCGAGCAGGTCGTTCGCGCAGAAGATGGCGTCGGGCAGCGGGGGGCCCGCCTCCAGCAGCCGCCGGGCCGCCTCCTGCCCGGACCGCGCGTTCATCGCCCCGACGGCGACCTCGCGCATCGCGTCCCGGCCGAGCCCGGCGGCGCGCAGCGCCCGCAGCGCGCCCTTGCGCCGGTCGACGCACTGGCGCAGCACGGCCGGCCCGGTGACCAGCGCGAGCGTCCGGGCGCCCGCGTCCAGCAGCTCGCGGGCCGCGAGCTCGCCGCCCGCGACGTCGTCCACGGCGACCGAGCACTGGTTGGCGCGCGGCGTCGGATGGTCGAGCAGCACCACGGGGACGCCCCGCTCGCGCAGCCGGTCGGCGGCCTCGCCGTCGTCGCCGACCGGGGTCAGCAGGACCCCCCGGACGCGCTGCTCGGCGAACACCCGCAGGTTGCGCAACTCCCGCTCGTCCGACTCGCCCGAGGACGAGAGGATCACCGCGTAGCCGCGCTCGCTGGCGATGTCCTCCACGCCGCGCGCCACGTCGGTGAAGAACGGGTTGGCGAGGTCGAGGACCATCAGCCCGATCGTGCTGCTGTGCCCGGCGCGCAGCGTGGACGCCGAGCCGTTGCGGACGAAGCCGAGGTCGCGGATGGCCTGCTCGACGCGGGTGCGGGTGGCCTCGGCGACGCGTTCGGGCCGGTTGAGCACGTTGGACACGGTGCCCGGCGAGACGCCGGCGTGCGCCGCGACCTGCTTGATGCCGACCGTCCCGCCCGGCGGCGCGGAGCGGCCGGTGTCGTCTGCGCCCAATCTGTGTGCCCCCGAGTCCGTCCGCTGGTGTGTCGCCGCTCACTTTGGGTCATCTGATTAAAACGTGTCAACCCGCTGCCGGGGTCCAGTGGGTGCGAAACCCGCGCGGCCGGTCCCGGCCGCGAGGGATTTCCGAACGCCACCGGCCCTTGCGAGGACGGGCTTTCCGCAGCCCCGGACGGGGACGGCGGAAAGTTCCCCTCTTGACGGGTGCTCCGGGTCACATCTAGCGTCCTCCGCAACATCTAGTTAAAACGTTTTTCATCCGTACGTCACAGACGACCCCCGCGAGGAGGGCCGCGATGGGTGCACCGGGCCGCTCGGCGCCGCCGACATTGGCACTGGTCAACGTGAGTAAGTCGTTCGGCGCGGTCCGCGCGCTGCAGGGCGTCACCCTGGAGCTGCACGCGGGCGAGGTCCACGCCCTCGCCGGGGAGAACGGCGCCGGCAAGTCCACCGTCGTAAAAACGTTCGCAGGCGTCCATCGCCCCGACGCGGGCGAGGTCAGGGTGGACGGCGAGCCGGTGGCCTTCCACGGCCCCGCCGACGCGCAGGCCGCCGGAGTCGCGGTCATCTACCAGGAGCCCACGCTGTTCCCCGACCTGTCGGTCGCGGAGAACATCTTCATGGGCCGCCAGCCGCGCGGCGCGCTCGGCCGCATCGACCGCCGCGCCATGCACGCCGAGACGGCGCGGCTGTTCGAGCGGCTCGGCGTCGCGCTGGACCCGCAGCAGCCCGCCCGCGGCCTGTCGATCGCCGACCAGCAGGTCGTCGAGATCGCCAAGGCCATCTCCCGGGACGCGCGGGTGCTCATCATGGACGAGCCGACCGCGGCCCTCACCGGCCAGGAGGTCGCCCGCCTGTTCGCCGTGACCCGCGGCCTCCAGGAGCACGGCTGCGCGGTGCTGTTCATCTCGCACCGGCTGGAGGAGATCTTCGAGATCTGCCGCCGGGTGACGACGCTGCGCGACGGCGCCTACGTCGGCACCGACATGGTCGCCGACATCACCCCCGACGACCTCGTCCGCCGGATGGTCGGCCGCGACCTCGACGCGCTCTACCCCAAGCAGGACGTCACGCCGGGCGAGGTCGCGCTGAAGGTGAGCCGGCTGACCCGCGAGGGCGCCTTCACCGACGTCTCCTTCGAGGTCCGCCGCGGCGAGATCGTCGCGCTTGCCGGGCTGGTCGGCGCCGGCCGCAGCGAGGTCGCCCGCGCCGTCTTCGGCGTGGACCGCTGGGACGCCGGGACCGTCGAGGTCGGCGGGCGCGCGCTCCCGGCGGGCAGCCCCACGGCCGCGATGTCGGCCGGGCTGGCGCTCGTCCCCGAGGACCGCCGCCAGCAGGGCCTGGTCATGGACATGTCGATCGAGCGGAACATGGGGCTGACCCAGCTGCGGACGCTGCGCCGCGAGACCGGGCGCGGTGGCCTGATCTCCCGGAAGGTGGAGCGGGACCGCGCCGCCGACTGGGGCCTGCGCCTCCAGCTGAAGTACTCGCGGCTCAGCGACGCCGTCGGCGTCCTGTCGGGCGGCAACCAGCAGAAGGTCGTGCTCGCCAAGTGGCTGGCCACCGAGCCGGCCGTGCTGATCGTGGACGAGCCGACCCGCGGCATCGACGTCGGCACCAAGGCCGAGGTGCACCGGCTGCTGTCGGAGCTGGCCGCGCAGGACCTGGCGGTGCTGATGATCTCCTCCGACCTGCCGGAGGTGCTCGGCATGGCCGACCGGATCCTCGTCATGCACGAGGGGCGGCTGACCGCGCAGATCGCGCGCGCGGACGCGACCGAGGAGAGCGTGATGGCCGCCGCGACCGGCCGCCCCGGCACCGGAAAGGCGGCCTGAGCCGATGACCGTCCTCACCCAGTCCCCGGCCAGGCCGGAGTCGGGCGGCCCGCCGGGCGGCGGGCGCCGCCTCGTCGAGATGGTGCTGCGCGCCCGCGAGCTGAGCATCCTCGGCGCGCTGGTCCTGCTCGTGCTCGGCACGACGATCGCCAACCCGCGGTTCCTGTCCGGCCAGGGCGTCAAGGACATCTTCCTCAACGCCTCGATCCTGGTGCTGCTCGCCGTCGGGCAGAGCATGGTCGTCGTCACCCGCAACATCGACCTGTCGGTCGGGTCCGTCGTCGGGCTCGTCGCGTTCAGCGCCGGGAAGTTCGCCTCCGGCGGGGACCGCAACGTCGTGCTGGTCGTGCTGGTCGGCGTCGGGATCGGCCTGGTCTGCGGGCTCGTGAACGGGCTGCTGGTCAGCTTCTGCCGCGTGCCCGCCCTCGTCGTCACCCTCGGCACGCTGTACGTGATCCAGGGCCTGGACTACCGCATCGCGCACGGCGACCAGATCGGCGCCGCCGACCTGCCGTCCTCGCTGCTGAGCCTCGGCAACGACGGGATCCTCGGCGTGCCCTACCTGCCGATCATCACCGTGGTGGTGATGCTGGGGGTCGGCTACTACCTGCGGTCCTACTCCTCCGGGCGCGAGTACTACGCGATCGGGTCCAGCCCGGAGGCCGCGATGCTCGCCGGCGTGCCGATCCGCCGCCGCGTCCTCACCGCCTACCTGCTCAGCGGCGCCCTCGCCGGGCTCGCCGGGGTGCTGTGGCTCGCCCGGTTCGGCACCGTCGTCGCCGACGCCGCGCACGGCTGGGAGCTGAAGGTCGTCAGCGCCGTCGTCGTCGGCGGCGTCGCCATCACCGGAGGCGTCGGCACCGTGTACGGGGCGGCGCTCGGCGCGCTGCTGCTCACCACCATCGGCAGCGTGCTGGTGGTGCTCAAGGTCAACTCGTTCTGGCAGGACGCGATCACCGGTGTCCTGCTGCTGCTGGCCATCAGCGTCGACCGGCTGCTGGCGCTGCGCGTCACCCGGGCGCTGAAACAGCGGTCCCTGGCGTCGGCCGCGCACCGCGCCGCCGCGCCGCAGAGCAAGGAGGGACGGGCATGAGCCGCCTGATGCGGTGGGAGACCGCCGTCACCGCGCTGCTGGTCGTGGTCTTCGCGGGCGGCGCCGGATTCTCGCCGGACTTCGCGAACAACGACAACCTGTCGTTCGCGCTGGACGACCTCAGCGAGATCGCGCTGATCGCGCTGCCGATGACGCTGCTGGTCGTGTGCGGGCAGGTGGACCTGTCGGTCGCCTCGATCCTCGGCCTGTGCAGCGCCCTCACCGGCAAGCTGTGGGACGGCGGCATGGCCATCGAGATGATCATCCCGCTGGTGCTGGTCGTCGGCGTCGTGTGCGGGCTGGTCAACGGCCTGCTGGTGACCAGGCTGGGGCTGCCGTCCCTCGCGGTGACGATCGGCACGCTGACCCTCTACCGGGGCCTGGCGTACGTGACGCTCGGCACGGGGGCGATCTCGGAGTTCCCCACCGCCTACACCGATCTGGCGACCTCCTCCATCCCGGGCACGCCGATCCCGTACCCGGTCGCGCTGTTCGTCCTGCTCGCCGCCGTCACCGGCGTAGTCCTGCACGCCACCGGCATCGGGCGGTCGCTGTTCGCGATCGGCGCGCAGGAGGACGCCGCCTACTTCGCGGGCATCCGGGTCAAGCGCATCAAGCTGATCCTTTTCGCGGTGTCCGGCCTCGTCGCCGGGTTCGCCGGCGTCGTCTACACGCTCCGCTACGGCAGCGCCCGCGCCGACAACGGCATCGGCCTGGAGCTCGCCGTCATCGCGGCGGTGCTGCTCGGCGGCGTCGACTTCGACGGCGGCAAGGGCACCCTCGGCGGCGTCATCGCGGCCGTGCTGCTCATCGGCCTGCTCCGCAACCTGCTGATGCTCAACGACGTCTCCACCGAGGTCCAGTCGATCGTCACGGGCCTGCTGCTCATCATCAGCGTCCTCACGCCGCGGCTGATCGCCGTGGCGCGCGAGGCCCGAGGCCGGCGGCGGGGCGCGAGACCCGCGGTCCCCGCCGCCGCACCCTGATCCCCACCGCACGACCCACCGCCCCCCGCCGCACGTCCACCCACCCCGAAGCACGACCCGGAACTGTGAAAGGCACCCTGATGACCATTCGTTTGCGCGCCCCGCGCCGGCTGGTGGCCGCCGCCACGGCGGGCGCTCTGGCCCTCAGCCTGGCCGCCTGCGGCGGGACCACCAAGGACTCCGCGTCCGGCTCGGGGGACGCCAAGGCCGGGGGCAAGGCCTCCGCCGACCCGAACGCGCCGCTGAAGAAGGGCCTGAAGCTGGCTTTCCTGCCCAAGCAGGTCAACAACCCCTACGAGACGATCGTCGACAACGCCGGCATCGCGGCGGCCAAGGAGTTCGGCGGCGAGGCCAAGGAGGTCGGCCCGTCCGACGCCTCCGCGTCCTCGCAGGTCTCCTACATCAACACGCTGATCCAGCAGCGGCACGACGCGATCCTCATCGCCGCCAACGACGAGAACGCCGTGTGCGGGCCGCTCAAGCAGGCGATGTCCAAGAACATCAAGATCGTCGCTTACGACTCCGACACCAACCCCGCCTGCCGGGACGTGTTCATCAACCAGGCCTCCTCGGAGGAGATCGGCCGCAGCGAGGTCAAGCTGCTCGCCGAGCAGATCGGGAGCGAGGGCGAGATCGCGATCCTGTCGGCGACCGCGAACGCCACGAACCAGAACACCTGGATCAAGTTCATGCAGGACGAGCTCAAGAAGCCCGAGTACTCCAAGATGAAGCTCGTCAAGGTGGCCTACGGCGACGACGACGACCAGAAGTCGTTCCAGCAGACCCAGGGCCTGCTCCAGGCGTACCCGAACCTCAAGGGCATCATCTCGCCCACCACGGTCGGCATCGCCGCCGCGGCCCGCTACATCTCCGGCTCCAAGTACAAGGGCAAGGTCGCGCTGACCGGCCTCGGCACCCCCGACCAGATGCGCAAGTTCGTCAAGGACGGCACGGTCAAGGGCTTCGAGCTCTGGGACCCGAAGAACCTCGGCTACCTCGCCGCGTTCGCGGCGGCGGCGCTGTCGTCCGGCCAGATCACCGGCGCGCAGGGCGAGAAGTTCAAGGCCGGCAAGCTCGGCGAGCGCTCGATCGGCGCCAACGGCGAAGTGATCCTCGGCCCGCCGACGGTGTTCGACGCGAAGAACATCGACCAGTACCACTTCTGAATCTGAGCGAAGCGACCCCGGGGGGCGTGGGGGGTCGTCCCCCCACAAGGAGACAGAGATGTCCGGAAGCACGAAGCGCGTCTGCTTCCTGCTGAAGGTCAGGCAGGACCGCCTGGAGGAGTACAAGCTGCGCCACCAGGCGGTCTGGCCCGACATGCTCAGCGCTCTGCGCGACACCGGCTGGCACAACTACTCGCTGTTCCTGCGCGAGGACGGCCTCCTCGTCGGCTACCTGGAGACCGACGACTTCGAGGCCGCGCAGGAGGCGATGGCCCGCACCGAGGTGAACGCGCGGTGGCAGGCGGAGATGGCGCCGTTTTTCGAGGACCTCGACGGCCGCCCCGACGAGGGGATGCGGACGCTCCCCGAGGTCTTCCACCTGGACTGACCAGGTGACGGAGAGAAGAGAGGCAAGCGTGAACGACACCAGCGCGGTGAAGGACGCCCTGCGCCGCCAGCAGATCGAGACCCCCTCGTGGGCGTACGGGAACTCGGGCACCCGCTTCAAGGTCTTCGCCCAGCCGGGCGTGCCGCGCACCCCGCGGGAGAAGATCGACGACGCCGCGCAGGTGCACCGGTTCACCGGCGTCGCCCCCAGCGTGGCGATCCACATCCCCTGGGACCGGGTCGACGACTACGCCGCGCTGGCCGCCCACGCGAAGGAGCGGGGCGTGCGGATCGGGGCGGTGAACACCAACGTCTTCCAGGACGACGACTACATGCTCGGCAGCGTCACCAACCCCGACCCCGCCGTCCGCCGCAAGGCCCTCGACCAGCTGCTCGAAGCCGTCGACATCATGGACGCCACCGGGTCCCGCGACCTGAAGCTGTGGTTCTCCGACGGCACGAACTACCCGGGGCAGGACGACATCCGCGACCGGCAGGACCGGATGGCCGAGGCCCTCGCCGCCGTCTACGAGCGGCTCGGCGACGACCAGCGGTTCCTGCTGGAGTACAAGCTGTTCGAGCCGGCGTTCTACACGACCGACCTGCCGGACTGGGGCACCTCGTACGCGCACTGCCTGAAGCTCGGCCCGAAGGCGCAGGTCGTGGTCGACACCGGCCACCACGCGCCCGGCACCAACATCGAGTTCATCGTGGCGTTCCTGCTGCGCGAGGGGAAGCTCGGCGGGTTCGACTTCAACTCCCGCTTCTACGCCGACGACGACCTGATGGTGGGCGCCGCCGACCCGTTCCAGCTGTTCCGGATCATGTACGAGGTAATGCGCGGCGGTGGCTACGACGCCGAGACGGGCGTGGCGTTCATGCTCGACCAGTGCCACAACATCGAGCCGAAGATCCAGGGCCAGATCCGCTCGGTGATGAACGTCCAGGAGGCCACCGCCAAGGCGCTGCTGCTGGACGCCGACGCCCTGCGGTCGGCGCAGCGGTCCGGTGACGTCCTGGAGGCGAACGCCGTGTTCATGGACGCCTACAACACCGACGTCCGGCCGCTGCTCGCCGAGCTGCGCGAGGAGATGGGCCTGCACCCGGACCCGGTCGCCGCCTACAAGGCGTCCGGCTACTACGAGCGGATCACCGAGGAGCGCAAGGACGGCCAGGCGGCCGGTTGGGGCGCATGAGCATGCCGCGCCGCCCCGTCGCCCTCGTCGCCGCCGCCGGGCTCGTCCTGGCCGTGGCCGTCCCCGCGCACGCGGTGGAGACCGCCGCCCTGCGCGTCGGCGGCCTGGAGACCGAGCACGCCACGACCCCGAACGCCGTCTCGGCCGCGAAGCCGCGCTTCGGATGGGTGCTGAGCGCGGGGGAGCGCGGCCAGCGGCAGACGGCCTACCGCGTGTCCGTCGCCACCGCAGACGGGGACCGCGCCGTCTGGGACTCGGGCGCGGTCGCGTCGGCCCGCGGCTACGACGTGCGCTACGGCGGCCCGGCGCTCAAGGCGGCCACCCGCTACACCTGGCGGGTCAAGGTCGCCGACGCCCGCGGGCACTGGACGCGCTGGAGCGCGCCGACCTGGTTCGAGACCGCGCTCGGCGCGGACGGCTGGCGCGGCTCCTGGATCGGCGCCCCCGAGAGCGCCGCGTCCACGCCCGACCTGCGCGGCACCAGCTGGATCTGGTACCCCGAGGGCGACCCCAAGACGCAGGCGCCCGCCGGCTCGCGCTACTTCCGCGGCGCGTTCGACCTGGCCGCGGTCCCGCAGGGCGCCCGCCTCGTCATGACCGCCGACGACGGCTTCACCGCCTGGGTGAACGGCGCCGAGGTCGGCGGACGCGACCCCGACCCGGTGGCGGAGAACTGGCGGCGCCCCATCGTCGTCGACGTCACCGCCCACCTGCGGGCGGGCCGCAACGTCGTCGCCGTCAAGGCGACCAACGGCAAGGCCAGCCCCGCCGGGCTGCTCGGCCGCCTCGAACTGCCGGGGCAGGACCCGAAGCAGGTCGACACCGGCGCGGCTTGGCGGGCCGCGAACGAGGAGCCCGCCGGAGACTGGAAGGCCGCCGGCTACGACGACGCGGCCTGGCCCGAGGCGAAGGTGCTGGCGGCCTGGGGCGGCGCCCCCTGGGGCGAGGTGAACCCCGAGAAGCCCACCCTCCCCGAGCCGCTCCTGCGCCGCGACTTCACCGTCCCCGGCAAGAAGATCGCCAAGGCGCGGCTGTACGCGGCGGCGGGCGGCTACGCCGAGCTGAGCCTGAACGGCAGGCGCGTCGGCGACGAGGTCCTCCAGCCCGGGTTCGTCCGCTACGACAAGCGCGTCGAGTACGTCACCCGCGACGTGACCCGCATGCTGCGGCACGGCGGCAACGTGATCGGGGCGCGTCTCGGGCGCGGCTTCTACGGCATGACCCAGAAGAACGCCTGGAACTGGAACGCCGCCCCGTGGACCGGTGAGCCGCGTCTGCTGGCCCAGCTCGTCGTCACCTACGACGACGGCGGCACCCAGACGATCGCGACCGACGGGCAGTGGCGCTACGCCGAGGGCCCCGTCCGCTACGACTCCCTCTACGGCGGGGAGACCTACGACGCCCGCGAGGAGAAGCCCGGCTGGGACCGTCCCGGCTTCGACGCCTCCTCCTGGCGGCAGGCGGCGACGGTCACGGCCCCGGCCGCGACCGTGGTGCCCGAGGAGCACGAGCCGATCAAGGTCGCCCGCACCCTGCGGCCCGTCGCGGTCACCAACCCCGCCTCCGGCGTCTACGTGTTCAAGATGCCCCACAACACCGCCGGGTGGGCCCGTATCAGGACCAGCGGCCCGAAGGGCGCGACCGTCAGCCTCAAGTACGGCGAGCGGCTCAACTCCGACGGCACCGTCCAGGCGGGCAACGGCCTGGTCACCGGCCGCTTCCAGACCGACGAGTACGTCCTGGCCGGGCGCGGGACGACCGAGACGTGGGAGGCCCGCTACAGCTACAAGGGCTTCCAGTACGTCCAGGTGACGGGCTGGCCGGGGGAGCCGCCCACCGCCGACGACCTCGACGGCCGCGAGGTGCACAGCGACCTGCGCTCGAACGGCTCGTTCCGCAGCTCCAACGACCTGTTCAACACGCTGGAGACCGTCACCCGGCAGACCGTCGTCAACAACTGGCACGGCATCCCGACCGACACCCCCATGTACGAGAAGAACGGGTGGACGGGCGACGCGCAGCTCATGGCCGAGATGGAGATGGGCCGCTTCGACCTGCGCCGGCTGTTCGCCAAGTGGATGACCGACCACCGCGACAGCCAGGGCCCCGACGGGACCGTCCCGGGCATCGTGCCCGACAACGGCTGGGGCCTCGGCTACTACGGGCAGGCGCCGCCGTGGCACGCCTCCCTCACCGAGATCCCCTGGCAGATGTACCAGCGGTACGGCGACCGCGACGTCCTCACCGCGACCTACCCGGCGATGCGGGCGTACCTGGACGGATGGCTCAAGCGCGCCGACGGGGCGGGGCTCTACCCGAGCAGCCTCAACGACTACCTCGCCCCCGGGTACAACGGCAACACCCCCGAGGACGGGCGCCTGCACGGCACCGCCTACACCTACTCCAACGCGACGATCATCGCGGACGTGGCGGAGGTCCTCGGCCACGGCGACGACGCAGCCCGCTACCGGGCCGCCGCCGCCCGCGCCAAGGACGCCTTCAACAAGGCGTTCCTGCGCGGCGACGCCTACGTCACCAAGTCCGACCCCGGCTACCGGCAGACCAACGCGCTGCTCGCCCTGGCCCTCGGCCTCGCGCCGCAGGAGTCGCAGAAGGCCGTCACCGACCGGCTCGTCCGGGACGTCCAGGAGCGCGGCGACCACCTCAACACCGGGGCGCTCGGCACCAAGTACCTGCTGACCGAGCTGACCAGGCGCGGCCACGGCGACCTCGCCTACCGCGTCGCCGACCAGCGCACCTATCCGGGCTGGGGGTACTGGACCGCGAACGGCGCCACCACCCTGTGGGAGCGCTGGGACCTGGACTCGCGGTCCCGCGACCACGTCTTCCTCGGCGGCGCCATCGGCGAGTGGTTCACCGAGGACCTCGCCGGGATCACGCCGGCCGCGCCCGGATTCGACCGGGTGCGGATCGCGCCGCAGCCGGTCGGCGACCTGACCTCGGTGAACGGCTCCACGGCCACGCCGCACGGCCCGGTCGCGGTCCGCTGGACGAAGTCCGGCTCCGGGTTCGAACTGCGGGTGAGCGTCCCCGTCGGCGCCACCGCCGAGATCGAACTGCCCGCCGCGGCCGCGGACCGGGTCAGCGAGAGCGGACGGCCGCTGACGGCCGCCCGGGGCGTGCGCGTCCTCGGCACCGGCCAGGGCGCGGGCGGGAGCGTCGTCCGGGTGGAGGCCGCGTCCGGCTCCTACACCTTCCACGCACGTCCATGAAGCCACGCACGTCCATGAAGCCACGCACACGAGGAGACATCCGATGACCGCCACTCCACCCGAGGTGGAGCGCCTGCTGGAACGCGCCAACACCCTCGGCTCGGACCCGCGCAACACCAACTACGCGGGCGGCAACGCGTCCGCGAAGGCCACGGTCACCGACCCCGTGACGGCCCGCGACATCGAGCTGATGTGGGTGAAGGGCTCGGGCGGCGACCTCGGCACCCTCACCGAGAAGGGCCTGGCCGTCCTGCGGCTGGACCGGATGCGCGCCCTCGTGGACGTCTACCCGGGCGTCGAGCGCGAGGACGAGATGGTCGCGGCGTTCGACTACTGCCTGCACGGCAAGGGCGGCGCCGCGCCGTCCATCGACACCGCCATGCACGGCCTCGTGGAGGCCGCGCACGTCGACCACCTGCACCCCGACTCCGGCATCGCGATCGCGACGGCCGCAGACGGCGAGGAGCTGACGCGCCGGATCTTCGGGGACCGGGTGGCGTGGGTGCCGTGGCGGCGCCCCGGCTTCCAGCTCGGCCTGGACATCGCCGAGATCAAGCGCGCCAACCCGGGCGCCATCGGGGTGGTCCTCGGCGGGCACGGCATCACCGCGTGGGGCGGGACGAGCGAGGAGTGCGAGGCCAACTCCCTCGACATCATCCGCACCGCCGAGGCCTACATCGCCGAGCACGGCAGGCCCGACCCGTTCGGCGAGATCGTCCACCCGGTGCTGCCCGAGGACGAGCGGCACGCCCGCGCCGCCGCGCTGTTCCCACTCGTGCGGGGCCTGGCGTCCACGGACCGGCCGCAGGTCGGGCACTACACCGACAGCGAGGCGGTGCTGGACTTCGTGTCCCGCGCCGAGCACCCCCGGCTCGCCGCGCTCGGCACGTCGTGCCCGGACCACTTCCTGCGCACCAAGGTCGCGCCGATGGTGCTGGACCTGCCGCCGGACGCGCCGCTCGACGACGTCAGGACGCGGCTCGGGGAACTGCACGCCGCCTACCGCGAGGAGTACGCCGCCTACTACGACCGGCACGCCGGCCCGGACTCGCCGCCGATGCGCGGCGCGGACCCGGCGATCGTGCTGGTGCCGGGCGTCGGCATGTTCTCCTTCGGGGCGAACAAGCAGACCGCGCGGGTCGCCGGCGAGTTCTACGTCAACGCGATCAACGTGATGCGCGGCGCGGAGGCGCTGTCGGCGTACGCGCCGATCGACGAGGCGGAGAAGTTCCGCATCGAGTACTGGGAGCTGGAGGAGGCCAAGCTGCGCCGGATGCCGGCGAGCAAGCCCCTCGCCTCGCGCGTCGCGCTCGTCACCGGCGGCGGCTCCGGCATCGGCGCGGCCACGGCCCGCCGCCTCGCCGCCGAGGGCGCCTGCGTCGTCGTCGCCGACCGGGACCTCGGGGCGGCCGAGAAGGTCGCCGCGGAGATCGGCGCCACCGCGCTGCGCGCCCCGGACGTCGCGATCGCCGTCGGCGCGGACGTGACCTCCGAGGACGAGATCACCGCGGCCGTCCGGGAGGCGGTCCTGGCGTTCGGCGGCGTCGACCTCGTCGTCAACAACGCCGGCCTGTCCATCTCCAAGCCGCTGCTGGAGACGACCGCCGCCGACTGGGACCTCCAGCACGACGTCATGGCGCGCGGCTCGTTCCTGGTGTCCCGCGAGACCGCCCGCGTCATGGTCGAGCAGGGCATGGGCGGCGACATCGTCTACATCTCGTCCAAGAACGGGGTGTTCGCCGGTCCGAACAACATCGCCTACGGCGCGACCAAGGCCGACCAGGCGCACCAGGTGCGGCTGCTGGCCGCCGAGCTCGGCGAGCACGGCATCCGCGTCAACGGGGTCAACCCGGACGGGGTCGTGCGCGGTTCGGGGATCTTCGCCGGCGGCTGGGGCGCCAAGCGCGCCGCCGTGTACGGCGTCGAGGAGGAGAGGCTCGGCGAGTTCTACGCCCAGCGGACGCTGCTCAAGCGCGAGGTGCTGCCCGAGCACGTCGCCGCCGCCGTCTTCGCCCTCACCGGCGGGGACCTGACCCACACCACCGGACTGCACGTCCCCGTGGACGCCGGCGTCGCCGCCGCGTTCCTGCGCTGAGGGAGGAACCGCCCCGTTGGAAGAAGGCCGGCCGGCGGCCCGGACCGCGCGGCCGCGGCGCTCACCCCGCCGCGTCCGCGCCGTCCCCACCGGGCCGCCGGCCGTCCCTGCTGGGCCCGCTCGACCAAGTGAACCCGAAGGGATAACGATGCCGCCGGCTGAGAAGTTCGCGCGCTCCCACGTGTCCGCCGTCACCTTCCTGGCCCTGGGCGCCGCCGCCCTGGTCGCCCTCCCGCCCGCCGCCGCGTCCGCCTCCCCGAAAGGACTCGGCCTTCCGTCCCTCACCCGCGCCGACCGCTACGTCCTCGCCCCCTCCGGCCGCAACGTCCGCCCCGTGCGGGCCGCGGAGGCGTACGGGGTCAACGGCGACCACGTGACCGCCGCCTCCGGCACGTCCGAGAAGGGCCACGACCTCGACGCCGGGTCCTCCACCGCCGCCAAGGCCGACGGCGTCATGACCCGCCAGACGGGCGGCGAAGCAGGCGCGGCGTTCGGCTACCGGCTGCGGGTCACGCCCGGGCGCGCGGTCACGCTGCGGGTCGAGGAGGCCGGCAGCGCCACGGCGCACTACGAGGTGCTCGTGAACGGGACGGTCGTCCACGAGCGCGCACCGGACCCGGCCCAGGCCGGCGTGTGGAGCGGCGACAAGGCGGGCCTCGTCCACTACGACGTGGCCGTCCCGGCGCAGCTCGTGGGTTCGTCCAAGGACATGCGGGTCACGTTCCGCAACACCGGCAAGCCGGGCCCCGGCGCCCGCGTCCACGCCGTGTGGACGTTGTACAAGGACGGCCAGGCCCCCGCGGCGCCCTACGGCGGGACGGTGCGGAACCCGTCCGGCGCCTTCCGGAACGGCACGACCACGCTCGGTTCCAACGAGTACGGCCGCCCCTACGTCGTCTACGACTTCGGGCAGGAGGTCGGCGGGCAGATCCAGGTCACCGCCGAAGCTCGCAAGGGCTCGCCCAGGATCGGCCTGGCGTTCAGCGAGAGCGCGCAATACCTCACGACCGCCTCCGACTACAGCCAGGACCCGGTCGGCCTCGCCACCGAGACCCACTACCTGGAAACCCGGTCGCCATCTCACGACAAGAACGGGCGTTCCGCGCTCACCGACCCCGTCATCCGCGGCGGGTTCCGCTACCTCATGGTCTTCCTCGACGGCCCCGGCGAGGTGCGGCTGTCCGACCTGCGGCTGAAGTTCACCGCCGACCCCGCCAACCCCGACCTGGACGGCTACAAGGGCGCGTTCCTGTCCAGCGACGACACCCTGAACCGGCTCTGGTACGCGGGCGCCTACACCGTCCAGATGTCGACGATCGATCCGGCCACCGGGCGCCCCTACCCGGGCCAGGAGGGCCCGGTCCGCAACGACGCCATCGTCGGCGAGGGCGACAGCGTCATCAGCGACGGCGCCAAGCGCGACCGCATGATCTGGGGCGGGGACAACGCGGTCGCCGACCCGGTGGCCTACCTGTCGACCGGGCAGGCCGGTCCGGCGGCCGGCGCCGTCGGGTTCATGGCCAAGGGCCAGGCCGCCGACGGACAGATCCCCGGCCTCTACCTGACCGACAAGTTCGGCTACAACATGGGCTGGGGCGAGTACGCGGCCTGGTGGGTCCACAACTACTGGACGCACTACCTCTACACCGGCGACCAGGCGTTCTTCGACAAGTGGTACGACGCGATGAAGAAGAACGTCGCGTGGCTGGAGTCGAACGCGGGCGACGACGGCCTCCTCAGCATGAAGGGCGCCGGCGGCACCTGGGGCTACGGCAACGAGGCTGGCGGCACCTACGTGTCGTCCCTGTACGTCAAGGTGCTCGGCCAGGCCGCGCAGGCCGCCGAGGCCAAGGGCGACACCGGGCTCGCCGGTACCTACCGCGAGCGCGCGGCCCGTACCGCCAAGGCGGTGAACGACCGCCTGTGGGACCCGGCCGCGGGCGCCTACAAGGTCAGCCCGTCCGACGGGAACCACCCCCAGGACGGCAACGCCATGGCGGTCGTCGCGGGCGTCGCCACGGGCGACCGCGCGGCGTCGGTGCTGAAATTCTTCGGCGACAGGCTCGCCGACCCGCACGGCGACCTCACCGTGGACAGGGCGGGCGGCGCCGTCCCGCAGTACATCAGCCCTTTCGTGTCCGCGCAGGCCCTGCTCGCCCACTCCTCCCAGGGCGACACGGCCGGCGCGATGTCGCTGCTGCGCCGCACCTGGTACCCGATGCTCGGCAAGGCGCAGCCCGGGACGCTCTGGGAGAACGTCAGCCGGGCGGGCGCGCCGCAGCTCGGCTCGTACACGAGCCTGTCGCACGGGTGGGCCGCCGCGCCGACCTCGTTCCTGACCAACCAGGTGCTCGGCGTCGCCCCGGCCTCCGGCGGCTTCCGGACGTTCACCGTCCTGCCGCACCCGGCGAGCGGGCTGCGCTGGGCCCAGGGGCGGGTGCCGACGCCGCACGGCGACATCACCGCCGCCTGGAAGCGCGACGGCGGGACGTTCACGCTGCGCGTCGACGCGCCGCGCGGGACCACCGCGACGGTCGGCGTCCCCGCCCGGGGCGCGTCCGAGGTCCGCGCCGGCGGGACGGTCGTCTGGCGGCACGGCGCCGCCGTGAAACCCGGCGTCACCGTCCGGGACGGCCTCGTCCAGGTGCCCGGCCTCACCGGCACGTCCATCCTGACCGCGTCCCGCTGACTGGAGTGATCATGGCTACCCCCACTGCCCGGCGCTCCCTCGCCCGCGCGGCCGCGGCCGCCGCCCTCTCGGTCACGAGCACCCTCGCGCTCGCCGTCCCCGCCGTCGCCTCGCCTCCCGCGAAGGGGCCCTGGCAGGACGCCTCCTACACGCCGCGCCCCGGCCAGTGGCGGCCGTACGTCCTGGCCCCCTCCGGCCGGGACGTCTCGCCGGCCAGGGTGTTCAAGGCCGACCCGCGCCAGGGCGCGATCGACGGCGACCCGCGCCGCGCGCTGCGGCGGGGAGGCGACGCGGTCCGCCTCACGGGCGCCGCCGACCGGGCGGGCTCCCCGCTGCTGATCGTCGACTTCGGCAAGGAGGTCGCCGGGCACCTCAAGGTCCGGGTGAACGGCGCCTCCGCGGACCGGCCCGGGCTGCGCGCCTGCTTCTCCGAATCGGTCGAGTACATGGCGCTCGCCCCGGACGCCAACGACGGCCAAGGGAAGATCGCACCGGGCTGCGACACCGCCAACATCTGGAACGGGTTCCCCGGCCAGCCCTACACCCAGGACACCGACAGCCACGCCCTCCCGCTGGACGGGGTGAGCGTGCCCGGCACCGTCCGCGACAAGGAGCTGCGCGGCGGCTTCCGTTACGCGACCCTCTTCCTGGACGGCCCGGGGCACGTCGACGTCGACGAGATCTCCCTCGACTTCACCGCCGCGCCGGACCAGCGCGACCTGGACGGCTACCGCGGCCACTTCCTCTCCAGTGACGACGAGCTGAACAAGATCTGGTATGCGGGCGCCTACACCGTGCAGATCAACACCGGCGCCTCGAACACGGCGAAGAAGTGGCCCTACCAGCCGGGGGAGGGCGACCACGCCGACGCGCAGGTCCCGCACGCCGACCCGCGCACCTCCGTGATCTACGACGGCGGCAAGCGCGACCGGATCGTCTGGCAGGGCGACCTCGCCGTCCAGGCGCCCGTCGCCTACGTCAGCACCTACGACCTGGGCTCGGTCGCCAACTCGCTGTCGTCGCTCGCCGCCCAGCAGCTCCCGGACGGCTACATGCCCGCCGCGAGCCTCGTCGGGCAGCACAACCAGAACGAGCTGCGCACCTACGGCGAGTACGTCACCTGGTTCGTGTCCAACATGTACGAGCACTGGTGGTACACCGGCGACCGCGCCTACCTGGACCGGTGGTGGCCCCAGCTCACCCGGGCGACCGCCTGGCTGGAGTCGGTCCGCGCCGCGGACGACGGCGGCCTGATCGGCTTCAAGGACTCCGGCTCGTGCGGCCACTACGGGTACTCGGACTGCGGCCACGAGACCTACGTCAACGCCCTCTACGCCCGCAACCTCGACCAGATGGCCGCGATGGCGAAGGCGCGCGGCGACGCGTCCGCCGCCACCGCCTACGCCGGACGGGCCGCCTCGGTGAAGCGGGCCGTCAACGACCAGCTGTGGGACGAGACGACCGGCGCGTACCGCCTGTCCCGGGAGATCCCCGGCGCCTACCCGCAGGACGGCAACGTCACCGCCGTCCTCACCGGCATCGCCGGGGGCGACCGCGCCAAGCGGGCCCTCGCCTACCTGCGCGCCCGCAACTGGACGGACATCGGCTCGCTCACCGTCTCCCAGTCCACCCCCAACGCGAGCCTCCCGCCGTTCTACGCGCCGCTGCCGAGCGGGTTCGAGGCCGACGCCCGGCTGGAGACCGGCGACGCGTCCGGCCTGGAGCTGATCCGCCGCTTCTGGGGCCACCAGCTCAGGCAGGACCCCGGCTCCACGTTCTGGGAGCACATGCAGCCGGACGGCACGCCCAACCTCAAGCAGTTCTCCAGCCTGGCGCACGGCTGGGCCGCGCAGCCGACCGTCACCCTCAGCACCAGGGTGCTCGGGGTGCGCGCCGCCGCCCCCGGGTACGAATCCTGGTCCGTGGTCCCCTTCACCGGGGACCTGACCTGGGCCGAGGGCACGGTCCCGACCCCGCACGGCGACCTCGCCGCGTCCTGGCGCAGGAGCGGCGGCGGCCTCCGGCTGACGGTCACCGCGCCGCGCGGCACGCACGGCCGGCTCGGCGTCCCGATCACCCCGTCCACCCGGCGGGTCACCCTCGACGGCCGGACGGTCTGGGCCGGCGGGAAGGCCACCGCGCCGGGCGTGTCCGGAGACGGCGGCCACGTCTACGTGGACGGGGCGTCCGCCGGGCGCCACACCCTCACGGCCCGTTAGGAAAGGACAACCAATGGCAGACACCACAGCGCCGCCGCCGGTGAAGGTCGGCCTCGTCGCCGGGGGGCTCGGCGCCTACTGGCCGCAGTTCCCCGACCTGCTGCCGCAGCTCCAGCGGTCCGCCGAGCGCGTCTCGGAGCGGATGCGCGGGCTCGGCGCCGAGGTCGTCGACGTCGGGTTCATCTCCGACGCGCAGGAGGGCGCGGCGGCGGCCGAGCGGCTGCGGGCCGCGGGCTGCGACATCATCGTCGGCTTCCTCACCACCTACATGACCGCGACGATGCTGGTCCCGGTGGCGCAGCGGGCGGACGCGCCCGTCCTGCTGATCAACCTGCAGCCCACCGAGTCGATGGACCACGCCACCTTCGACACCGGGCAGTGGCTCGCCTACTGCGGCGCCTGCCCGCTGCCGGAGATGGCGAACGCGTTCGCGCGCTGCGGCGTCCCGTTCCGCTCGGTGTCGGGCTACCTGGAGGACGAGCGCGCCTGGGCGAGGATCGGCCGCTGGGTGCGCGCCGCCGGGGTCCGCGCGGCGCTGCGGCGGGGCAGGCACGGGCTGATGGGCCACCTGTACCCGGGCATGCTCGACGTCTCCACCGACCTCACGCTCGTGAGCGCCAACTTCGGCGGGCACGTCGAGGTGCTGGAGTTCGACGACCTGCGGGTCCGGGTCGAGAAGGTCACCGAGGCCGAGACGGCCGCCAAGCGGGCCGAGGCGGAGAAGATCTTCGAGCTGGACGCGTCCGTCGACGACGACGACCTGACCTGGGCGGCGCGCGTCTCGGTCGGCCTCGACCGCCTCGTCGAGGACTTCGAGCTGGACAGCCTCGCCTACTACCACCGCGGCCTGGACGGCGAGGTGCACGAGCGGCTCGGCGCCGGGATGATCCTCGGCGCGTCGCTGCTGACCGCGCGCGGGATCCCGGCGGCGGGGGAGTACGAGCTGCGCACCTCCCTGGCGATGCTGATCGCCGACCGGCTCGGCGCGGGCGGCTCCTTCACCGAGCTGCAGGCGCTCGACTTCCACCGCGGCCACGTCGAGATGGGCCACGACGGGCCCGCGCACCTGGCGATCAGCGCCCGCCGCCCGCTGCTGCGCGGACTCGGCGTCTACCACGGCAAGCGCGGTTACGGCGTGTCCGTCGAGTTCGACGTCAGGCACGGCCCGGTCACCGCGATCGGGGTCATCCAGCGCCGCGACGGCCGGTTCGCGCTCGCCGCGTCCGAGGGCGAGACCGTGGACGGGCCGCTGCTGAAGATCGGCAACACCACCTCCCGCGTCGACTTCGGCTGCGACCCCGGCGAGTGGACCGACGCGTGGTCGGCCACCGGGATCTCCCACCACTGGGCCCTCGGGACGGGCCACCGCGTCGCCGAACTCAAGGCCCTCGCCGACCTCCTGGAGATCGAACTGGTCCATGTGAACCCCTGACGACACCCTTACGGCGCGACGCCGTCACCCCCCACCCCCGCGCAGGTCCGAAGGATGTTCCGTCATGCCCGAAATCCCCCTACCACGCGGTGCCGTCTGCGGCGTCGCCCTCTGCCTCACGCTCACCGCCGTCACCGCACTGCCCGCCCGCGCGGACGCCCCAGGGCTGCGCGCCACCGGGCTGCGGACCGACGCGCTCGACGACCCCCTCGGCATCGACGACACGACGCCCACCCTGAGCTGGCGCCTGTCCGCCCCGGGCCGCGGCTCCGCGCAGGCCGCCTACCAGGTGGTCGCGGCGACGTCCCGGGGCCGGCTCGGCAGCGCCGACCTGTGGGACTCCGGCAAGGTCTCCTCAGGCGCCGCCGACGCCGTCTACCGGGGCACGGCGCTCACCTCCCGCCGCCAGGTGTGGTGGCGGGTCCGGGTCTGGGACGGTTCGGGGCGCGCGTCGGACTGGAGCACCCCGGCCCGGTTCGAGACGGGCCTGCTCGCCAAGGACGACTGGTCCGCCAAGTGGATCGGCGACGAGCGCTGGCTGAACCGGGAGCCCACCCCCGCCACCGTCGCGCTGCCCGCCGGGACCAGGGCCCGCCACCTGCGGCTGGACGTGACGAAGCTGGGCCTGCCGGTCAAGGAGGGCGGTTCGCTTCTGTCGCGGCTCCAGCTCGCCGAGATCGAGGCGCTCGACCCGTCCGGGGCCGACGTGGCGAAGGGCGCGAAGGTCACCGCGTCGGAGGTCCGCGAATACCCCGGCAAGTGGATGCCGGAGTTCGTCACCGACGGATCCCTCACCACGCAGAAGGCCCCGTTCGGGTACACGAGCCCCGCCTACGGCTCGCAGGACCCCGGCCACCACATCTGGCTCCAGCTCGACCTCGGCGCCGTCAAGGACCTCGCGTCGGTCAAGCTGTACCCGCGCACCGACCTGATGACGGCCGACGGCAAGACGCCGAACTTCCCCGTCGACTACACGCTGCAGACCTCCGACTCGGCGGACGGCCCGTTCGCCACCGCCAAGACCGTCACCGGCCAGGAGCCACCGCCCGCCTACCAGACGGACCTGCCGCGGCTGCCCCTCCTCGCGCGGCAGTTCTCGCTGAAGGACAAGGTGCGGTCCGCGCGGCTCTACATCACCGCGCTCGGCATCTACGACGCCACCGTCAACGGCCGACCGGTGAGCGACGCCGTCCTGGAACCGCCGAACACCGACTACCGCAAGCGCGCCGAGTACGCGGCCTACGACGTCACGAAGCTGCTGCGGCGCGGCGGCAACGCGATCGGCGTCCGGCTCGGCAACGGCACCTACAACGTCACCTCCACCAGCGACCGCTACACCAAGTACGTCGGGGCGCAGGGCGCGCCGAAGCTGCTCGCCCAGCTGGAGGTCACGCTCGCGGACGGGACGACCGCCCGGGTCGCCACCGACCGGTCATGGCGCACCGACCTGGGCCCGACCACGTTCACGCACTGGTACGGCGGTGAGGACGAGGACGCCCGCCTCGCGCGCGACGGCTGGGACGAGCCGTCGGCGGACCTGGCGTCCTGGCGCCCGGCCGCCGAGGCCCCCGACCCCGGCATCGCGCTCACCTCGCGCATGTCACCCGCGATCGTGCCCGTCGGCCGCCGCCGGACCGTGAAGGTCACGCAGCCCGAGAAGGGCACCTACGTCTTCGACCTCGGCGAGAACATCGCGGGCTGGCCGCAGATCCGGGTCGGTGGCCCGCGCGGGACGGAACTGACGCTCAAGCCGGGGGAGCGGCTCGGCGCGGACGGCCTCGTCGAGCAGGGCACGATGATCGCCGGCGGTGCGCGGCGTCCCCCGGTCGAGGACCACTACACCCTCGCCGGGAAGGGCACGGAGACCTGGCACCCCCGCTTCGTCTACCACGGCTTCCGCTACCTCCAGGTGACGGGCCTGCCGTCCGCGCCGGACGCGGACGCCGTGTCGGCCGTCGTGCTGCGCGCGGGCAACGCCTCCGCCGGATCGTTCGAGAGCTCCGACCTGCTGCTGAACGGCATCCACACGATCATCGACCGGTCGATCCAGGGCAACATGTACAGCATCCTGACCGACTGCCCCGACCGGGAGAAGCTCGGCTGGCTGGAGGAGACCCAGCTCGTCCAGGGGTCGGTCACCCGCAACTACGACGTCGCCGCCTACTACCCGGCGCTGCTGCGCAACATGGCCGAGGCGCAGACCTCCGACGGGCTCGTCCCCGACATCGCGCCCGAGTACGTCCAGTTCTCCGGCGGCGTCCGCGACGACCCGAACTGGGGCAGCGCCATCATCCTGGCGGCCTGGCAGCACTACCGCACCTACGGCGACACCCGCCCGCTGCGCGACTTCTACCCGAACATGCGGCGCTACCTGGACTACCTGACCTCCAAGGCGAAGGGGAACCTGCTCGACTACGGCCTCGGCGACTGGGCCGCCGTCGACAAGACCACGCCGCGCGGGATCGCCGCCACGTACGGCTACCAGCGCAGCGCCGCCGCGCTCGCCTCCGTCGCCGGGCTGCTCGGCAAGGACGACGACGCCGCCCGCTACCGCAAGCTCGCCGGCGACATCGCGAGCGCCTTCAACGCCGAGTACCTGGACGAGGCCCGGCACACCTACGGCTCCGGCAGCCAGGCCGGGGACGCGTTCGCGCTCGACCTCGGCATCGTCCCGGAGACGCAGCGGCAGCCCGTCCTCGACCACCTCGTCGCCTCCGTCAAGGCCAAGGGGTACCACCTCACGGTCGGTGAGATCGCGCTGCCCGCGCTGTTCCGGGTGCTGTCGGCGGCCGGGCGCGACGACGTCATCCTCACCGTCGCGCAGCAGGTCACCGACCCCAGCTACGGCTACCAGGTCGTGCACGGCGCGACCGCGCTCACCGAGTACTGGGACGGCCCGACCGGCTACGGCTCCCAGAACCACTTCATGCTGGGCGCCATCGACGAGTGGTTCGGCGCCGGGCTCGCCGGGATCGGCCAGGCCGCCGACTCGGTCGCGTTCGGCAGGCTCGTGGTCCGGCCCGCCGTCGTCGGCGACCTGACCCGCGCCGCCTCCACCTACCGCACGCCGCGCGGCGCCGTCTCCAGCGCGTGGCGCCGGTCCGGGCACGACCTGCGGCTCGACGTGACCGTCCCGCCGGGCGCCCCCGCGCGCGTGGAGGTGCCGCTGCTCGGCGCGTCCGGTGCCCAGGCCCCGGCCGGCGCCAAGGCCCTCGGCGTCCAGGACGGGCGAGCCGTCTACGAGGTCGGATCCGGGTCCTGGACGTTCACCGTCCGCACCCCCGGCTCCGTGCGGCAGGACCGGACCCAGCTCGCCGTCGAACCCCCGTTCGGCGTCGACGTCCCCGTCATCGAGGGCGAGTCCTCGAAGGCCCGGTTCCGCGTCACCAACCTCGAACGCCGCGCCGTCACCGTCCCGGTGAAGGCCGCCGCGTCGGACGGCTTCACGGCCGGGGCCGCGGGACGGGTCACGATCCCCGCGGGCGGCTCCACCGAGGTCCCGGTCACGATCGGGCGCACCGGCGCCGCGACGGACGGGACCGTCACCCTCACCGTCGACGACGAGAGCGTGCGGGCACCGGTGCGCGTCACCGGGAACCTCGTGCGCGTCGCCGAGATGTCGGCCTCCAGCACCCACAGCGGCTCGTCGCCCGCGTGGGCCAACGACGGCGGCACCGACTCCGGCGTCTGGCTCAACGGCGTCGGCGGATGGAACGACGACACCGCCGGGGACTTCCCCGACACCCTCACCGCCACCTGGGACGAGCCGCGCCGCGTCGGCCGCGTGAAGGTCCTCACGCTCGACGACCCGGCGCATCCGGCCGCCAAGACCGGCATCCGCGACTTCGACGTCCAGGCACGCGTGGACGGGACGTGGACGACGGTCGGCACCGTCACCGGCAGCACCGCCGGGACGGTCGAGAAGACCTTCGCGCCCGTCGAGGCGTCGGCGCTCCGGCTCCTCGTCCACGACTCCAACGACCACAACTACAGCCGCGTCATCGAGCTGGAGGGCTACACCTCATGACCCGTTCCAAGGCCCGGCTGCTCGCGGTCCCCGCGGCCGCGCTCGTGGCCCTGTCCGGCCTCGCGGTCGCCGGGGCCGCGGAGGCCGCCCCGCCGTCCGGTCCGGGCGTCCCGGCCCTGACCCGCGCGACCTTCGCCGACCCTCCGGCGTCCGTGCGGCCCAAGTACCGCTGGTGGCAGCCCCTGGCCCACACCGACGACAGGGAACTGGCCGCGGAGCTCGAACAGATCAGGAAGGCGGGCGGCGGGGGAGCCGAGGTCGCCCCGTTCAGCGTGGAGGGCGCCGGCAACAACTCCCCGGAGTTCCTGAAGACCTACGGGTGGGGCACCCCGCTGTGGGCGCAGAAGACCCGGACGATGCTGGCCGCCGCCAAGGCCAACGGCCTCGGCCTGGACTTCACCATCGGCCCGCGCTGGCCCGCGACGGTTCCCACCGTGAACGACGTCAACGATCCGAGCGCGCAGCAGCAGGTCGTCTTCTCCCATGAGTTCCACAAGGGCGGCACGGGCAGGTCCGGTGCGCTGCCGGCGAACTTCAACGTCGCGCCGCCCGCCGGCGCGAAGAAGACGCTCATCGCGGCTCTCGTCGCCAAGTGCGCCGACGCGGGCTGCGCCTCCGCCGGCGGCCCGCGGATGCTGGACCGCGCGAGCGTCACCGACGTCACCTCCAAGGTGGACGCCCAGGGCGGCCTCGCGGTCGACTTCCCCGGCGACGGCGAGAGCACCTACGCGCTGATCGCCTTCTACCAGACGCCCAGCGGGCAGTCCCTGTCCGGCTACACCGCGACCGGCACCAACTACGCCCTCGACCCGTTCAGCAAGGCCGGCGCGAAGGCGACCACGGACTTCTACGACGAGCACATCCTCACCCCCGACGTGCGGAAGCTGCTCGCCCAGATGGGCGAGAGCGACCTGTTCGAGGACTCGCTCGAACTCGGCACCACCCAGAAGTGGACGTCCGAGCTGGTCGGCGAGTGGACGAAGCTGCGCGGCTACTCGCCGGTCGAGGTGCTCCCCGCCCTCGCCGGCGCCGGTGACCAGGGCATCACCGACCGGCCGTTCTTCGACTTCGGCGGCGGCGCCGGCGCCCGGGTCCGCACCGACTACCGGCAGACCCTCAGCGACCTCTACATCCGCAACCGGCTCGACGTGCTGCGCGAGTGGGCCCACAAGCACCACATCAGCACCCGCATCCAGCCCTACGGCATCCCGGTGGACGTCCCGGAGGCCGCCTCGCACGTCGACGTCCCCGAGGGCGAGTCCCTCGCGTTCGGGCAGTCGGTCGGGGCCTACAGCAACGTGCAGGACTACCGGGTCGTCGCCACGGGCGCGCACGTGTCCGGGCGGCCGGTGGTGTCGGACGAGTGCTGCGCCTTCTCCGGCTCGGTGTGGGGCTCGACGGCCGGCGCCGGAACGGACGCCTCGAACCTCCAGGCGGTCTACCGGGGCTTCGCCGGCGGCGTCAACCAGGTCGTCTGGCACGGCTTCCCGTACCTGAGCAGGGGGCCCGCGGGCGCCGGCCCGCAGTCGGCCTGGCCCGGCATGACCTACGGCGGCAACACCTCCTACTCGGAGGCGTTCGGCGACAAGGGCGGCCCGAACTGGGCCGACTACCGGGCGGTCAATGACAGCCTGGCCCGGATGCAGCTCGTGCTGCGGCAGGGCAAGCCCCGGTTCGACCTGGCCGTGTACTGGCAGGACTTCGGGATGAACGGCACCGGCACCACCGGGAGCGGGTCGAACAAGCTGATCCAGAGCTCCTCGGCGCTGGCGTCGGCCGGATACACCTACGAGTACCTCAGCCCGGGACTGCTGCGGCGCAAGGACGCCTCCTTCTCCCGCGGCGCCCTGTTCGGCGACCGCTCCGCCTACCACGCGGTGCTGCTGAACGACCAGAAGACGATGCCGGTCGACGCCGCGGAGAAGCTGCTCCGGCTCGCGCGGCAGGGGCTGCCCGTCGTCATCGTCGGGGACGTTCCGAGCACCGTGCCCGGCAACGGTGACACCGCACGGCAGGACGCGCGGCTGAAGTCGGCCGTCTCCGAACTCCTCAAGCAGCGCGGCGTGGTGCGGGTGGCGAGCGAGGCGGACGCGCCGGACGCGCTGCGGCGCCTGAACGTCACGCCCGCCGCCACGCCGCACGACGGCTCGGGCGCGATCCTCGACGTGCGCCGCCAGGCGGGCTCCACCGACTACTACTACCTGTACAACCAGACGAACACCGCGACCGCGCAGAAGGTCACCCTGACCGGCGACGGCGTCCCCTACCGGCTGGACACCTGGACCGGGAAGATCACCCCGATCAGCGGCTACACGTCCGGGCACGGCACCGTCACCGTCCCGGTCCGGCTGGCCGCGAACGACGCCGCGGTCATCGCGGTCACGCCGCGGCACGACGCCACCTTCACCGGCCGCCCGCAGACCGCCCGCCCGCAGGGCGGGCAGAGCACGGCGGCCGTTCCGCCGCCGGTGAAGCTCGACGAGTGGTCGCTGTCGGTGGACTCCTGGGGCCCCGGGCCCTCCGGACGGCCCGGCGACACCGCGCACACGACGCTCGGGCCGGTCACGGTGAAGGCCGGGGAGGGCGGCGCGCTGCCCGCCTGGTCGGCGATCACCAAGGCCAACGGCCACCCCGTGGACCTCGCGGACGTCTCGGGCGTGGGCACCTACACCGCGAACGTCGCCCTGGACGACGGCTGGAAGGGCATCGACTCGGCCGCGCTCGACCTCGGGACACCGGTGGACACCGTCCGGGTGAACGTCAACGGCCACGACCTCCCGCCGCTGAACCAGGCCGACCTGCGGCACGTCCAGGTGGGCCGGTACCTGCGGCCCGGGAACAACACGATCACCGTGCGGGTCGCCTCCACGCTGCTCAACGCGGTCCGCTCCGCGCCCGGCACCGGGGCCTCGTCCCGGGCGCCGATGGACTACGGGCTGTTCGGCCCCGCCGTCCTCACCCCGTCCGGTGGCGACCGGCCGGTGCTGACCGCCGAGGCGCTCGAACCGGAGCTGCCGCTGGCGGACGGCGGCTACAACCGCGCGAACGTGCTGGTCACCAACGCCTCCGGGCGCGCGGCGAACGTGACGGTCACCGCGTCCGCGGCCGAGGGGATCAGCGCCGAGCCGGAGCGGGGCCGCGTGGCGGTGCCCGCCGGCGGCTCGGTGACGGTGCCCGTCGGGCTGCGCGGCAAGGGCGTCGCGTCCGGCGCGAGCACCCTGAAGGTGACCGCGCGCAGCGACGCCGGACCGTCCGCCGTCACGGCGGTGACCCTGCGGCACTCCGGTGACCTCGCCCTCAACCCGGGCGGCACGCCGTTCCCGCGGGTGGTCGCCGATGCCGGACAGGACCGGTACCCGGCCAAGCTCGCCGTGGACGGGTCACCGAGCACGTTCTGGGTGTCGTGGGGCCGCGCCGCGGGCCAGGGACCGACCCCCACGGACCCGGTCCGCTACGGCGTCGACTTCGGCGCGCCGGTCGAGTTCGGCTCGGTCGTCGTGGGCGGGCGCTCCAACTACGGGCCGCGCGACTACGGCGTCCAGGTCTCCTCGGACGGCCGGAACTGGCGCACCGTGGCCACCGCCACGGACACGCCCAAGGAGGGCGGGACGACGGCCTTCGCCAAGGTCAGCGCCCGCTACGTGCGCCTGGACATCACCAGGAGCTGGGACGGCATCGCCGCGAACGTGCAGATGAGCGGGTTCTCCGTAAGGCCGTAGGCCGGAGGGCCGGGGGCGCGAGGGCGCCCCCGGCCCCGTCCGGCGGATGACCCCAAGCCGCAGCAACGAACTGGAGGACCACTCCTCATGATCCGTTCCAAGACGTTCCGCGTCGCCGCCGCGGCCGGGCTCTCGGCCGCCGTGGTGGCGCTTCCCGGGACCGCGCAGGCGGCTTTGAAGGCCGGGCACGCGCCGCAGGCGCCGGCCGGGCTGACCGTGGGGGACCAGGCCCGCCCGCTGAGCGTGGAGGGCGCGCCGCTGTTCGGGTGGACGCCCCGTGACCGCGACCCCGGGGAGGTGCAGAGCGCGTACGAGATCATCGTGCGGGGGCCGTCCGGCACGGCGGTCTGGGACAGCGGCCGGGTCCGGTCGGGGAGCCAGGAGTACGTGCGGTACGCCGGGCCGTCGCTCGCGCCGGAAACGTCCTACACGTGGACCGTCCGGACCTGGGACTCCTCCGGAAAGCGCTCTCCGTGGGCGCGGCCCGCCGCGTTCGACACCGGGCTCTCCGACCGGGACTGGCAGGCCACCTGGATCCGGCGCACCACCGCGGAGGCCGACGACTACACACTCGCCCGCAAGGACTTCACGGTCGGCGCGTCGAAGGTCGTGCGGGCCCGCGTGCACATCGCGGCCGGCCAGCAGTACGCACTGCACCTGAACGGCGAGACCGTCGACCGCGGCCCGGCCTTCGAGTACGCCGACGACGGCTTCTACAAGACCGTCGACGTCACCTCGAAGGTGAAGGCCGGGCGGCCCGCCACGATCGGCGCGCTCTACCACTGGTACGGGTCGGGGCAGGGGCGTCCGAAGGGCGAGCCCGGCCTGCTCGTCCGGCTGGTCATCGACCACGCCGACGGGACCCGGCAGGTCGTCGTCACCGACGGGACGTGGAAGGTCACGCGCGCCCCCTGGAAGAAGGCGCCGAAGCGCAACGGAGACGCTGGCGACTACGTCGAGGACATCGACGGCACCGCCGCCCCGCTCGGCTGGGACGAGCCGGGGCACGACACGTCCGCCTGGCAGGACCCCCAGGTCGTCGGGGTCCATCCCGCGTCCGGGTTCAAGCACCTGCACGGGCAGGAGACCGCGCTCTCGTACCAGGCCGTCCGGCCCGTGAAGGTCACGCGGCTGGACTCGGGCGCGCTGGTCGCCGACTTCGGGAAGGTGATCCCGGCCGTGCCGGTGGTGCGGTTCCGCGACGGCGTCGCCGGACGTCACGTCGACATGCACGCCTCCTACGTCCTCAACGACGACGGGACGGTCTCCCGCTCCAAGGACGACAACCAGGACACCGACCTCAGCTACGGCTACACCCAGCGCGCAGGCGACCAGACCTTCCGGCCCCTCACCTATGTCGGCTTCCGCTACCTGGAGATCGCGCCGGACGCCGGAGCCGAGGCCGGCGACGTCTCCGCCGTCCTCCAGCACGACGAGGTGACCCGCGGCGGCCGGCTCCGCACGTCCGACGCGGGAGTGAACGCGGCCTACGACCTGATGGCGCGGTCGGCGCTGTACGGGTCGCAGTCCCAGTTCCTCGACACGCCGACCCGGGAGAAGGGGCAGTTCCTCGGCGACTCGGTCGACACCTCGCTCGCCATGATGGGCGCCTACGGGGAGCGGCGGCTGACCCGGCAGGCGATCCGCGAGTTCATCGCGTCGCAGGCGCGGTACTGGCCGGACGGACGCCTCAACGCGGTCTACCCGAACGGCGACGGCAAGCGCGACATCCCCGACTACACCGAGATGTTCCCCGGCTGGATCTGGGACTACTACGAGCAGTCCGGCGACGCGTCCACCCTGGCGGAGGCATACCCCGTGATGAGCGCGGTCGCCGGCTACGTCCGCCGCTACATCGCGGAGGGGACGGGCCTGGTCACCAACCTCGAAGGAGGGTCCGGGCAGTACAGGTACGGCATCATCGACTGGCCCGCGACCATGCGCTACGGGCACGACATGGACACCGCCGCCCGCACGGTCATCAACGTGCTCGGCGTGGACGTCCTGAACGCCACCGCCCGCGCCGCCGACGCGCTCGGCAGGAACGGTGACGCGGAGGCGCTGCGCAAGGACGCCGGGACGCTCACCGGCAACATCAACGCCAAGCTCCGCCGTCCCGACGGCGTCTACATCGACGGCCTGAAGAGCGACGGCGCCCAGAGCACGCACGCCTCGCAGATCGCCAACGCCTACGCGCTCGCCTACGGCGTCGCCCCCGCCGACGGGCGGGAGAAGGTCGAGTCGTACATCGCCGGGCTCGGCATGCAGATGGGGCCGATGACCGCGCACCGGCTGCTGGAGGCGCTCGGCGGCCGTCCCGCGGACGTCGTCACCCGCCTCACCGACACGAAGGGGCCGGGCTGGGGCAACATCCTCGCGCGCGGCGGCACCTTCACCTGGGAGTCGTGGGACGCCCCCGAGACCGGGCAGAGCTTCTCCCACCCCTGGGGCGCGACGTCGCTGGTCGAGGTGCAGCAGACCCTCCTCGGCGTCACCGTGACCGCCCCGGCCTCGGCCGCCGTCCGCATCAGGCCGCCGCTGACCGGGCTGGACCGCGCGTCCGGGACCGTCCCGCTGCAGCGCGGAGACGTCGGCGTCACGTGGAAGCGCGCCGGCCGTGGCTTC
Organism: Actinomadura sp. NPDC048955; assembly: GCF_040649435.1. Taxonomy (NCBI): domain Bacteria; kingdom Bacillati; phylum Actinomycetota; class Actinomycetes; order Streptosporangiales; family Thermomonosporaceae; genus Actinomadura; species Actinomadura sp. NPDC048955. The sequence goes on from NZ_JBEZJI010000011.1 coordinate 144,115, forward strand.
TCCCTCGACGCGGACATCCCGGTCAACGTCCGCGCCGAGATCCACGTCCCGGCGCGTTCGGCCGGTGACGTCCACGTCTCCGGACCGGGCGGCGCCCGCTTCACCGGGATGAAGGACGGCTACGCCGTGTTCGAAGCCGGCTCCGGGCACCTCACCTTCCGATCCGACCACCTCTGAGGAGCACGGAGATGACCGAACGATCCAGCGGGATGAGCAGGCGCCACTTCCTCGGGGCGTCGGCGGCGGGGGTGGCGGGCACGGTCGTCCTCGGCTCCGCCGGGGGCACCGCGTCGGCGGCCCCCGCGCCCCCGGCGGCACGGACGCCGTCCGGGCTGCTGACCTCCCTGATGCCGGACGGCCTCGGCGTCGGCGCCCGGCCGAGGCTGAGCTGGCAGGTCGCCGACCTCGGCCCGGGGACGAGGCAGACGCACTACCAGGTGCAGTTCGCCACCACGCCGGCCCGCCTGGAGCACGGCCCGCACGCGTGGGACAGCGGGAGGGCCGCGTCGGCGGCGTCCGTCGCGGTGCCGTACGGCGGCCCGGCGCTGTCGCCGCGGACGGCGTACTGGTGGCGGGTCCGGACGTTCGACGGGCCCAAGCCCTCCCGCTGGTCCGAGCCCGCCCTGCTGGCCACGGGCGTCGGCGGGTGGTCCGCCGAGCCGATCTGGACGACGGCCGCGCGGGCGCCCGGCGACGGCGTCCTCAAGGCCCGGCTCCAGATCACCTCGGTCGCGGCGAGCCTCTGGTTCCGGGCGTCCGGCACGAGCGCCAACTACCTGTGGCAGCTGCGCGCCGGAGCTCCGGGCGTCCTGAAGAAGCACGTCTGCGTGAACGGCGCCTACCAGGTGCTGGAGGAGAAGCGGCTGCCGTTCCCCATCGAGACGGGCCGCTGGTACGACGTGGCGGTCGAGATGGAGGGCTCGACCTTCCGGACGTCGATCGACGGCGCCGAGGTCGACACCGCCACCGACGCCACGTACCGGACGGGCACGGTCGGGATGCGCAACGGCTCCACCGAGGCGAACGTGTGGGACCACGTCACCTTCACCGGCCCGGACGGCGAAGCGGTCATCGACGAGGACTTCACCGACGGCCGCGGCACCTTCGGCGCCGGCACGGTCGCCGGCGGCGCCCTGACCCTCGCCAAGGGACAGTCGACGCTGTCCTCGGCCGGGTCGCCCGACGACTCCTGGGCGCTGCTGCGCACCGAGTTCGTACCGGAGCGCAAGCCGATCGCGGCCGCCGTGCTCCACGTCGCCGCCCAGTCCCCGGCGTCCATCCGCCAGTACCCGGCCAAGATCTGGGTGAACGGGAAGGTGGCCGGCTTCGCCTCCATGCGGGGCGGGGCGGGGGCGCCGAAGTACCACTCCTTCGACGTGACCAAGGCGCTGGAGCCGGGCCGGCGCAACGCGCTCGCCGCTCTGGCGTTCACCCCCGAGGACAAGCGCTTCCTCGCCGAACTCGTCGTCACCTACGCCGACGGAACGACCACCACCGTCGCGAGCGGCTCGGCGTGGAGGACGCGACGCCAGGCGGGGCTGCTGCGCGACGCCGGGACGATCGGCTCCGGCTTCTACACCGGCCCCCAGGAGTACTGGGACATGCGGCAGGAACCGGCCGGGTGGACGAGCCCCGGCTTCGACGACTCCGGCTGGGAACCGGCGGTGGTGAAGGCGGCCATCGCCGGGCTGGAGCCCGCGCTCGTCGAACCGGTCGGACTGTACGACGCCGAACCCGCGTCCGTGCGGAAGGTGTCGCCCGGCACCTGGCTCGTCGACCTCGGACGGGAGATCGCGGGCGGTCTGCGCCTGTCCGTGCGCGGCAAGGCCGGGCAGACCGTCGAGGTCCGGCTCGGCGAGGAGCTGAACGGCGACGGGACCGTCAGGTACGCGCTGCGCGCCGGCGTCACCTACAAGGAGGTCTGGACGCTCCGCGACGGACCGCAGACCATCGAGCACTGGGGCTACCGAGGGTTCCGCTACGCGCAGCTCAACTGCGACGACGACCTCGACCTCTCGCAGGCCGCCACCGGGCGCGCCTGGCGGGCCGCCTGGCGCGACTCCGACGCGTCGTTCTCCAGTTCCGACCCCGACCTCGACCGCGTGTACGAGATGTGCCGGTACTCGATCGAGGCGACGCGCGGCGACCTCTACACCGACACGCCGACACGCGAACGCGGCCCCTACGAGGGCGACGCGCTCATCAACCAGGCGTCCGAGTACGCGGTGCAGCGCTCGTTCGCGCTGGCCCGCGCCTCCGACGTCTACCTCACCCGCAACCCCACCTGGCCGACCGAGTACCGGCTGATGAACGTCATGTCGGCCTGGCAGGACTACCTGCACACCGGCGACCCGGAGCAGCTCGCCGCGGACTACGCCCTCCTCGTCTCCAAGCACCTGACGGCGCACCTCGGCGACGACGGGCTCGTCCACAAGAGCCCCGCTTCACCGACCCAGGACCTGGTCGACTGGCCCACGTCGAATCGTGACGGGTACGTGTTCACCGACGTCAACACGGTCGTGAACGCCTGCCAGTACGCCGCGTTCACCGCCATGGCCGACATCGCGGACGCCCTGGGCAAGACCGCCGACGCGAAGACCTGGCGGGGCCGCGCCGGCACGCTGGCCAAGGCGATGCGGGAGAAGCTGCTCGACGCGCCCAACGGGCGGTTCTTCGACGGAGCGGGCACCACCCACAGCGCGCAGCACGCCACCGTGTACCCGGTCGCGCTCGGCGTAGCGGGGCCCGGCACGGTTCCCGACTCCGTCGTCCGCGCATTGGGCGAGACCCTCGCGGACGGTGGCATGAAGGTCAGCGTCTACGGGGCGCAGTTCCTGCTGGACGCCCTGTTCGCCACCGGCCAGGCCAAGGCCGCGATCGGGCTGATGACGGCCACCGGCATGAGCTCCTGGCTGCACATGATGGACGACCTGGGCGCGACCATCGTGGCCGAGGCGTGGGACCCGTCCCTCAAGCCCAACATGACGTTCTCGCACGCCTGGGGGTCGGCGCCCGCGAACGTCATCCCGCGCCACGTCCTCGGTGTGCGGATCACCGCGCCGGGAGCCGCCGAGATCGAGATCCGGCCGCGCCCCGGCGACCTGACCCGGATCTCCGGGCGGGTCCCGACGATCCGCGGCCCCGTCTCCGTCGCGCTCGACCGCCGCGAGGGGTACCGCCTGGACGCGGACGTGCCGCCCGGCATGTCCGCGCGCCTGGTCGTCGAGCTCGGCGACGACGATCCGCGCGCGTTCCGCGTCACCGGACCCCATGCCCGCGCCCCCCGCGCCACGGGCCGGGACGCGACCGGCCGGCTCCTCACCCTCGGCCCGGTCGGCTCCGGCCGCATCACAGTGATCAGGAGAAGACAGTGAACGACGAACGCACGGGGCAGGGGTACACGCGCAGGCGCGTGCTCCAGATGGGCACGGCTGCCGCCGTCGCGGCGGGCGCGGTCCCGGTCCTCGGAGGCGAGGCGGCCGCCCAGGCCGCGCCGCAGGCGGGACCGGGCGGGTTCGCCCGGCCCGGCGCGGCGGTGCGGCCGCGGCTGCGCTGGTGGTGGCCGGACGGCCTGGTCGACCCGGCGGAGATCCGGCGCGAGATCGACCAGATCGCGGACGCCGGGTTCGGCGGCGCGGAGATCGTCGCCGTGCACCACAGCATCCGCGACAAGTCCGTCCTGGACCCGGCGGGGCACGGCTGGGGGACCCCGGCCTGGAACGCCGGCGTCGAGGCCGCGCTCGACCAGGCGGCCCGGCGCGGCGTGACCGTCGACCTGACGATCGGCCCGGCCTGGCCCGCCGCCGTCCCGACCATCACGCCGGACGACGAGGCCGCCGTCCAGGAACTCGCGTACGGGACGGCGGCCGTCGCGGGCGGCGCCACCCACGACGGCCCGGTCCCCGAGCCGGTCGCCGCGCCCGAGGACGGCGTGACGAAGCGCCACCTCGTCGCCGTCCACGCCGTCCGGCTCGACGCCGCGAACACCACCCGCAAGGAGACCGGCCTCGACCCCGCGTCGTTCACCGACCTGACCTCGAAGGCCGAGGGGGAGCGGATCACCTGGACGGCCCCGGAGGGCGGCGACTGGCTGCTGTTCTCCTACTGGCGGCGCGGCAGCGGGCAGCGGCCAGAGTCCGGCCCGCACTCCTCCCCGGACAACTGCGTCGTCGACCACTTCAGCCGCGCCGGGACGCGCGCCGTCACCGCGTTCTGGGAGGCGCGCCTGCTCACCCGCGACGTCCGCGGGCTGATCAAGCGGGCGGGCGCGACGCTGTTCGAGGACTCGATCGAGCTGGAGACGGACGCGCTCAACTGGACGCCCGACCTGCCCGCCGAGTTCAGGCGGCGCCGCGGCTACGACCTGATGCCGTACCTGCCGGTGATCGTCCGCCTCAAGGAGAACACGAAGTTCGCCTACGACGCGGCGACCACCTCGCACGTGCGGCACGACTTCTGGCAGACGGTCTCCGACCTGTTCAACGAGTTCCACTTCGCGGCGCTCGCGAAGTGGGCGCACTCGCTCGGGCTGGAGTACCGCGCGCAGCCGTACGGGCTGGAGACCGACGCCATCCACACCGCCGCGATCCTGGACGTCCCGGAGGGCGAGTCGCTCGGGTTCAAGAACCTGGACGACTACCGCGCTCTCGCCGGAGGCCGCGACATGGGCGGCCGGACGATCCTCTCCTGCGAGGCAGGCGCCTACCAGGGCGGCGCCTACAACACCACCTGGGGCAAGTTCCTCCGCACCATGGGCGGCGCCTACGCGGCCGGGCTCAACCAGACCGTCCTGCACGGCTTCTCCTACGCCATCGCGCCGGGAGCGGCGTGGCCGGGATTCGCGGCGTTCACGCCCTACAACGGCGGCGTCGGGTTCTCCGAGTCGTGGGGACCGCGCCAGCCGACGTGGCGGCACGTCCCCGACGTGGCCGGCTATCTGTCGCGCGTCCACCTGGCCATGCAGGCCGGCAAGAGCCGCATCGACGTGGCCGTGTTCCGCCAGAAGGGCTACACCAAGACCGGGATCGGCGCCGGATGGTTCACCAAGAGCGGCGTCCCGCTGGGCTGGACGCACCAGCTCATCAGCGCGCCGCTGCTCGACCTGCCGTCCGCGACCGTGTCCGGGGGGCGGCTCGCCCCCGGCGGCCCCGCCTACAAGGTCGTGTTCGTCGAGGGCGACCGTTTCGGCGGCAACGAGTGCACGCTGCCCCTCGGGACGGCCCGCACCATGCTGAAGCTGACGAAGGCGGGCCTGCCGCTGGTGTTCCTGGGCGACTGGTCGGCCGCGACCGTTCCGGGCCTCGCGCGCGATGGCGAGAACGAGCGGCTGCGCGCCGTCCTGAAGCAGCTGTTCGCGCAGCCGCGCGTCCGGGTCGTCGCCGCGGAGGCCGACGTGCCCGGGGCGCTGGCCGACCTGGGCCTGCGCCCGGCGGTCTCCAACGCGGAGGCGTCCACGCTGCTCACCGCCCACCGGCGGGACGGCCGCGCCGACTACTTCTACCTGTGCAACGGCAAGCACGCCGAGACCGTCAAGCCGCCGGTCGCCGCGATCGACCACGACGTCACCTTCACCCGGTCCGACCGCGAGGCCGTCCCGTACCGGCTGAACCTGTGGACGGGCGAGACCGAGCGGATCGCCGTGTACCGCGAGGAGGGCGACACGGTCACGCTCCGGGTGGCGCTGCAGCCGTCCGAGGCCACCGTGATCATCCTGGCGCGCGGCGGGCACGCCCCGTCCGCCACCGCGTCGCAGGCCGGGCTCCGCGTCGACCGGCAGCGCCTGGTCGCCCGCGCGACCTCCGCCGGCACCTACACGACCACGCTGCCCGGCGGACGCACCGTGCGGACGGAGATCGGTGCCGTGCCCGAGGCGCGCACCCTCACCTCCTGGCGGCTCCAGGTGGAGGACATGACGCCGGACGGCGTGAAGCGGCACGACCTGGAACTCGACGGCCTCAAGGCGTGGCCGGACATCCCCGAACTCGCGGACGTCTCCGGCATCGGCACCTACACCACCACCGTGGACTGGACGGGCGGCGGCGCCCTGCTGGAGCTCGGCGAGGTCCTCGACACCTGCCGCGTCACCGTCAACGGCCACCGGCTCCCGGTCAGCGTGATCGTCCCGGTCGTGGACATCGGCCCGTGGCTGCGGCGCGGCAACAACACGATCGAGGTCGAGGTCGCCACGACGCTGAACAACCGGCTCCGCGTCTGCGACCCCGGCGTGTACGGCGGCGCGTCCCGCCAGCGGTACGGGCTGATCGGGCCCGTCCGGCTCGTCCCCTACGGCGAGGCGGTGGTCTCCACCCGCTGAACCCCGAACGTGCGGGAGGGCGTTGGCCCGCCCTCCCGCACGGTGGACCCCTCATCCCACGTCCTGCTCAAGACCGGAAAACGCGAGGAATCCATGCGCACCAGCGTATCCAGGCGCCGCCGCGGCGTAGTCGCCGTCGCTCTCGGACTGTCCGCCCTGACCGCCGCCCAGGCGGCCCCGCTCGCCACCGCCTACGCCCAGCCGGGCCGCGGTCCCGCCCCGTGGGAGCGGTACAACTTCTCCCCGTCGTCGCGGACGCTGCACCCGGTGTCCGTCTTCAGATCCAGCGGCTCCGTGGCCGACCCGGGCGCCGTCCTGAAAGGCGGCACGACCAGCCTGACCGGGGCCGGATCGTCCGTCACGCTGGACTTCGGCAAGGAGGTCAGCGGACTCACCACGCTGCACTTCGCCGGGTCGGACGGCCCGCAGAAGGTCGGCGTCGCGTTCTCCGAGTCGTCCACGTACGTGGACACGACGAGCGACGCGTCCACCGGAGGGCCCCGCAGCCGCGACGGCGCCCTGTCCGTGGACGTCGACGGCGCCACGTCCTACACCACGCCCGCCGAACTGCTCCGCGGCGGCTTCCGCTACCTGACGATCTTCCTGTCCTCCGGCGGCCGGGTCGACCTGGACAAGGTGTCGCTGTACTACACCCCCGCGCCGACGATGAAGGACCCGTCGAAGTACGCCAACTACTTCTATTCGAGCGACGACCTGCTCAACCGCGTCTGGTACGCGGGCGCCTACACCGTCCAGCTCAACACGATCTCCCCGAAGACCGGCCGGGTCTGGGAGCCCCCGGCGGCGCTGTGGAACAGCACCGGCGACATCGGCGTCGGCGACACCATCCTCGTGGACGGCGCCAAGCGCGACCGGACGGTCTGGCCCGGCGACCTCGGCATCGAGATCCCGAGCGCCTACGCGGCGTTCAACGACACCGAGTCCGCCCGCAACGCGCTCACCACCGTGTACCAGCACCAGCGCGACACCGGCGAGCTGCCCTACGCCGGGCCCGAGCTGAACAAGTACGGCTCGGACACCTACCACCTGTGGACCCTCGCGGCGAGCTGGGACTACTACCGCTACACCGGCGACGCGCGCTGGCTGTCGGGCGTCTGGGACCGGTACCGCAAGGGCGTCGACTTCATCACGCGGAAGATGGACGACAAGGGCCTGGTGTCCATCACCGGGACGTCCGACTCCGTCCGCATCCTGGCCAAGGGCGAGAACCTCATCGCGAACGTGCTGATGTGGCGCGTCCTCGACACCGGCTCGCGGCTCGCCAAGGCGCAGGGCGACGACGCCCTGGCCGCGTCCTACGCCGAGCGGGCCGCCGCGCTCCGCACCGCCATCAACACGAACTTCTGGGACGAGGCCGCCGGCGCGTATAAGTTCTACCCGAACTCGACGATCCACCCGCAGGCGGACAACTCCCTGGCCGTCTGGTACGGCCTCGCCGACCAGACGCAGGCGCGCCGCATCAGCGCGTCCCTCAAGGGCAACTGGAACGCGATCACCTCGACCGCCCCCGAGAACAAGGGCAACCCGGGAGTCTTCTCAGGATCGATGGAGGTGAACGCCCACTTCGCCGCCGGCGGCCAGGCCGCCGACCAGGCCGGAGTGGACATCATCCGCCGCCAGTGGGGCTACATGCTGGACCACCCGGAGGGGACCGGCAGCACCTTCTGGGAGTCATTCCGCAACCCGGGGGACGGGTGCGTCTTCTGCAGTTCCTACGTCAGCCTCGCGCACGCCTGGGCGACGGGCCCGACCCCGGCGCTCACGTTCTCCGTCCTCGGCCTTAACCCCACCGGGACGGGCGGACGGTCGTTCGACTTCGTCCCGCACCCGGCCGACCTCACGTTCGCGCAGGGCAGGATCACCACGCCGGCCGGGGCGGTCGACGCCTCCTGGAAGGTCGCCGGCGGAACCTACACCGCGCACCTGAAGGCTCCGGGCACCACCGTCGGCCGCGCGGGCGTGCCGACGTTCGGCGCCCGGGTCGAGGTCCGCGTCGACGGGCGCCTCGTCTGGGACGGCGCCCGCGCACGGGGCGCGGCCGGCCTGGAACTGGGCGTCCACAGCGACGGCGAATACGTGTACATCGACGGTCTGCGCGGCTCGCACCGCCTGCGGAGCGACCGCGCATGACCGCCCCATCAACCCGCTCCACCCACCCCCTGAGGAGCACGGCATGAACGAGTTGTCGCGGAGAAGGTTCGTCCAGGCCGGCGGGATCGCCGCCGCGGCGGTCACGGCGAGCGGCGCGGTCGCCGCTCCCGCCCTCGCCGCGCCCGCCGCCGCCCCGCACCGGGAGCTGCGCCCCACCGACCTGCGGGTCGACCATCTGCCGTCCCCGCTCGGCATCGACGACACGGCGCCGACGCTCGGCTGGCGGTTCGCCGCCGGGCCGCGCGACGCCGTCCAGAGCGCCTACCAGGTGCGGGTGGCGAGCACGGACGCCCGCCTCGACCGCCCCGACCTGTGGGACTCCGGCAAGGTCGCCGGGGGCGCCGTCTCGGCCGTGTACGCGGGACGCGCGCTGAAGTCCCGGCAGCGGGCCTCGTGGCAGGTCCGCGTGTGGGACGGGCAGGGCAGCGCGTCCGCGTGGAGCGAACCGTCGCACTTCGAGATGGGCCTGCTCGCCCCCGCCGACTGGACGGCCGGGTGGATCGGGAACGCGGTGTGGTCGGCCGACCCGGAACCCGCGCCCGCGACGGTCGCGTTCGCCGCCCGCACCGCCCGGTACGTCCGGCTGAACGTGACCCGGCTCGGGCTGCCGATCAAGGAGGGCTGGCCCTACAAGGTGTCGCGGCTCCAGCTCGCCGAGATCCAGGTGCTCGACGGCGCGTCCGGCCCGAACCTGGCGGCGAAGGCGCCGGTCACCGCGTCGGAGAGCTACACCGTCGGCGGCCAGTGGGAGCCGAAGGCCGTCACCGACGGCAACCTCACCAGCGACGCCGCGCCCTTCGGCTACACGAGCCTGGAGCGCAAGGACCAGGACCTCGCCGCGCCCATCTGGATCCAGATCGACCTCGGCAGGGAGCAGCGGTTCGACCGGATCCGGCTCTACCCGCGCACCGACGAGACGACCGACGACGGCAGGACCCCCAACTTCCCGGAGGACTTCACCGTCCAGACCTCCGGAGACGGCACGGCGTTCGACACGGCCGCCGCGGTCAAGGGCCAGGAGGCGCCGCCGCCGCTGCGCCGCCAGCCCGAGGCCCTGCCCGTCCTCAGGCGCGAGTTCACGATCGGCAGGCGCGTCCGCACGGCCCGCCTCTACGCCACGGCCCTGGGCGTCCTGGACGTCACCGTGAACGGGCGGCCCGTCAGCGACGCCGTCCTCGAACCGCCCTACAGCAAGTACAAGGAGCGGATCGTCTACACCACCTACGACGTGACCAGGCTCCTCCACCGCGGCGGCAACACCGTGGAGGTGGAGCTGGGCACCGGCATGGCGCACGTGCCGCCGACGCCCGGCCGCTACGAGAAGCTGACCCGCTCGGACGGCAAGCCCGCGTTCCTCGGCCAGCTGGAGATCACCTACACCGACGGGTCGCGCGAGGTCGTCGCGTCCGACACCTCGTGGCGCACGGCCCTCGGCGCGACCACCTTCACCAACTGGTACGGCGGCGAGGACCACGACGCGCGCCGCACCCGGCGGGACTGGACGGCGGCGGTGCGCGTCGCGGCGCCGACCGACCGGCTCGCCGCCCGCATGGCGCCGCCGATCGTCCCGGTCGAGACCCTGCGCACCAAGAAGATCACGAGCCCGAAGGCCGGCGTCCACGTCGTGGACCTCGGCGTCAATTTCGCGGGCTGGCCGCTGCTGCGCGTCAGCGGCCCGGCCGGGACGAAGGTGACGATGCGCCCCGGCGAGCTGCTCGACGCCGACGGGACCGTCAGCCAGCACACCACCGGCTCGCCCATCTGGGACACCTACACCCTCTCCGGCGACGGCACCGAGACGTGGCATCCCCGGTTCTGCTACCACGGCTTCCGCTACCTGCAGCTCGAAGGGCTGCCGGGGGAGCCGGACGACGGCACGGTCACCGGGATCGTCCTGCGCGCGGACAACGCCAGGGCGGGCTCGTTCACCAGCTCGCACGGCCTCCTCAACGACATCCACAAGATCATCGACCGGGCCGTGCAGAGCAACATGTACTCCGTCCTCACCGACTGCCCGCACCGCGAGAAGCTCGGCTGGCTGGAGCAGGCCAACCTGGTGTTCCCCGCCGTCGCCCGCAACTACGACGTCACCGCCTACTACGGCGAACTCGTCCGCGACATCGCCGAGGCCCAGACCGAGGACGGCCTCGTCCCCGACATCGCGCCCGAGTTCACGGTGTTCTCCGGCGGGTTCAGGGACGACCCCAACTGGGGCAACGTCATCGTGTTCGCGCCCTGGCAGATGTACCGCGCGTACGGCGACGAGGCGACGCTGCGCACCTACTACCCGAACATGGTCCGCTACGTGGACTACCTGTCCGCGAAGGCGAAGGGGAACCTGCTCGACTACGGCCTCGGCGACTGGATCACCTTCGACAACAGCACCCCGAAGGGGGTGACCGCCACCTTCGGCTACCACCGCGCCGTCACCGCCCTCGCGCGGATCGCCCAGGTCGTCGGGAAGGGAGCCGACGCCGCGCGGTACGAGGCGCTCGCGGACGAGATCGGCTCGGCGTTCAACGCCGAGTACGCCACCGGCGACACCTACGGGTCCGGCAGCCAGGCGTGCGACGCGCTCGCCCTCGACATGGGCGTCGTCCCGGCGGACAGGAAGGCGGCCGTCCTCGCCCACCTGGTGAAGAGCATCGAGGCGAAGGGCTACCACCTGACGGTCGGCGAGATCGCGCTGCCGTCGGTGTTCCACGTGCTGTCCGCCGCCGGGCGCGACGACGTCATCCACGCGGTCGCGACGCAGACCGGCAACCCCAGCTACGGCTACCAGGTCGTGCACGGCGCGACCTCGCTCACCGAGAACTGGGACGGCCCCACCTCGGGCGCCTCGCAGAACCACTTCATGCTCGGCGCGATCGACGAGTGGTTCCACGCGGGCCTCGCGGGCCTCGGCCAGACCGACGACTCGATCGGGTTCGCGACCCTCCTCGTCCGGCCGGCGATCGTCGGCGACGTCACCCGCGCGGCCGCGACCTACGAGACGCCGCGCGGGCACGCCGCGTCCTCGTGGCGCCGCGCCGGCAGGAAGCTCCGCCTGGACGTCACCGTCCCGCCGAACACGCGGGCCCGCGTGGAGTACCCGCTCCTCGGCGGATCCGCGAGGCCGAAGGCACCGCAGGAGGCCAGGTGGATCGGCGTCCAGAACGGCCGCGCCGTCTTCGAGGTCGGCTCCGGCGACTGGACGTTCGAGGGGAGCGTGTCATGACGGCCGGATGACCACCGCCGGATCACGGGCCCGCGGGCCGGGGCTCCACGCCCCGGCCCGCGGGCCCCGCGCGACTCGGCCATGTTTGACCGCACGTCGCTGGGCAGGAGAAGCACACGGCGCACAGCCGGGAAGGAGGGACACCGTGACCGTACCCAACGTGGATCTCATCGACGGGACCGCGATGCCGCAGCTCGGCTTCGGGGTCTTCCAGGTGGGGGAAGACGAGGCCGAGAGCGCCGTCGCGGTCGCCCTGCGCAACGGCTACCGCAGCATCGACACCGCCAGCGTCTACGGCAACGAGGAGGGCGTGGGGCGCGCCCTGCGCGCGTCGGAGTTGCCGCGCGAGGAGCTGTTCATCACCAGCAAGGTGTGGAACAGCGACCAGGGCTACGACGCCACCTTGCGCGCCTACGAGGCGAGCCTGCGCCGCCTCGGCCTGGAGTACCTGGACCTCTACCTGATCCACTGGCCGATGCCGGGCCGCGACATGTACGTGGAGACCTGGCGGGCGCTGGAGCGGCTCAAGCACGACGGCCGGGTCCGGTCGATCGGCGTCTCCAACTTCACCGTGCCGACGCTGCGGCGCGTCCTCGACGAGGCCGACGTCGTCCCCGCCGTCAACCAGATCGAGCTGCACCCCTACTTCCAGCAGGACGGGATGCGCGCGTTCCACCGCGACCACGGCATCCGCACCGAGGCGTGGGCGCCGCTCGGGCAGGGCCACGGGCTGCTGGACGACCCCGCCCTGGACCGCATCGCCGGCGCCCACGGCCGCACCCCCGCGCAGATCGCGCTCCGCTGGCACCTGGAGATCGGGAACGTGGTCATCCCGAAGTCGGCGACGCCGTCCCGGATCGCCGAGAACATCGACGTCTTCGGCTTCCGGCTGACGCCGGACGACATGAAGACGCTCGGCGAGATGGACAAGGGCGTCCGCTTCGGCCCCGACCCGGCGACGTTCGAGACGGACTAGCGAGTCCCGCGAACCGCTCGCCCCGGTGCGGGCACCCCCGAGATCATGACCGGGAGTCACGAGGCGTAACGTTCCGTGCATGGGGGAGGGGCGGGGGAGCTGGACGGGGCCCGGGGGACTGCGGGTGACCGCGGTGCGGCTGACCGGCTCGCACGCGGTGTGGGCGGACTTCGCCGGCGTGCGGGGGGCGACCGCGCTGCTGGTGACGCGGGACGGCGTGCCCGTCGGCCGCGGTTACTACCCGTCGGTCGAGGACCTCGCCGAGATCGTCGACCTGGCGGAACTGCGCTCGGAGTAGCGGTTGCGCGGACGGCCCCCGCGCGTGTAGTCGGTTACAGGTGGGACAGCGCAGGTGTGACGTGGCCGTGGTGGGGTCGCTCAACGCCGACCTCGTGGTGGGCGTGGAGCGGCGGCCCGCGCCGGGGGAGACCGTGCTCGGGTCCGACCTGGCCACGCATCCGGGCGGCAAGGGCGCCAACCAGGCGGTCGCGGCGGCGCGGCTCGGCGGCCGGGCCGCGATCGTCGGCCGGGTCGGCGACGACGGGCACGGCGCCCTGCTGCGCGAGGCCCTGGCCGCCGACGGGGTGGACCTGGCGCACCTGGCGACCACGCCGGGCGTCCCGACCGGCGTCGCGCTGATCACGGTCGGGCCGGACGGCGACAACAGCATCATCGTCTCGCCCGGCGCCAACGCCAGGCTCGGCCCCGCCGACGTCGAGGCGGCCCGCGCGCTGATCGAGGACGCCGCGGTGGTGTCGTTCCAGATGGAGGTGCCGCTGCCCGCGGTGGAGGCCGCCGCAGGCGTCGCCGCCCGCGCGGGCCGCCGGGTCGTGCTGAACCTCTCGCCGGCCGCGCCGGTCCCGGACGGGCTGCTCGCCCTCTGCGACCCCCTCGTCGTCAACGAGCACGAGGCCGCGTTCCTGCTCGGCGGCGACGGCGACCCGAGCCGGATGGCGGCGGAGCTCGCCGGGGCCGGGCCCCGCTCGGTCGCGGTCACGGTCGGCGCCGGCGGCGTCGTCGTCGCCGACGGCCGGGGCGCGGCCGCCATCCCGTCGCCGCGGTCGGAGGCGGTCGATACCACGGGCGCCGGAGACGCCTTCACCGCCGCGCTGTGCCTGCGCCTCGCGCGCGGCGACTCCCTGCGGGACGCGGCCCGCTACGCCACCCGCGCCGGCGCCGCCGCCGTCCGCCGCCCCGGCGCCCAGACCTCGTTCCCCACCCCGGCCGAACTGCCCACCCTGTAAGTCACCGGTCGGTGCGGGCGCGGAGGCGGTACAGCTCGTCGGCGGCGTCGTGCACGTCCGAGCCCAGGTCGAACGCGCTGAGCAGGTACAGGTCGTCGGCGGTCTCGATCTCCAGGATCCGCGTGTGGAGCAGGAGCCGGCGCCGCTCGTCGACCCGGATGGAGACCACCTGCTCCCAGCTCAGGCGGTGGCGCCTGGCGTAGCCGGTCACGACGGTGAGGCCGTCGCCGTCGGCGGCGAGCCGGACCGGGGCGACCAGGTCGCGCAGCGCGAGCACGTTCAGGCCGATCGCGGCCGCACCCGCCAGGAAGAGGAACTGGGGGTCGTGCGAGTACAGCACGAGCAGCGCCGTGACGGCCGCCGCGGCGGCGCACTTGACCACCACGTGACCTGGCGGTACGCGCCACCGCCGCTCCTGACCCGGCTCCATGCCGCAGACCATAGCCGCAGCCGGGGCCTGCCCGCGCCATGGATCGGTCCGATAGCGTCGGGATTATGCGACTCGGTGTACTGGATGTGGGTTCGAACACGGTGCATCTCCTGGTGGTGGACGCCCATCGGGGCGCGCGGCCCCTCCCCGCGTACTCCCACAAGGCGGACCTGCGGCTCGCCGATCATCTGGAGGACGGCGAGCGGCTCTCCGACGAGGGCGAGGCGCTGCTGCGCGACTTCGTCGACGAGGCGCTGCAGGTCGCCGAGGACAAGGGCGTGGAGGACCTGGTCGCGTTCGCCACCTCCGCCGTCCGCGACGCCTCCAACGGCGAGGACGTGCTGGCGCGCGTCCGCGAGGACAAGCGGATCGACATCCGGGCGCTGTCGGGCGAGGAGGAGGCGAGGCTGACCTTCCTCGCCGTCCGGCGCTGGTTCGGCTGGTCCTCGGGACGGCTGCTGGTGGTGGACATCGGCGGCGGCTCGCTGGAGGTCGCCTCCGGCATCGACGAGGAGCCGGACGCGGCGTTCTCCCTGCCGCTCGGCGCCGGGCGCCTCACCCGCGACTGGTTCACCGCCGACCCGCCGCCCGCCGAGGAGGTCCGCAACGTGCGCCGGCACGTCCGCGCGGAGATCGCGCGGCGGGTCGGGGACGTCGCCCGGTACGGGGCGGCCGACCACGCGGTCGCCACGTCCAAGACGTTCAAGCAGCTCGCCCGGATCGGCGGCGCCGCCCCGACGGCCGACGGCCCTTTCCAGCGGCGCGTGCTCGCAGGCGGGGACCTCACCGACTGGACCGACAAGCTCGCCGCGATGCCCGCCGCCGAGCGCGCCGAGCTGCCCGGCGTGTCCGAGCGGCGCGCCCCGCAGCTGCTCGCGGGCGCGATCGTCGCCGACGCCGCGATGGACCTGTTCGAGCTGCCGGAGCTGGAGATCTGCCCGTGGGCGCTGCGCGAGGGCGTCATCCTCCGCCGCCTCGACATGATCACCGGCTGAGCGCCGGGGCCGGTGCGGCCCGCTACGACCAGTTCGGGTGGCCGAGCACCCGGCCCTCGGGCGTGACGGCCCGGTCGCCGGTGCCGTCCGCGCGGAGGGCGCGGATCACCGGGTCGGTGACCGTGCCGCGCACGTACGCGAGCCAGCGGCCGTCGCCCGACCACGCGGGGTCCATGTCGCGCGCGGCCCCGGACGTCAGCGCGTGCGCGCCGGACCCGTCCGCGTTCATGATCCAGATGTCGCTCCCGGTGGCTGGGCCCCGCACGTAGGCGACCCTGGAGCCGTCGGGCGACCACTCCGGGTCGACCGCGCGGACACCGTCCTTGGACAGCCGCGTCCAGGCGCCGCCGGGCCGGTCCGCGTCCATGGTGTAGATCTGCTCCACGTCGGAGTCGCGCTTGCTCCAGAACACGAGCCCGCCCTTGGACGACCACATCGGGTCGTCCTTGAGGGAGTCGTCGGTGGTCAGCTGGGTGGCCGGGCCGCCCGCCACGGCCACGGCGAAGATCTGCCGGACGCCGTCCCTCTCGTCCACGTAGGCCAGCCGGGTGCCGTCGGGCGACCACGTCACGCGGGTGCCGCGCACGATGCCGGTCACCTTCCGGGCTCCGGACCCGTCGGCGTTCGCCACCCAGGCCTCGGCGCTCCTGTCGCCCATCCTGGTGAACGCGACGCGCCTGCCGTCCGGTGAACGCTCGGGGAGGACGTCGCAGCTCGGCCCGCCCACCAGCGTCTTCGCGGACGCGTCGCCGGGCCTGTAGACGCCGATGTCGGCGTTGCACGACGTCGGCCAGCCGGGCGCGGTGTCGATCCGGACGAACATCGGCGCGGTCGGGAACGCCGCCGAGCCCGCCGCCGCGTTCCGCGCGCCGCCGGACTCCCGGCCGGACAGGTAGACGGCCCCCGCCACGATCCCCGCGGTCAGCAGGGCCGCCACGGTAGACGCGGCGAGGACGCCGCGCCGCGACGGCCCCCGCCCCCGGCCCCGGGCCGGGGGCGGGGCCGCCGGGAACTCCCGCGCGGTGGGCGGGTCGGTGCGGCTCTCGTACACGGGTTCGGTCCGCGGCTCCGGCTCCGGCTGAGGCTGCGGCTGATGTTGAGGCTGGGGCTGGGGCCGAGGTTGCGGGACCGGAACGTCCTGGGAGGTGGCCGACGGGTTCGCGGCGTGCGGAACCACCGGGGCGCCCGCGGGCGGGGAGGTCCACATCTCGCCCAGCTCGGTCGTCACGGCCGCCTCGCCGGACCCGCCGACCAGCGCCAGGAGCAGGTCGCGGGCGCTCGGCCGCTGCGCGGGGTCCTTGCGCAGCGACGACCGGACGAGCCCGGCCAGCGACGGCGGCAGGTCGCCGATCTCGGGGTCGGCGTGCACGGCGCGGGCCGCCATGATCTGGAACGAGCCCTGCCCGAACGGGTTGCGCCCGCTGGCGGCGAACGCCACCAGGCAGCCCCAGGCGAACACGTCCACGGCCGGGGTGACCTGCTGCGTGGTGATCTGCTCGGGCGCGATCCAGCCGGGCGTGCCGACGACCTGCCCGGTCCGGGTGTGGGAGGAGGCCATGTCCAGCGCACGGGCGATCCCGAAGTCGATCACGCGCGGGCCGGAGATGGACAGCAGCACGTTGCTCGGCTTCAGGTCGCGGTGTACCAGGCCCGCGCTGTGGATGGCGACGAGCGCGGCGGCCACGCCGACCGCGACGCCGTGCAGCATCCCCGGCGACAGCGCCCCGTTCGCGCTGACGTGCTGGAGCAGCGACGGCCCGTCGATGTACTCGGTCACCATGTAGGCGAGCCCGAGGTCCTCGCCGTGCTCCAGGACCTGCGCGGTGCAGAAGGACGCCACGCGCTGGGCGTTGGCGGCCTCGTCGTGGAAGCGCGCGAGGAACGTCCTGTCGCCCGCCAGCTCGGCCCGGACCACCTTCACGGCCACGGCCCGCCCGCCGGTGTCGCGGCCGAGGTAGACGGCGCCCATCCCGCCCTCGCCGATCTTGGCCTCGATGCGGTACCGGCCGATCCGGGAGGGGTCGTCCGGGCGCAGCTCACCCAGGGAGGTCGCGTCCATGAGGTCTCACCTTCCGCCCCCACGGAGCCACGTCTTGGCGACCGCCCCACGGCGGCACGCGGCCCCAACGCCTCCATACGATGACAGAGGAGGCGGCGAGGTTCTAGCGCGGGCCGCACGATCTCGTCTCAGTGGAAGTTCCGGGCCCGGACCCGGCCGGGGACCGGCAGCCGGCGCAGCCGGGTCGCGCGCACGTTGGTGACCCCGTCCACGCGCTCCAGACGGCCGCTGACCAGCAGCGCCTGCGAGTCGACGGCGAGGGCGCGGTGCCGCTGGAACACCTGCGGCGGGCACACCACGTTGATGATGCCGGTCTCGTCCTCCAGGGTCATGAACACGATGCCGCCGGCCGTCGGCGGGCGCTGCCGGTGGGTGACGAGCCCCGCGACGACGACGTTGGTCTCGCCCGGCGTCGCCGCGAGCCGCGCGGACGGCAGCGCGCCCAGCTCGTCCAGCGCCTCCCGGACGTGCGCGACCGGGTGGGTGTGGGAGACGCCGGTCGCCCACAGGTCGGCGAGGGTCTCCTCGATCGGCGTCATGGCCGGGAGCGCCGGGGCGGACGCGCCCGGCGTGACGCCCTCGATCCGTCCCGGGCCCGAACCCGCCAGCGCGCCCGCCGCCCAGAGGGCCTCGCGCCGCGACAGGCCGAACCGGTCGAACGCGCCCGCGGTGGCGAGCGCCTCCAGGGCGCCGGCCGACAGCGGCACGCGGCGGGCGAGGTCCTCCATGCCCGTGTAGGGGCGCCCGGCCGCGACGGCCTCGGCGGTGTCGTCGCCCAGGTTGCGGATGCCCGACAGCCCCAGCCGTATCGCCGGCTGCGGCGCGGCGGGCGCGTGGGGATGGGCGGAGTCGACCTCGACGGGCTCCTCCAGGGTGGGATGGACGCCGCTGGCGTTGACGTCCACGCCCCGGACCACCACACCGTGCCGCCGGGCGTCGGCGAGGAGGCTCTGCGGGCTGTAGAACCCCATCGGCTGGTTGCGCACCAGGGCGGCGGTGAACGCGGCGGGGTGGTGGCGCTTCAGCCAGGCGCTCGCGTACACCAGATGGGCGAAGCTCTGCGCGTGCGACTCGGGGAACCCGAACCCGGTGAAGCCGAGGATCTTCTCGTACACGCTCTCCGCGATGGGGGCCGGGATGCCGCGCTCGGCCATCCCGTCGAGCAGCCGCCGCCTCAGCCGCTCGACGCGCTCGGGGGCCCGCTTGGCGCCCATCGCCTGCCGGAGCTGGTCGGCCTCGGCCGGCGTGAAGCCCGCGCAGTCGACGGCGAGCTGCATCATCTGCTCCTGGAACAGCGGGACGCCGAGCGTCCGGGACAGCGCCGGCTCCATCAGCGGGTGCGGGCAGTCGGCGGGCTCCAGGCCCTTGCGCCGCCGCAGGTAGGGGTGCACGGACCCGCCCTGGATCGGGCCCGGCCTGATCAGTGCCACCTCCACCACCAGGTCGTAGAACTCGCGGGGCCGCAGCCGGGGCAGCGTCGCCATCTGCGCCCGCGACTCGACCTGGAACACCCCGACCGTGTCGGCGTCGCACAGCATGTCGTAGACCTGCGGGTCGTCCGGGGGGATCGACTGGAGGTCGTGCCGGCGCCCGTGGTGCTCGGCCACCAGGTCGAAGCAGTCGTGCAGCGCCGCGAGCATCCCGAGGCCGAGCAGGTCGAACTTGACGAGCCCCGCCGCCGCGCAGTCGTCCTTGTCCCACTGCAGGACGGTCCGTCCCGGCATCGTCGCCCACTCGATCGGGCAGATCTCCCCGACGGGCCGGTCCGCGATGACCATGCCGCCGGAGTGGATGCCGAGGTGGCGGGGGAGCGTCAGCATCCGGCCCGCCAGCTCCCGCACCGGCGCCGGGATGCCGGTCTCCGTCCCGACGGGGTCGCGCGGGTCGATGCTCTTCGACCACGCGTCCTGCTGGCCGGGGGAGAAGCCGAGCGCGCGCGCCGCGTCCCGGACGGCCATGCGCGGGCGGTAGCTGATGACGTTGGCGACCTGCGCCGTGTGCGTCCGCCCGTACTTCCCGTAGACGTACTGGATGACCTCCTCGCGGCGCCGGTGCTCGATGTCCAGGTCGATGTCGGGCGGGCCGTCCCGCCCGGGCGACAGGAACCGCTCGAACAGCAGGCCGTGCCGGACGGCGTCGACCCCGGTGATGCCGAGCGCGTAGCAGACCGCCGAGTTGGCCGCCGACCCCCGCCCCTGGCACAGGATCCCCTTGCTCCGGCAGAACTCCACGATGTCGTGCACGATCAGGAAGTAGCCGGGGAAGCGGAGCTGCTCGATCACGTCCAGCTCCCGGGCGATCTGCTCATGGGCCCCGGTGACCCGCTCCCGCTCGGGCGGCCCGTACCGCCGGAGCGCTCCCTCCTTCACCAGGCGCCGCAGCCAGCTCGCCTCGTCGTGCCCGTCCGGGACGGGCCAGTCGGGCAGCCGGGGCGCGACCACGTCGAAGTCGAACCGGCACTCCTCCGCCAGCGCGACCGTCCGCTCGCGGACTCCGGGGAACCGTGCCAGCCGTCTCTCCATCTCCGCGCCGCCGCGGATGTGCGCGGTGCCGCCCGCCGGGAGCCAGCCGGCCATGTCGTCCAGGCCGCGCCGGGCCCGGACGGCGGCCATGGCCTGCGCGAGCCGCGCGTCGGCTCCGGGCGCGGCGAAGTGCACGTTGTTGGACGCCACCACGTCCACCCGGGCCCGGCGCGCCAGCGTGAAGAGGGCGTCGTTGCGCAGGTCGTCGTCGGGCTGGTCGTGGTCGATCAGCTCGACGAACACGTTGTCGCGGCCGTAGGCGGCGATCAGCTCGCGCAGCTCCCGTTCCGCCGCGTCCGGGCCGCCGGCCTCCAGCGCGGCCGGGACCGGGCCCTTCCGGCAGCCGGTGAGGACGGCCCACCGGCCGTCGTGCGCGGCGGCCAGCGCTTCCGCGTCGTACACGGGACGGCCCTTGCGGCCGCCCGCGAGCTGCGCGGACGTGATCGCCGAGCAGAGCCGCGCGTACCCGGGGGCGCCCCGGGCGAGGACGAGCAGGTGCCGGCCCGCCGGGTCGGGCTCGCCGGTCCGCGGCCCGGGCAGGCCGAGGCCCAGTTCCGCGCCGAACACCGTGCCGATCCCGGCCTCCCCCGCGGCCTGCGCGAACTGCACCGCCCCGTACATGCCGTCGTGGTCGGTGACCGCCATCGCCCGCACGCCGAGCCGGGCCGCCTCGGCGACCAGCGAGCCGGGGTCGCTCGCCCCGTCCAGGAAGCTGAACGAGGAGTGGACGTGCAGCTCCGCCCACGGCACCGCCGCCTCGGCGCGGCGGGGGACGCCGGCCGGCTCGGGCGGCGGCGCGGGCGCCCGCTCCCCGGGCCGCCACGAGAGCCGCTCCTCGAACTCGCGCCACGGGATCGGCGGGTTGTGCCATCCCATCAGCGGGAGCCCTCCTCGGTCATGGACGGCCGCTCAGTCATAGACGGCCTCGACGTGCCAGCGCCCGCCCTCCACGGCGAGCAGGTAGGCGGCGCCGTCGTCGGTGGTGACCTGGAACCGGGCGCGGCGGCGCGCGGCGGCCGGGTCCCACCAGCGCTCGTCGGCGGGCCACGGGCCCGTCCAGCCGGTCACGGCGGCGGGACGCCCGCGCACCCGGAGCGTCGCGGGCGGCGCGGACACCTCGCACCGCGCCGACACCACGACCGCCGCGCCGGACGCGTCGGCCAGCTCGGCGGGAGCCGGCGACGCCGGGACGACCGACGGCGCGGGCCCGGACACCCTCCCGGGCCACGGCCCCTCCCGCGGCTCGGCGGGGGCCAGGTCGCCGACCGGGACGCGGATCACCCGCTCGCCCGGGCCGCGCCCGCCCACCAGCACGGGCCGCGCGATCCCGTGGTGGCCGAGGAGCGCCTGGATCCGGTCGGCGGCCCGCGCGACGCGGTCGGTGACGGTGGTGCGCCCCCAGAGCCCCTCCTGCCGCCCGAGGTCGGGGACGAGCTGGTCGGGCGCCAGCTCGACCCACGTCACGCCGCCCCAGACGTCCTCGCCGTCCCCGTCTCGCTCGGCCGGCCGGTGGGCCGACAGCTGCCACCGCACCCGCTCGGCGACGGCCAGCGCCGACAGCCCGTCGTGCCGCCACAGCCGCCGCAGGACGTGCCCGTCGGCGAACCCGACCGCGACCTCCAGCCGGACGCACGCGAGCCCGCCCGCGGCGAGGCCCTCGTGCAGCTCGGCCGCGAGCCGCTTCGCCGCGAACACGACCCGCTCCGCCTGCTCGGCGGGCGGGTCGAAGCCGCCGCGCACCGACAGGTCGGCGGCGGCGCGGACCGGTGCGAGCGGGCGCGGCTCCTCGCCCCGCGCCAGCCGGTGCGCGAGCGCCCCGTCCGTCCCGAAGCGCCCCGCGACGTGCCCGGACGGCAGCGCCGCGAAGTCGCCGAGGGTCCTGACGCCGAGCCGCCGCAGCAGGTCGGCCAGCTCCGGGCGGTCGAGCACCGACAGCGGGTACGGCGCCAGGAACGCCGCCGCGCCGCCCTCCGGCACCACGACGCCGCCCTGCCCCGCGCGCGCCGCCAGCTCGGCCGCGAACAGCCCGTCCGCGACGCCCGTCCCGCAGTCGTGGCCGGCCTCGACGACCGTGTCCTGCACCAGGACGCGCAGAGCGTCCTCGCCCCCGTAGAACCGGGCGGGCCCGCGCGCCGGGATCGCGCACAGCCCCGGCCGCACCACCTCCACGCGCGGCGTCAGCTCCGCGACCGCCTGCGCGACCGCCTCGAAGCGGCGTCCTTCCGCGTCGGTGTCGCGCTCGCGCACCTCCAGCTCGGGACACCGCCGCTGGGCGTCGCGGATCCGCTGCCCGCGCCGCACCCCCTCGGCGCGCGCCGCCGCCGAGCAGGCGGCCACCTGCCCCCGCACGACCACGGCGCCCGGTGCCGCCGCGTCGATCCCGACCGCGGTGACCGGCCAGTCCGGGCACCAGGCCGCGAGAACCCTGGTCACGCGATCCCCTCCTCGGCCCGCACCCGCACGAGCGGCGGGACGCCGGACGGCCGCGGGTGGACGGGCGCGCCCGCGGCCACGGCGCCGGGCACCAGCTCCAGCGGCGGCCGCGCCGTCTCCACCGGACGGACGCCGCCGTCGGGCGCGGGGAGCCAGAGGCTCGCGCGGCGGCCGGAACCCGGGGCGTCGCGCCCCTCGGCGACGACCTGGACGCGCCGGCCGGTGAGCCGGCCGTGCCCGTCGGCGAGCCCCTCCCAGACCGGGTCCTGCACGCGGAGGCGGAGCCGGGTGCCGGGCCAGTCGCGGGCGAACGCGCCGGTCAGCGTGAGGACGCAGCCGTGCTTGCGGGCCAGTGCCGACAGCCGGCGGACCGCGGCGGCGCCGGGACGCTCCGGCGGGCACAGCAGGACCAGCTCGACGGCCTCGGCCAGGGCGGCGACCACGTCCGGCCAGCGGTCGCCGGGCTCGTCGACGAGCAGCAGCCGCTCGGGCTCGGCGCCCATGCCCGCCGCGGCGGCCACGCCGAAGCCGGGGAGGCCGACGACGCCGCACCAGCCGCCGGCGCCGTCCTCGCCGCCGTGCCGGGACACGCCCGCGGCGAGGGCGAGGCCGAGGGAGGCGGCGCCGGGGCCGTCCAGCCCGACGACCGAGCCGGGACGCAGCCCGCCGCCGGGGACCACGGTCCGCAGCGCGGGCAGCACCGGCACCGTCGCGTGCGGGGCCGTCCCGGGTCCGGCCTCCAGCGCCGACGCGAGATCCCGCAGGGCCGCCTCCGGCACGCTCGCCCTCCTCTCACACCCTCCCGCACAATCTCGAACACAAGTTCGACCTGTGTCAAGTTGTCGCAGGTCACACGGTGGAGTCGGGCAGGGCCGAAAGCCCGATAGGGGCGGGCTTCACGGCGTTTTTGGGCATGATGGGGAGATGACGACCGATGTGCCGACCATCGCCTGGACGGGCGATGCCCTGCGGCTGCTGGACCAGACCGTCCTGCCCCACCGGGTGGAGTTCCTCGCGGTCCAGGACGTCGACGCGCTCGTGGACGCGATCCGGCGGCTGGTGGTGCGGGGCGCCCCCGCGCTGGGCGTGGCGGGCGCCTTCGGCGTCGCCATCGCGGTCCGCCAGGCCGAGCGCGAGGGCTGGGACGGCGCCGGGCGCGACGCCGCGATCGCCCGCGTCCGGGAGGCCCGCCCGACGGCGGTGAACCTCGCCGCCGGGGTGGACCGGGTCCTGCCGTTCGTCGTGAAGGGCGCCGACGCGGTCGCGGCCGAGGCGCAGGCCCTGCTGGACGAGGACGTGCGCGGCAACCGGACCATCGGGGCCCACGGCGCCGACTGGATCCTCGCCCGGGCGGGGGACCGGCCCCTGCGCGTCCTGACCCACTGCAACGCCGGATCGCTCGCCACCGCCGGCTGGGGGACGGCCCTCGGCGTCGTCCGGGAACTGCACGGACGCGGGCGCGTCGAGATCGTCTACGCGGACGAGACCCGCCCCCTGCTGCAGGGCGCGCGGCTCACCGCGTGGGAGCTCGACCGGGCCGGCATCCCCTGCGTGGTGCAGGCGGACGGGGCCGCGCCGAGCACGATCCTGCGGGGCCTGGTGGACGTCGCGGTCATCGGCGCCGACCGGATCGCCGCCAACGGCGACACCGCCAACAAGATCGGCTCGGTCGGCGTGGCGCTGGCCTGCCGGGAGGCCGGCGTTCCGCTGGTGGTCGCCGCGCCGTGGAGCACCGTCGACCTCGCGCTCCCCGACGGCGCGGGCGTGCCGATCGAGGAGCGCGACGCCGGGGAGATCCTGTCCTGGGGCGGCGCGCGGACCGCCCCGGAACGGGTGGGCGCGTTCAACCCCGCCTTCGACGTCACGCCCGCCCGCCTCGTGACCGCCCTGGTCACCGAGACGGGCGTGCTGGAGGTCGCGGCGGGCACGACGCCCGCAGCCGCCGCCACCCGGGTTCAGGGCCTGTCTCGAAGTGGCTTCGGCCATGAGCGCGAACACGTGAGCTGCCCGGCGGAGCGAGGCCGGAGGCGAGCGGAGCCGGGCTGATCGCGAAGCGATGCCGCGTTCGCCCAGTGCCGGTCACGTAGCGAGCCGCAAGGCGAGCGAAGTGGGCCGGTACTGTCAGAAGTACGTGCTGAACAGGTTCGTGGACGGCCAGGTCGTCAGCGCGTTCGCGACCTTGTGCAGCGGGGCGCTGAAGTCGTCGTACTCGTAGGTGAGCCCGGACGGGTCGTCGCGCTGGTCGAACAGCAGCGCCCAGGTCACGCCGTCGTAGCGGCGCGTCACGATCGTGCTGGTCCCGTCGAGGGCGCCGGAGTGCCAGGTGTTCCGGCCTCCCGTCACGTCGCGCACGTACCAGCCGAAGCCGTAGTAGGACCCGCCCGAGTTCAGGCCGGTCTCCGGCTTGGCGAAGATCGAGGCGATCGAGGAGGAGTTCAGGACGCTCGTCCCGCCGTCGTGGATCTGGGTGAAGCGGACGTAGTCGACTGCGGAGGCGAGCCACCCGCCCATCGGGGTGCGGTTCTCCACGTTGAACGTGCCGTAGGGGGCCGGGAGCGTCGTCCCTGCCTCGTCGAACACCGACGGGCCGGTGCGCTGCGAGAAGTAGGGCACCTCCCCGGCCGCGCGGCCGGCCGCCAGCGACCTGCCGGGCCGCATCCGGGTGATCCCCATGGGGGCCAGCACGTTCTTCTGGACGTACTGCTCGTAGCTCGTCCCCGCGGCCTTGGCGATGATCTGGCCGAGCAGCAGGTAGCCGTAGTTGCTGTAGGCGAAGGTGGAGCCGGGGTCGTGGTCGAGTTTCAGGCCCGTCCCGTACTGGACCATGTGCTCCCGGGTGATCGGCAGCGGGACGCCCAGCAGTTTCGCGGTGGTGCGGTCGCGGTAGGTGGGGTCGCCGGAGATGTCGCGGTCCCAGCCGCCGAGGTGCTGCAGCAGCCGCCGCACCGTCACCTGGCCGAGGCGCGGGTCGGCGGACTGGCCGGGCGGCGGCGTCAGCGTCAGCAGGTCCGTCACGCGCGCCGACAGGCTGAGCCTGCCGTCCTGGACGAGCCGGGTGACCGCCGTCGCCGTGACGGCCTTGCTGAGGCTGGCGAGCCGGAACAGCGACGTCGGCTGGACGCTCAGCGCCGCGTCGTCGCTCCAGGTGTATCCGCGCGCGAGCACGAGCTTGCCCTTGCGCATGACGGCGAGCGAACCGCACGGGATGTTCCGGGCCTGCATCAGCGACTTGACGGCGGTGTCGAAGCCGCCGAGCCCGGCGCCCGCCGTCCCGGAGACCCGCCACGTCCGGGTGCCGGCCCGCGTCGCCGCCTTCCGGGACGCCGTCCCGCATCCGCCGGCGAGTGCGGGCGCCGCGAGGCCGAGCCCCGCGGATCCCATCAGCCTGCCGAAGTCCCGCCGGCTGAGCCCCTGCGCCATCGCGTCCCCTCCCGATCACCCTCCCCACATGATCCACATGGGGGTGAGCGGGAAAAATAACATGATCTTGGGGGCGATATGGCCGGTTTCCGGCGGGAACGCGCGCGGGTCACTCCTCCGGGGCGAGGGTGCGGGCGGCCGCGCGCAGGCTCGCGAACAGCCGGGCCTCCTGCGCCCTGGCGGCGCGGACGTCGCGGTCCGAGAACAGCGCGTCGTGCAGCCCGGGAAGCCGCTGCGTGGCGTAGCCGGTGTCGATCCCGGGCGCGTAGATCTGGTGCCGGTACCAGGGGCGGCCCGGCAGCCCGGCCGCGGTCAGAAGGTCCCGCTCCGTCCGCATGATCTTGTCGTTGAGGCGGCGGAACGCGGCGGTGTCGCCGTCGCGCAGCGCCTTCTCCGCGCGCGCCTGGAGCGCTTCCGCCGCGCGCTGCCAGGCCCCGGCCTGCGCGATGTCGCGCGAGACGTCCACGACCACGGAGCCGAGCCGCCTGCGCTGCTCGGCGGTGAAGTCGGCGAGGTAGCGGGCCGTCTCCTGCGCGTACGGGCGGTAGCCCATCGCGATCACGTCGGCGTTGGCGAGCCGCAGCGTCGCGATGCCAGCCAGCCGCGACATCGCCGCGTGGTACTCCCAGGACGGGTCGCCGAAGTGCTCCATCCAGTAGAAGTCGTCGCAGGAGCAGTGGTAGTTCCCGGACGATCCAGGCGACGCGGAGCCGACGTCCATGGCGGGCACCCCGTACCGCTGGAAGAACGCCTGGAAGTCCGAGCCGCCGCCGATGCGGTCGATCGGGGTCTCGCCGGCGTTCTGCGCCTTCCACGCCTCGTAGAGCGTCCCGTCCGTGCCGGGCCAGCGCACTTCCTTGGAGGCGTCGATGACCGAGCGGTCCAGCGCGGGCGTCGCCGACGCGCCGAACTGCGACCCTCCGGCGCCGTCCATGTTCACGTAGGCGACGGTGTTGCGGAGCAGCTCCGCGCGCTGCTCGGCGTACTCGGTGGAGCCGAACAGCCCGTACTCCTCGCCGTCCCACGTGGCGAGGACGACGGTGCGCTTAGGGCGCCACCCCTTCTTGAGCAGCGTCCCCAGGGCACGGCCCACCTGGAGCACGTTCTCGGTGCCGGACAGGTTGTCGCTGCTGCCGTACGCCCAGGAGTCGTGGTGCGCGCCGAGCATGACCTCCTGCTCGGGGTGCTCGCTGCCGGGGATCCGCACGATGACGTCCCACAGCGGACGTACCTGGAAGGTGTTCCTCAGGTCCAGGTGCGCCCGCGTCCCGCCCGGCCCGAACCGGTACGTGAACGGAAGGCCGCCCTGCCATTCCCTCGGCACCTCCTTGCCCTTCAGCGCGCGCAGCAGCGGCCCGGCCGCGCCGTAGGAGATCGGCGTGGTCGGGACGAGCCCCTTCAGCATCGGCGCCTCCGACGGCGGGACGCGCCGCGCGCCCTTCACCGACGGCCAGCCGGGCGTCTGCGGGTCTCCGGCCGCGAGCTGGATCTGCGCGATGCTGCCGCGCTGGATGCCGTCGGAGGCGCGCCACGGCCCGGCCGGGTACACCGGCCCGCGCGCGGACCCGTCGTCGGCGGGGTCGGAGAAGATCAGCACGCCCCTGGCGCCGCGCCGGGCGGCCTCGCGCGGCTTGATGCCGCGGAACACCGACCCGTACCGGACGAGGACGATCTTGCCCTTGACCGAGACGCCGTTCTCGGCGAGCAGGGCGAAGTCCTCGGGGCGGCCGTAGTTGGCGTAGACGACCTCGCCCCGCACGTCCCCGGACGGCGACATGCCGTTGTGGGACGGGACGACGTCGTCGTAGAACTCCTGCCACGGGCGCCGCTTCTCCTTCACCGGCAGCGTCAGGCGCCGCGGCGCGGTCATCTCGACCTTCACCCGCTCCGGCATGGACAGGTAGGCGTAGTACGTCCTGACCTCGGGTTTCAGGCCGTACGACCGGAGGCGGGCGACGATCCGCCCGACGCGGTGCCGGTCACCGGTCGTGGTGGCCAGCGCGGGCTCGCGCGCCAGTTCGGCGTCCAGGTCGCGGGCCGTCCGCGCGGACGGGACGGCCGACAGCAGCCGCTCGTACCGGCGCTGCCACTTCGCGTTCTCCGCGGTGAAGCCCGCGATCGGGCCGTCCTGCGCGGGGGCGGGGGGCGAGGCCGCGGCCGGAGCCGCGACCGCGACCGCGAGGACGGCGGACAGGACGGGGCCGCCGATCGCGGCCGGTGCCCGGGTTCGGGAGCGAAACACCGGTGATACCTCCCAGTACGCGTTGTATGGGCGCTGATGTACGGGTGCGCCCGGAACGTATGTCGTGATCACGGGAAGATCCAGAACGTCTGCCGGATCCGGCCATCCCACCGGGCCGATCGGGCACCATGGTGGGCGTGCCGGCCTCCCCGAACCCACCCGCCGCGCCGCGTCCGGCGGAGCTGGAGGCGGTACTGGAACGGATCACCTACGCGAACGAGGACACCGGGTACACCGTCGCGCGCGTCGCGACCCCCAAGAGCGGCCCCGACCTGCTCACCGTCGTGGGCGCGCTGCTCGGCGCGCAGGTGGGGGAGAGCCTGCGCCTGGTCGGGCGGTGGCGCTCGCATCCGAAGTACGGCAGGCAGTTCGAGGTCGACTCCTACACGACCGTCCTGCCGGCGACGATCCAGGGCATCCGCCGCTACCTCGGCTCCGGCATGATCAAGGGCATCGGCCCGGTGATGGCCGACCGGATGGTCGGCCACTTCGGCACCGACATCCTGCGCGTCATCGAGGAGGAGCCGGAGCGCCTCGTCGAGGTGCAGGGCCTCGGCCCCAAGCGCACCAAGCGGATCGGGGACGCCTGGCAGGAGCAGAAGGCCATCAAGGAGGTGATGGTCTTCCTCCAGGGCGTCGGCGTCTCCACGTCCCTCGCGGTCCGCGTCTACAAGCAGTACGGGGACGCCTCCATCGACACCGTCCGCAAGCGGCCCTACCAGCTCGCGTCGGACGTGTGGGGCATCGGGTTCAAGACGGCCGACACCATCGCGCAGGCCGTCGGCATCCCGCACGACAGCCCCGAGCGGATCAAGGCGGGCCTCCAGTACACGCTGTCGGAGGCCGCCGACGACGGGCACTGCTTCCTGCCCGAGCCCAACCTCGTCACGGCGGCCGAGAAGATCCTCGGGGTCGGGCGGGAGCTCATCGTCCCGGCGCTGGACGAGCTGGCGGGCGAGGAGGGCGTCGTCCGCGAGCCGATCCCCGGGGAGGGAGAGGACGCCGCGACGATCCCCGCCGTGTACCTCGTCCCGTTCCACCGGGCCGAGCGCTCCCTGGCCCGCGGGCTGCTGGAGCTCCTCGACGCCCCCGCCGACCGGCTCAAGGCGTTCGCCGACGTCGACTGGGACAAGGCGCTCCCGTGGCTCAAGCGGCGCACCGGCCAGGCGCTCGCCCCCGAGCAGGAGGACGCGGTCAAGCTCGCGCTGACGTCCAAGGTGGCCGTGCTGACCGGCGGCCCCGGCTGCGGCAAGAGCTTCACCGTCCGCTCGGTGGTGGAGCTGGCCGCCGCCAAGCACGCCAAGATCGTGCTGGTGGCGCCGACCGGGCGGGCGGCCAAGCGGCTCGCCGAGCTGACCGGGCACGAGGCCGCGACCGTGCACCGGCTGCTCCAGCTCCAGCCGGGCGGCGACCCCAGGTTCGACCAGGACAACCCCCTCGACGCCGACCTGGTCGTGGTCGACGAGTGCTCCATGGTCGATCTGATCCTGGCCAACAAACTGGTGAAGGCGATCCCGCGCGGCGCGCACCTGCTGCTCGTCGGGGACGTCGACCAGCTCCCGTCCGTCGGCGCGGGCGAGGTGCTGGCCGACCTGCTCGGCGCCGAGGCCGTCCCGCGCGTCCGGCTGACGAGGATCTTCCGGCAGGCCCAGCAGTCGGGCATCGTCGTCAACGCGCACCGCGTCAACTCCGGCGAGCACCCCCAGACGCGGGGGTTCCCCGACTTCTTCCTGTTCCCCTGCGACGAGCAGGACGAGGCCGCCGAGCTGACGGTGGACGTCGTCGCCCACCGCATCCCGCGCAAATTCGGCCTCGACCCGCGCCGCGACGTCCAGGTCCTCGCCCCCATGCACCGGGGCGCCGCCGGGGCCGGCACGCTGAACTCGCTGCTCCAGGAGGCCCTGACCCCGCACGACGACACCCGTCCCGAGCGCCGCTACGGTGGCCGCGTGTTCCGCGTCGGCGACAAGGTCACCCAGCTCCGCAACAACTACGACAAGGGCGAGGCGGGCGTCTTCAACGGCACCGTCGGCGTCGTCGCGTCCGTGTCCCTGGAAGAGCAGTCACTGACCGTCGTGACCGACGAGGACGAGAGCGTCGACTACGCCTTCGACGAGCTGGACGAGCTCGCCCACGCGTACGCGATCACGATCCACCGCTCGCAGGGCAGCGAGTACCCGGCCGTCGTCATCCCGCTCACCACCGGCGCGTGGATGATGCTGCGCCGCAACCTCCTCTACACCGGGATCACCCGGGCCAAGAAGCTGGTGGTCCTCGTCGGTTCGCGCCGGGCCCTGGCCGCCGCCGTCCGCACCGCCGGCGCGGGCCGCCGCCACACCGCCCTCACCCACCGCCTCTCTCAGCGATAGCGGGCCAGCTCCCAGGGGTCGTGGGCGCAGAACACCTCGACCTCTCCGGTGCGCGCCAGCTCCCGAAGCCGGGCCACGTTCGCGAGCCGTAGCTCCCGGTCGACCTCGCCGCCCGCCTGGACGAGCTCCATCAGCGGATGCACGACCGGCTCCGGGCGGTCGACCTCGCCGTGGTACATGTACGCGTCTCCGGCGTGCAGCAGCCAGCGGGCGCCGTCGCGGACCGCCACGCCCGCGTGCCCCGGCGTGTGGCCGCCGAGCGGCACCAGCAGGACGTCCTCGGGCACGCCCTCCAGCGACCGGACGCCCTCGAAACCGTGCCAGGTCTCGCCTCCGGCGCCCGCGTAGGCGACCCACTTCGGGCCGTGGGCGAGCTGCGCCGGGGTCTTGCCGCCGTCGGCGAGCTCCGCCTCGAACAGGTGCACCGCCGCGTCCGGGAAGTCGCTCAGCCCGCCCGCGTGGTCGCGGTGCAGGTGCGTGGGGACGACGTGCCGGACGTCGGCCGCCGCGTACCCGAGCGCCTCGATCTGCCGGACGGCCGTCGCGGACGGGTCGAGCGTCGGGCCCGCCATCTCCACCCAGTCGTCCAGGAGCCGTTCGGACGGGCGCTCGATGTCGCCGAGCCCGATCCCGGCGTCCACGAGCACGAGCCCGGCCGAGCCGGTCTCCACCAGCAGCACGTGGCCCGCGGCCGGCGCGGGCCGCAGCGGGCTCTCCGGGCCGTCCGCCGGTTCGATCTCCCGCATGGGAGCGCAGTCGAGATGGTGTACGCGCATGGAGAACTCCTTCAGACCAGGTCGCCGAGCTGGCGGGTGACCTCGTGGATGACGGACACGTCCCGGCGGACGCGGGCCAGCATGACGGCGCCCTGGACCGACGACAGGACGAGCGCGGCCAGCGGATCGGCGCGCTCGTCCGGCACGCCCCAGCCGCGCAGGGCGGCCGCGATGCCGTCCTGCCACTCGGCGTAGGTGCCGTCGCAGGCGGCGCGGATGGTCTCGCTCTCGGCGGCCGTCTCCAGCGCCACCGTCGCGACCGGGCACCCCTTGCCGAAGCCGGACTCCAGCAGGGCCCGCGCGAAGTGGTCGCCGAGGGCCGCCAGCCCGGCCCGGGCGTCAGGCGCGGCGACGAGGGCGCCCGCGAGCGCCTCGCCCACCGCGCGGCCGGACAGCGCGACCGACTCCGACGCGAGCTGCTCCTTGCCGTCCGGGAAGTGGAAGTACAGCGAGCCCTTCGGCGCCCCGCTCTCCGCGAGGACCTGGTTGAGCCCGGTGCCGTGGTAGCCCTGCCGCTGGAACAGCTCCGCCGCCGTCCGCAGCACGCGCTCGCGCGTCTCCCCCCGAGGTGTCATGGGGCGATTCTAGGTAGACTGGTCTACTAAATGCAAGGGCGGATCGCGGCGTGCAGCGCCTCCATCGCCCCGGCGATCCGCGCGCGCGTCTCCGCGGTGCTGACCAGGCCGTCCTCGCCCACGTCGGGCCGGGTCACCGGGATCCGCGCGCACGCGGCCTCGACGATCTCGGTGCCCGCGTAGCCGAGCACCTTGCGCAGCGAGGCGTGCGCGTCGCCGCCGCCCGTGGGCGCGGAGGGGGAGGCCACGTTCAGCCAGGCGACCGGCTTCTCGTAGATCTCGCCGCCGCCGATCGTCCAGTCGAGCAGGTTCTTGAACGAGCCGGGCGGCGCGCCCGCGTACTCCGGGGTGCAGATCAGCACCGCGTCCGCGGCGCCGATCGCCGCGCGCAGTCCCGCGACGGCCGGGTGCAGCGGCTCGCGGTCGTCGTCGGGGTTGAAGTGCGGCAGGTCGCCCATGCCGGTGTAGAGCGTCGTGTCGAGCCCGTCCGGAGCCACCGCCTGCGCGGTGCGCAGCGCCGCCTCGTTCGTGGACCCCTTGCGCAGGCTCCCGCAGAGCATCAGCACGTTCGTCATGATCGTCAGGTTATGCGTCAGCCGGTGACGGTCAGCCGGTCCAGGCGCAGGCCGGTGAAGGCGTCGGCGGTGACGCCGCGGGCGCGCTCGGACCAGACCAGGTGGTCGTGGCGGGACCACAGCGGCATCGCGGGCATGTCGCGCAGCAGGGCGCTCTCGGCGAGGCGCGCGGGGATCACGCCCTCGTCGGGGGTGGCCGCGCGCTCGGCCTCGGCGAGGAGGCCGGTCGCGTACTCGTCGTCGAGACCGGTCCCGGCGTCCAGCAGCGGCGCCAGCGCGGCGACGGGCGCCGGGTAGGCCGCGGTGGCGTGGACGACGAAGGGGCCGTCCACCTGGTGGGAGTCCACGGCCTCGCGCAGGTCGGCGACCGGGCGCGGGCGGGCGTCGAGTCTCAGTTCCCTGCCGAGCTGGGCGGCGACGGCCTTCACCCACGCGTCGTCGCCCCCGCCCGCCTCGTACCAGAGGTTCAGCGGGCCGCTCAGCCCGCCCACGTCGCCCAGCGCGGCGACCGCCGCCTTGGAGTCGTGGACGCACAACCGGCACTGCCCCTCGCGGTGGCCGGGGCGGATGCCCGGCGCGACGAGCGAGTCGGCGGGGGAGTACTGGTGGCCGAGCGGCCCCTCCGTGACGGCGGACCGGTCGATCGCCATCGACAGCGCCGTCCGGACGGCGGGGGACGACAGCCGCTCCACCCGGGCCGGGAACGCCAGGTAGGTGACGTCGCGGCCGGGGACGGCGAGGTGCCGGTCGCCGAAGTCGGCCTCCATCGACTCGTGCCGGTCCGGCGGCACGAGCGTCGCGACGTCGAGGTCCCCGGCGCCGGCCGCGGCGTACTGGCGCTTCGCGTCCGGCATCGCCCGGACGACCACGGAGCGACCCTCGCCCGAGCGGCGGCGCAGGACGATCTCCCGCGCGGTCCGCGACCTCACCCGGAACGGCCCGTTGCCGACCGGGGCGCGGCCGTAGGACGCCCAGTCGCGCGACGCCAGGACGCTCTCCGGCACCGGGAAGAACGCCGGGTCGCCGAGGAGGGCGGGGAACCCGTTCAGCGGGCGGTCCAGCGTCACCTCGAAGGTCAGGCCGTCCTTCACCTCCAGGCCCGCGACCGCGTCCTCGCCCGCGCGGGCGCCCTTCACGCGGGCGACCTCGGTGAACAGCCGCGACCCGGCCCAGCGCTCGCGCAGCACGGCCGTCCATGCGCCGGTGAACGAGCGGGACGTGACGGGCGAGCCGTCCTGGAACGTCGCGCCGGGACGGAGCCGGACCGTCCAGACGCGCCGGTCCGGGCTGGTGACCGACGCGGCGGCGGCGTTCACGGGCGCGCCGGTCTTCGGGTCGAAGGAGACCAGGCCCGTCCACACCGCGTTCGCGATCATCCGGCCGGAGGCGTCGCGGACGTCGCCGGGCAGCAGCGTCGCGGGGGCCGGGGCGCCGACCGAGATCCGCGGGTCGGCGGGCTCGCTCCACGCCTTCAGGGCCGCGACCGGCGCCACCAGCACCGCCACGGCGCCGGCGACCAGGGCGGCGGTGCGGGCTGAGCTCTTCACTGGCCTCTCCCGGGAGCTGGGCGGTCCAGGGGAGGGTAGACCACGGTGTCAGGTCCCACCAGTCCTCACGGTGCTGAGTCCATTTCGTGACCCGGGGACCTGTTGATCAAGCCGGCGCCGCCGGTCACACTGGCGCTTGCGAAGATCCATTCCGTGGAGGCGCGATGCTCCCCCGCACATCCTTTCCCTCCGGACGCCTGCTGCAGGGCGGCGTCGCGGTCGCGGCGTCCGTGGCGCTGATGGCCGGCAGCGCCTGGGCGTGCCCGCCCGAGCCGGAGAAGACCCAGACCGAGCAGGCCGCCGCCACCGGGGGCGAGGGCGCCGGCGGCCACGCCGGGCACTACCACCGGGCGGCCGCCGCGAGCACGAAGTCCGAGGCGGTCAAGGGCGTGCGGCGCGTCGGCGGCGTCCCGGACGCCAAGGGCGCCATCTCCCTGATGTTCATGGACTACGGCCAGGGCCGGCACAAGCGGACGATCATGTACGCGACCGGCGAGTTCGGGCTGAAGGCCTACGACATCAGCGCCGACCCCCGCGTCCCCAAGCTGGTCGGGCAGCTGAACATGCCCGGCATGTGGGAGACCGAGGACACCGACTTCGACCCCAAGCGCAAGATCATCTATCTGTCCCGGGACCCGCGCGCGTTCGGCGGCAACACCGCCACCGGCGAGTCGGGCATCTACGTCGTGGACGCCTCCAAGCCGGAGAGCCTGCGCCAGATCACCTACGTGACGGTGCCCGCGGGCCACACGACGACCTGCGTCAACGACTGCAAGTACCTGTGGACGGGCGGCCCCGCGAAGGCCAGCTGGATGCCCGCGGACTGGGGCGGGCGCCCCGTCTGGGTCACCGACGTCCGCGACCCGGCCAGGCCGAAGGTCCACAAGGACCCGATCGACACGGGCCGCAACGACGGCAAGACCGACTACACCCACGACATCCAGGTGGACTCCGACGGGGTCGCCTGGGCGTCCGGGCGCGGCGGCGTGCGCGGCTACTACACGACCGGCCGCCACTACGACCCCGTGCGGAAGAAGTGGCGCAAGGCCACCGCGGTCGACCCCGTCCCGTACGCGGGCGGCGGGCTGGACGAGGCCACCACCAACTCCACCTTCATGCACAACAGCTACCGGGCGGTCGGGCAGACCAAGAACCAGGCGGCCGACCCGCGCAGGTGGGGCAACGGGAAGCTGCTGTACGTCACCGAGGAGACGTTCAACGACGGCTGCGCCAACGACGGCCTGCTCGTCATCGCGTCGCTGCGGGGCTCCTACGGCGGTGAGGGCTGGCGGTCCACGCCGGAGCACAAGTTCCGGCTGAACACCGTCGCGACGTGGGGCGTGGCCGGCAAGGAGGGCAGCGACCCCGAGAGCACGGACTGCTCGGCCCACTACTTCGACGTCCGCGACGGCGTGATCGCCCAGTCGTTCTACTCGCAGGGCACCCGCTTCCTGGACGTCACGGACCCGACGAACCCGCGGCAGGTCGCCTACTACCGCCCGGCGGACGCCGCGTCCTGGCAGCCGTACTGGCACGGCAGGTACGTCTACGTCGCCGACAACACCCGCGGCGTCGACGTGCTGGAGCCCACCTTCCGCTGACCGCCGCACCGGGGCTCCGCCCCCGCACGAAGGCCCGTCCTCATCCCCCCGAGGACGGGCCTTCGTCCCGCTCGGGCCGGCTGACGCGCGTTTCGGTCTCGCCCGCGCCGCGCTCGGCCGCCGCGACCGCGGACCCGGCCGCCCGGCGCAGCTGCTGACCGGCCTGCTGGACGACCTGGACGGGCCGCGCGGGCAGGTGCCGCGAGGCGCCGCGGTGCCGCCGCCAGTGCTCGCGGGCGCGGGCCCGGTGCTCGACGCGCAGGTTCTCGATGAGCCGGTCGATGTCCATGGACACCTCCCCGTACAGCGGCCACAGGTCGCCGGCCGCGGCCCGCTCGTGCAGCCGCCGGGTGAGGCGGGCGCGGCGCTCGCGGGCCACGTCCACCCGCACCTCCAGCTCGTGCTCGGCGAGGAACGGCCGGGCGTCGCGGGTCAGGTCCGAGCGGGCCAGTCGGCCGTAGGAGGCGACGCTCGCGGCGATCCCGGCCAGCGCGTCGCCGAGCTCGCGGCGCAGCTCGGCGTCGGTGAGCAGCCGGCCCCGCTCCCCGAGCCGCTCGTCGTCGGCCAGGGACCGGGTCAGCCCGCGCAGCGACAGCGTGAAGTGCTCCATCGTCTCCATGGCGTTGCGCAGCGCGACGCCGGCGTCGATGAGCCGCCGCGCCCGCGTCCGCGGGTTGAGCCGGACGCTCTCCTCGGCGGCGCCGAGCTCGCGGTCGGTGCGGCCGAGCTCGCGGGCGAGCCGCTCGGCCTCCGCCTGCCAGCGGGCCGCCTCGCCCTCGGTGCGCTCGCCGCGCAGCCCGTCGGCGATGCCGGCGATCAGCTCCCGCAGGCTCTCGGCGACGTCCTGGACGGCCTCCTCCGCGGGCCGCACCCGCACCGTCGGCACCAGCAGCGTCGCCGCCAGCCCGGTCGCGGCGCCGATCAGGGTCTCCAGGACGCGGTCGGCGGCGCCCGCCTCGCTCGCCGACCCCAGCGCGAAGATCAGCATCGCGGAGATCGGCGCCTCCAGCACGTGCTCGCCGAGGCGCAGCACGTGCCCGATGACCAGGGCCGCGAGGATCGTCAGGCCGAGCGTCCACCAGGAGAACCCGATGGTCCCCGCGGCCAGCACCGCGATCAGCACCCCGGAGGTGACGGCGGCGACCCGCAGCACGCTCGCCTTGATCGTCTGGTAGACGGAGAACTGCACGACGAGCAGCGCGGTCAGCGGCGCCAGCAGCGGCTGCGGCCCGCCGGCCGGCAGCACCTCCAGGGCCAGCACGAACGCCAGCGTGGCGGTGACCGTCAGGCGGGCGATGCGGTACGCGGTGGAGCGCACCTCCGTCGCCACGCGCAGCGGCGAGCGGCCGCCGCGGCCGGCCTCGCCGGAACGGCGGCGGAAGAACACGAGCGACATGCGCTCTGTCATTCCCGCAGGCGGGCAAAGGTCACAGGAGTGGACAAAGATCACAAAAACGACGGGGGCCGGGTCACTCCCGGCGGCGGGCGCGGAACGCGGCGACGTTCGTGCGGTTCGCGCAGGCCTCCGAGCAGAACCGGCGCCGGCCCGCACGCGAGGTGTCGGCGTACACGCGGTCGCAGCCGCCGGCGGCGCAGACGCCCGTCCGGCCGAGCCCGTGCTCGACGACCAGTTCGGCGAGGTTCATGAGCGTGGTCGCGCGGAACCGCTCCACCAGCCGGGACGACGGGGGCGCGTAGTGCATGTGCAGGCCGTGCGGCTCGTGGTCGGCGAGGTGCGGATGCATCGGGATCTCCAGCATCAGCCGGTTCAGCATCGCCGTCGCCTCCTCCAGCCGGTCCGCGTCGAAGAAGGGGCGCAGGACCCGCCCCCAGCGCCGGAAGTCGGCGGCGTCGGCGTCCTCGAACTCCTGCCAGAAGAACTCGTTCTCCCGCAGGAGGCGGCGCAGCGCGTCCGGGGAGTCGTCCCCGTCGGCGCTCGTCACGGCGTTGACCAGCGCGGCGGCGGCCGCCACCCCGTGACTCTTGTATCCAGTGATGCGCATTACCCGGGCCTCCGGTCCCGCAGCCGATCAGTAAATGTTATCTTGTTTACAACCCTTACAGACGTCCCTGGGATGCGCGGTGGAATGCCCACGCTGTGGCTGGCCTGAGTCCGATGTCTACGAGGTGCTGTCGCGGCACCTCACCTCCGAGGGAGTGGTCACCTACACGCGCTGCGCCTGCGGCAGGCCGCAGATGCGCGTGCAGCGCTTCGAGCCGGGCCCGGTCGCGGCGGCCGGACGCGACGGCGCGCCGGAGCACCGCTAGTGCCGCCAGCGGGTGGCGGCGGCCACCTGCTGCGGCGTCGCCCCGTCCAGCAGCGCGATCTCCCCGCGCCGCACCGCCGCCACCGTGTCGGTGACGGCCTCGCCGAGCGCCTCGCGCAGCACCGCGTCGGCCTCGAACGCCGCCACCGACTCGGCCAGCGACGCCGGCAGCGGGGCGATGCCCCGCGCGGCGCGCTCCTCCTCCGCCAGGCCCGCCGGATCCACGTCGACCGGCTCCGGCAGCCTCAGGTCGGCGCCGAGGCCGTCGCGCCCGGCCGCGAGGAGCGCCGCCAGCAGCAGGTACGGGTTGGCGGCGGCGTCCAGGCACTTGACCTCCAGGTTCGCGGCGGTCTCCCGCTCGCCCTCGGCCCCCGTCACGAACCGCAGCGCGGCCTCCCGGTTCTCCAGCCCCCAGCACGCGTACGCGCCCGACCAGTGCGACGGGATCAGCCGCAGGTAGCTCGCCACCGACGGCGCGCCTACCGCGAGCAGCGCGGGCAGCCGGCGCAGGATGCCCGCGGCGAACGCCTCCCCGGCCGCCGTCATCCCGTACGGCCCGGGGCCGCCCGCCATCGCGTTCACCGCGCCGTCCGCCGCGCCGTCCCGCCACAGGCTGAGGTGGGCGTGCGCGCCGTTGCCGACCGAGTCGGCCTCGACCTTGGGGGAGAACGAGGCGGCCATCCCGTGCCGTAGCGTCACCGCCCGGATCGTCTCCCGGACGAGCACGGCGGTGTCGGCCGCGCCGACCGGGCCCTCGGCGGCCACCGACACCTCGTACTGCCCGGCCGCGTACTCCGGGTGCAGCTGGACGACGGTCACGCCCGTCGCCCTGAGCGACTCCAGGACGTCCCGCAGGTAGCCGGCCAGCTCGGTGACCCGCGTCATCCCGTAGGCGGGGCCCTTGCAGGCGGGGGAGAAGTCCTCGCCGTCGCCGTCCGACACCGCCCACTCGATCTCGAACGCGGCCTTCACCGTGAAGCCGAGCCCGGCGAGCCGGTCCGCCTCGCGGCGCAGCAGGGCCCGCGCGTCCAGCGGGTGGACGGACCCGTCCTGGGCGTACCGGAGCGCGGGCGCGTGCGCCCAGCCCGGCAGGGCGGCCAGCGGGACGAGCCGGTCCAGGTCGGGGTGCAGCCGCAGGTCGCCGCTCG
Organism: Actinomadura sp. NPDC048955; assembly: GCF_040649435.1. Lineage (NCBI taxonomy): Bacteria > Bacillati > Actinomycetota > Actinomycetes > Streptosporangiales > Thermomonosporaceae > Actinomadura > Actinomadura sp. NPDC048955. The sequence goes on from NZ_JBEZJI010000011.1 coordinate 182,996, forward strand.
GGCCGCCGATGTGGCGCCCGGACACGATCGAGTCGTCCAGCAGGAACACGTCGAACACCGGGGACATCCCGACGCCCCACGCCGCGGCGTGCTCCAGCCGGCCCACCGGGACGGTCTTGGTGCGGGTGATCCCGCTGACGTCCACCCACGTCAGCGCGACGGCGACGATGCCCTCGCCGGCCAGTCTGCGCGCCGCCTCGGCCGCCCGGGCGCCGAGCCGGTCCCGCTCGCGCCCGTCCAGGACCCGCCCTCCGGCGTCGCTTCCACGGAGTGCGGTGTGAGAGGTGGGTTCCACGGTTGCTCGCTCCTGGTCGGGTGGCGGCGAAGGGAGGTGAACACGCTCCGTAAGGGCATCGTAGGGAGAACGCAGTCGTGTTTCAGGAAGGATGCGGAAGCCGTGCTGGAGTATCTGGAGTCGCTGCGGCTGGTCGACCACCACTGCCACGGCGTCCTCGGCGAGGATCTCGGCAGGACGGCGTTCGAGGCGATGCTCACCGAGGCGGAGACCGCGGGACCGCCCGGCGTGAGCATGTTCGACACCCAGGCCGGGTTCGCGCTGCGGCGCTGGTGCCCGCCCGTCCTGGGCCTCGACGCCCACGCCGAGCCGGAGGAGTATTTGGCGCGCCGGGCCGAGCTGGGAGCCGCCGAGGTCAACCGCCGGTTCCTGGCCGCCGCCGGGCTCGACGCACTGTGCGTGGACACCGGCTACACGCCGCGGGCGATCCTCGACCCGCCCGGCCTCGGGCGGCTGGCCGGGGCGCGGGCGCACGAGATCGTGCGGCTGGAGTCCGTCGCGGAGCGGGTGGCGGCGGACGGCGTCGAGGCCGGCCGGTTCGCCGGCGAGGTGCGGTCCCGGCTCGACGCCGCGGACGCCGTGGGGGCCAAGTCGATCGCCGCCTACCGGGCCGGGCTGGAGCTGTCGGGCGCGCGGCCGTCGGACGCGGAGGTCGCCGGCGCGGCCGGGCGGCTGATGCGCGCGGCGGAGAGCGGCGATGCCCCGCCGCGCGTGTGCGACGAGATCCTGCACCGGTTCCTGGTGTGGTGCGCGGTGGACGCCGGGCTGCCCGTGCAGTTCCACGTCGGCTACGGGGACGCGGACGCCGACCTGCGCCGCGGCGACCCGCTGCTGCTCATCGAGCTGCTGCGCGCCATGGACCCCGTCCCCGCGATGCTGCTGCACAACTACCCGTTCCACCGGAACGCCGGGTACCTGGCGCAGGTGCTGCCGAACGTGCACGTCGACGCCGGCCTGGCGACCCACAACCTCGGGCACCGCTCGCCCGCGCTCATCGCCGAGCTGCTGGAGCTGGCGCCGTTCGGGAAGGTGCTGTACTCCTCGGACGCGTTCGGGCTGGCCGAGCTCTACCACCTCGGGGCGCTGCTGTTCCGGCGCGGGCTCGCGGGGTTCCTGGCCGGGGGAGCGGAGGACGGCGCCTGGACGGCCCGCGACGCCGAGCGGGTCGCGGGGCTGGTCGCCTCCGGCAACGCGCGCCGGGTCTACGGTCTGGAGTGAGCCGATCTTTCCGGCGGAACCGTTGATCGGGAGGAAGCGCAATGGCCGCACGTGAACGCCTGCTCGTCATCGGGGGCGACGCCGCGGGGATGAGCGCCGCGTCCCAGGCCCGCAGGCTGCGCGGCCCGGACGAGCTGGAGATCGTCGCCGTGGAGCGCGGGCACCACGCGTCCTACTCGGCGTGCGGCATCCCCTACTTCGTCGGCGGGGTGGTGGAAGAGCTGGACGCGCTCGTCGCCCGCACGCCCGCCGAGTTCCGCGAGCGCGGCATCGAGCTACGGCTGCGCACCGAGGCCGTGGAGATCGACACCGGCGGCGGCCGGGTGCGGATGCGCTCCCTCGACGGCGGCGGCGAGCGCTGGGAGCCCTACGACCAGCTCGTGATCGCGACCGGTGCCGACCCCGCGCGCCCGGACCTGCCCGGCGCGGACGCGAAGGGCGTCCACGGCGTGCAGACGCTCGACGACGGGGTGGCGATCCGCCGCGCGGTGGAGGAGGGGAGCCCGCGCCGCGCCGTCGTGGTGGGCGGCGGCTACATCGGCCTGGAGATGGCCGAGGCGATGGTGATGCGCGGTCTGGAGGTCTCGCTCGTGGACTTCGCCGACCAGCCGATGCGCACCCTCGACCCGGACATGGGCGCGATCGTCGCGGAGGCGATGCGCGGCATCGGCGTGCGGCTGCACCTGGGGGAGCCGGTCGAGGGATTCGACACCTCCCCGGACGGGCACGTCACCGCGGTCCGCACGCGCGACGGCGCGCTGCCCGCCGACCTGGTCGTCCTCGGGCTCGGCGTGCGGCCGGCCACCGGCCTCGCCGAGGACGCCGGGATCGAGACCGGCCCGACCGGCGGGATCGTCACCGACCGGCGGATGCGCACCCGCGCCGAGCGGGTGTGGGCGGCGGGCGACTGCGTCGAGACCCGCCACCTGGTGTCGGGGGCGCCGGTCGCGATCGCGCTCGGCACGCACGCCAACAAGCAGGGCCGCGTCGCCGGGATCAACATCGGCGGCGGCTACGCCACCTTCCCCGGCGTGGTCGGCACGGCCGTCTCCAAGATCTGCCGGGTGGAGGTCGCGCGGACCGGGCTGAACGAGGCCGAGGCGGCCGCGGCCGGGTTCGAGACGCTGAGCGTGGCCGTCGAGTCCACCACCCGGGCCGGCTACATCCCGGGGGCCGTCGCGATGACCACCAAACTGATCGCCGAGCGCCGTTCCGGACGGCTGCTCGGCGCGCAGATCGTCGGCGAGGAGAACGCCGCCAAGCGCGTCGACGGCCTGGCGATCGCGCTGTGGAACGGGATGACGGTGGAGGAGATGACGGGCCTCGACCTCGGGTACGCGCCGCCGTTCGCGCCCGTCTGGGACCCCGTGCTGGTCGCCGCGCGCAAGGCCGCCGACGCCGTCGAGCGGGACATGCGCTCCGCGTCCTGATCCGCTTTGTCGGTGATCTCCCCTACGGTGTGGGCTCATGGCGACTGCGGGGCCGGTGGCGGCCGACGAGAGCACCTGGGTGATGCCGGACGCGTGGCGGCGGGTCGCGCATCCCCGCCGTGACCGTCCGGGGCCGTGGCCGCCGGCGCGGATCGACGCCGCCGCGGTGGGCAGGGCGCGGGCGCTGGTGGAGGCCGCCAGGGCCGGCGTCGAGGACGTCCTCGCGCTGCCCGGCACGGAGCCCGAGCTCGCCGAGCACGGCCGCGCCTACCTGAAGGGCGAGGCCGACGCGCTGGGCGCGGCGGTGGTCGCGACCGTCGCGGTGTCCAAGGGCGGCCTGCTCGAATCCGGAGGAAAGGACCCGTTCCGGGACGCGTGGGCCGCCGAGCACGGCCTGCCGTTCGCGGCGGCCGCCTTTGCCGAGCTGCCCGAGGTCACGAGCGACTACCGGCAGGCGGGGAGCCAGGCGACCTGGACCGGTGTGCGCTGGACCGGGACGCCGGGCAACTACCGCGAATGGTGGTCGGAGGAGGATGCCGCACGGCACCTGCGCGCCCTGCTGGCCGCCGCTGACGACGACGTGTACGCCGCGGCCGTCGAGGTGCTGGCGGGCCGGCGCCGGACGCCTCTGCAGCGGATGGTCGTGTCCTACCTGGTGCCGACCAGGCGGGACTGGGTGGACGAGCTCCGCGCCGACCCGGCGGTCATCGGCCTGCCGCCCTACTCGGTGCACCGGTGGATGCTGTTCTGCGCGCTCGGTGGACCGGAGCAGGCCGACCCGGCCGTCCTGCCGCTCGGCTACTACGACCGCAGGACGAGCGTCGTCGCGACCCTCGTCGACGGTGTCGGCCCGTCCGGCGCGGTGCCGCTGGTGGCCGGAGCCTTGGAAGGCCAGTACACCGACACCGACACGTACCGGAGTCTGCTGGACGTGCTCGCGCGGCTCCCCGTGGACGAGGCGTTCCAGGCACTCGTGGACCGGGCCCGCCACAAGTACGTCCAGCCCGCGTTGCTCGCCGCCGCGCGGGCGTACCCGCGGCGGGCGCTCCGCCTCCTCGCCCCGGCGGCGGGGGCGCCGGAGGCGGAGGACATCCTGCGGGCCCACCTGCTCACCCATCCCGAGCTGGTGGAGGAGATGCTGCCGGAGCTCGCGGAGGAGCCCCGCGCGGCGGTCGCCGCGCTCCGCGAGAAGATCGTCCGGGTCCCGGAGGCGTCCGGCGACGCCCTGCCGCCGTTGCTCGTGGACCCGCCGTGGGCCCGGCCCCGGACGAAGGCCAAGCCCGTCGTCATCAAGGACCTGGCCTCGCCCGGCACGCGCCGCATCGCCTGGGAGCCCGGCGAGCGGGACGCCTGGACGGTGGACCTCCACCACATGTGGCGTTGGGTGAAGCGCCTGGAGTGGCCCGTCCAGGTGGAGAAGTTCAAGGACGGCGAGCTGCCCTCCCACCAGCAGCCCGTGCTCTTCATCGAGGCGCCCGAGGGCCTCGTCCGCCCGCTCCTGGCGGGCTGGGAGCCGCCCGACCCCTGGTACGTGGGCGAGTGGATGCGGGTCGTCGTCGCCCGGTTCGAGCTCGACGCGCTGGACCCGGCCGTCTTCGCGGCGCGCCGCGACCCCGCGGGCGTGGGCGGCGTCCTCCTGCCGTTCCTGAGCGACGAGGTCGCGCTGCTCATGGCCGACTGGCTCGTCCGGCTCAAGCAGGCGGGCAGGACCGCGCAGACCTGGTTCCGGCGGCACGGCACGGCCGCCGTCCCGGCCCTGGTGCCGCCCGCGCTCGGCAAGGCGGGCGCCCAGCGCCGCGCCGCCGAGGCGGCGCTGCGGTTCGTCGCTGACCGGCACGGCGCCGAGGCGGTCGTCGCGGCGGCCCGCGTCCACGGCGACCGCGCGGCGGACGCCGTCGAGGCGCTGGTCACGGCCGACCCGCTGGACGTCCTCCCCGCGAAGATCCCGCAGGTCGGCGACTGGGCCGACGTGCGGCTGCTCCCGCAGATCCTGCTGCGCGGCCGCGAGCGGGCGCTGCCGGACGCCGCCGCGCGGCACGTCCTCACGATGCTCGCGATGTCGCGGCCCGCCGAGGTCTACCCGGGGGTGCGGACGGTCCGCGACGCGTGCGACGGGGAGTCCCTCGCCGAGTTCGGCTGGCGGCTGTTCCGGCAGTGGGAGGCGCACGGCGCGCCGTCCAAGGACGGGTGGGCGCTGGCGCAGCTCGGCCAGACCGGCGACGACGAGACCGTCCGCCGCCTGACCCCGGTGATCCGGGCGTGGCCCGGCGACGGCGGGCACGCCAAGGCCGTCACCGGCCTGGACGTCCTCGCCGCCATCGGCACCGACGTGGCGCTCACGCACCTGCACGGCATCGCGCAGCGGGTGAAGTTCAAGGCGCTCAGGGCCAGGGCGCAGGAGAAGATCGAGGAGGTCGCCGCCGGGCTGGAGCTGACCGCCGAGCAGCTCGCCGACCGGCTCGTCCCCGACTTCGGCCTGGACGCCGACGGGACCCTCACGCTCGACTACGGCCCCCGCCGCTTCGTCGTCGGCTTCGACGAGCGGCTCAAGCCGTTCGTGGCGGACGAGGGCGGCGCCCGCCGCAAGGCGCTGCCCAAACCCGGCGCCAAGGACGATCCGGAGCTCGCCCCGGCCGCCTACAAGGCGTTCTCGGCGCTGAAGAAGGACGTGCGGACCGTCGCCGCCGACCAGCTCCGCCGCCTGGAGGCGGCCATGGTCGCGCGGCGCCGCTGGTCCGCGCGGGAGTTCCGGGAGCTGCTGGCCGGGCACCCGCTCGTCCGGCACCTCGTCCGGCGCCTGGTGTGGCTCGCGTCCGAGGGCGAGGAGGCGGACGCGAGGACGACCGCGTTCCGCGTCGCCGAGGACGGCACGTTCGCCGACGTCGACGACGAGGCCGTCACCATCGCCGACACGGCGCGGGTCCGGGTCGCGCATCCGGTCGACCTCGACGGCTCGCTCGCCGCCTGGTCGGAGGTGTTCGCCGACTACGAGATCCTCCAGCCGTTCCCGCAGCTCGGACGCCCCGTCCACACCCTCGCCGAAGGCGAGGGGCAGCGCGGCAGGCTCGAACGCTTCGAGGGCCTGACCGTCCCGGTCGGCAAGGTGCTCGGCCTGACCTCGCGCGGCTGGGACCGCGGCGCGCCGCAGGACGCGGGCATCGAACCCTTCATCTCCCGGAGGCTTCCCGGAGGCCGCTACATCGTCATCGACCTCGATCCCGGCATCGCCGTCGGTGCCGTGGACGCCCTGCCCGACCAGAGGCTCGACGCGGTCGGCCTGGCGAACCGCCCCGAGCAGAGCTGGCTCGGCGGCGGCGCCACGGGCTCCTTCGCCGACCTCGACCCGGTCACCGTGTCCGAGATCATCGCCGACCTGACGACGCTCACCTGAGAAAGAGAACCCCCATGGATCTGCCGAAGGCGCTGCTGGACCCGCCGTGGGCGCGCAAGCCCGCCCCCGCGCCGTCCGGCGACGAGCCGATCACCGTCCCCGGCCTGGTGCCGCCGGACGACCGCGCGGTGGTCTGGGAACCCGGCGAGCGCGAGAAGTGGGCCGCGGTCCGTCCCTTCGGGTCCTGGCAGGACGGCGAATGGGAGAAGGCCGCCGAGGAGTTCCGCGACGGGCGGATGGGCTACGAGCCCACGCGGGCCGGTTTCCTCGCACAGGCGCCCGAGCATCTCGCGCGGCCGCTGCTGGCCGGGTGGGAGCCGCAAGTGACGTGGGACTTCGACCATTCCCTGCAGCCGATCGTGGCGCGTTTCGAGACCGCCGCCTGGGACGTGTCGGTCCGGCTGGCCAAGCAGAACCCCTACGGGACTGGCCCGGTCGTGATGCCGTTCCTGTCCGCCGACGTGGCCCGGATGGTCGCCGACTGGCTCTACCGGCTCAAGTCGGCGCAGAAACTCGCGCACGCGTGGTTCGACCGGCACGGCCTGGCGGCCGTCCCGTACCTGGTGCCCGACGCGCTGGGCAAGCGCGTCGGCCCGCGCCGGGGCGCGGTGAAGGCCCTGCGAACCATCGAGGGAGACGTCGTCGGCGCCGCGCGCGTCCACGGGGACGAGGCGGCCGAAGCGGTCGCCCGGCTCCTCGCCGCCGCGCCGCCGAGCTCCGCGCCCGTCGAACCGCCGATCAGGGCGCCGTCCCTGCCGAGGTGGCTCGACGCCGACGCCCTTCCCCGCCCGGTCCTGCGCGGAGGCGGGGAGCTGCCGCGCGACGCGACCCGCAACCTGCTGCTCGCCCTGACGGTGAGCCCCGGCGCCCGGCTCGACGCGACCGCCGTCGTGGACGGCGCCGCCCAGGTCTGCGAGCCGGAGTCGCTGACCGCCCTCGTCTGGGCGCAGTTCGAGGCGTGGCAGGCGGCGGGCATGCCCAAGGGCAGCGGGTTCGTGCTGTCGGCCCTCGGACGCTTCGGCGACGACGTGGTCGTCCGCAGGCTCGCCCCGCTGGCCAAGGAGTGGCCGGGGCGCAGCGGCGGCTACAGCAGCGCCGTCCAGGGGCTGGAGGCGCTGGTCGACATCGGCACCGACCTCGCCCTGACGCACCTCAACGGCATCGCGCAGAAGTCCCGGTACAAGGGGCTGCGGGGCGAGGCGCAGCGCAAGCTGGCGCAGATCGCGAAGCGGCGCGGCCTGACGCCCGGGCAGCTCGCCGACCGGCTCGTCCCCGACTTCGGCCTGGACGCCGACGGGACCCTCACGCTCGACTACGGCCCGCGCCGCTTCGTCGTCTCCTTCGACGAGCAGCTCAGGCCGCAGGTGGCGGACGAGGGCGGGACGCGCCGCAAGGCTCTGCCGAAGCCCGGCGCCAAGGACGACCCCGACCTGGCCCCGGCCGCCCACCGGCGTTTCGCGGAGCTGCGGAAGGACGTCCGCGCGGTCGCCTCCGCCGAGGTGGCCCGGCTGGAGTCGGCCATGGTCTCGGGCCGGGCGTGGACGCGCGACGAGTTCGGCGCGTTCCTCGTCGCGCACCCGCTGATGTGGCATCTCGCCCGCCGGCTGGTCTGGCTGGCCGGCGACCGGGCGTTCCGGCTCGCCGAGGACCGGACGTTCGCCGACCTCGACGACGAGACCGTCGAGCCCGCGGCCTCGGCGGACGTCCGGATCGCCCATCCGCTGCTGCTGGGCGACTCGCTGGCCGCCTGGTCGCAGGTGTTCGCCGACTACGAGATCCTGCAGCCGTTCCCGCAGCTCGGACGTCCCGTCCACACCCTCGCCGACGGTGCGGGCGGCGGCCTCGAACGCTTCGAGGGCCTGACCGTCCCCACCGGCAGGTTCCTCGGCCTCACCCGCACGACGTGGAAGCGCGGCGCCCCGCAGGACAACGGCATCGAGCACTGGATCTCCTGCACGCTCGCCCCCGGCGTCACCGTCGTGGTCGACCTGAGCCCCGGCATCGTCGTGGGCATGGTCGACCTGAACCCCGTCCAGACGATCGAGCGGGTCTGGATCGGCGCGGTGCCCGGCGCCCCGTCCAGTGCGATCGAGAACGGCCTCGCGGGCGTCGACCCCGTCCTCGTCTCGGAACTGCTCGCCGACCTGACGAGCCTGACCGCGCCCTAGGTGTGATGTCCAGGGAGGTTGTACCGCTCGGCATCGGTGAGTCTGTCTGACAGATGAAGGCCTCCGGTTGTGAAGTGGAGCTGTCTAGTTCACCGC
>NZ_JBEZJI010000012.1:0-122675 GCF_040649435.1 Actinomadura sp. NPDC048955
GTGGCGTTCGCGGCGGGATTCGCCAGCATCCGCGCCTTCAATGACACCGTCCGCGAAGTGTTCGCGCTCACCCCGTCCGCCCTGCGCGACCGCGTCGCCAAGGGACATCCGCCCGCCGGGCCAGGTTCGCTGTCGCTGCGGCTGCCGTTCCGTGCACCGCTGTGTCCGGACAACCTGTTCGGGCATCTCGCCGCCACCGCCGTGCCCGGCGTCGAGGAGTGGCGGGACGGCGCCTTCCGCCGTGCCCTGCGGCTACCCCACGGGCACGGCATCGCCACCCTGCGGCCCCAGCCGGACCACGTCGCCTGCACGCTCAGCCTCAGCGACCTGCGCGACCTCCCCATCGCGATCAGCCGCTGCCGCTGGATGCTCGACCTGGACGCCGATCCCGTCGCCGTGGACGACCTCCTCCGCACCGACCCCGTCCTCGCGCCGCTCGTGGACAAGGCCCCTGGGCGCCGCGTGCCCCGCACTGTGGACGCCCCCGAATTCGCCGTCCGCGCCGTGCTGGGCCAGCAGGTGTCGACGGCCGCGGCCCGGACCCACGCGGCGCGTCTGGTCACCGCCTACGGCGACCCCATAGACGACCCAGGCGGCGGGCTGACGCACCTCTTCCCGACCCCCACCGCCCTTGCCGAACTCGACCCGGAGTCGCTCGCCTTCCCCAAGACCCGCCGCACCACCCTGATGACCCTTGTCGACGCCCTCGCCAAGGAGGAGATCGACCTCGGCGTAGGGAGCGACTGGGACGAGGCCCGCGCGCGCTTGTCCGCCCTACCCGGCTTCGGTCCCTGGACAGTCGAGACCATCGCGATGCGGGCCCTTGGCGACCCGGACGCGTTCATCCCCGGCGACCTGGGCATCAGAGCGGCCGCCGCAACGCTCGATCTTCCCGTCACCCCTGCGGCCCTCACCCGACGCGCCGCACAATGGCGGCCATGGCGCGCCTACTCCGTCCAGTACCTGTGGGCCACCCTCGACCACGCCATCAACCTGCTCCCCGCGAACTGAAGGAACCGCTGTGGAAACAACGCACGTCGTCATAGAGAGCGTCGTAGGACCGCTCACCTTGGTCGCCACGGACGGCGGACTGTCCGGGCTCTACATGGAGATGCAACGGCACCGCCCGTCCCAGGAGACCTTCGGCGCCCCAGGCGACCCCGAAGACGAACCCTTCGCGACCGTCGCCGAACAGCTCAACGCGTACTTCGCAGGCGACCTGACCGAGTTCGACCTGCCGCTCCGCCTCCACGGGACGCCCTTCCAGGAGCGCGTCTGGGCCGCCCTGCAGGAGATCCCCTACGGCCAGACCATCACGTACGGCGAACTCGCCGTCGAGATCGGCAGCCCCACCGCGTCCCGCGCGGTCGGCCTCGCCAACGGGCGCAACCCGGTCGGCGTCATCGTCCCCTGCCACCGCGTCGTCGGCTCCACCGGCTCCCTCACCGGCTACGGGGGCGGCCTCGACCGCAAGCGGTACCTCCTCGACTTCGAGCGCAAGGTCCAGGTCACCGAGAACGCGCTGTTCTGACCCTCGCGAAGGAATGTCGGAGCCCCGGGTTACCGTGCTCGTGAAGGCCGTCCAACCTGAGAAGGGCTGATCGAGGTGGAGTTCCGAGTCGAGCGCCAGACGTTCGCCGACGCAGTTGCGTGGGCCGCGCGGACGCTGCCGTCGCGTCCCGCGCTCCCCGTCCTCGCGGGCATGCTCATCGAGGTCACCGAGCAGGGCGAGCTCACCCTCGGCGCGTTCGACTACGAGGTGTCCGCCCACGCCACCGACGAGGCCGCCGTGGCGGAGCCGGGCCGCGCCCTCGTCCCCGGGCGGCTGCTGTCCGACATCGTGCGCAACCTCCCGAACCAGCCCGTGGACGTCCTCACCAAGGGCTCCGAGGTCGTCGTCCGCTGCGGCCCCGCCGAGTTCGGCCTCCTGACGCTGCCCGTCGAGGACTACCCCACCCTCCCCGAGCCGCCCGCCCGCGTCGGCACCGTCCCCGGCGACCTGTTCGCCGCCGCCGTCGCGCAGGTCACCCCCGCCGCCGGACGCGACGACACCCTGCCCATGCTCACCGGCGTCCGGATCGACATCGAGGGCGACACGATGTGGCTCGCCTGCACCGACCGGTACCGCATCGCCGCCCGCGAGCTGACCTGGTCCCCGGAGGAGCCCGGCTTCACCGCCGGCGTCGTCGTCCCCGCACGCACCCTCGCCGACACCGCCAAGGCGATCAGGCGCGGCGCGGAGGTCTCCATCGGCCTCGGCGGCACCGCCGACACCCTCATCGGCATCTCCGGCGGCGGACGCAGCATGACCAGCCGCCTCCTCGACGACCAGTACATCAACTACCGGTCCCGGCTCACCGGCACCTGGACGTCGGTCGCCGAGGTCCGGGTGGCCCCCTTCGTCGAGGCGATCAAGCGCGCCGCCCTCGTCACCGAGCGCGGCACCCCGATCCGGCTGGCCTTCACCGCCGACGAGGTCCGCATCCGCGCCGCCACCGGCGACTCGGCCCGCGCCAACGAGAGCGTCGGCGCCCAGCTCGACGGCGACGACATCGACATCGCGTTCGCCCCCCAGTACCTGCTCGACGGCCTCGCGGGCATCGACACCGAGTACGCCCGCCTCGAATGCACCGGCCCCACCAAGGCCGCCCTCCTCACCGCCATCCCCGACAAGAAGGACGACGAGCCCGACCCCGAGAACACCGACACCGGCTACCGCTACCTGGCCATGCCCGTCCGCCTGACCGGCTAGACCCCCGCGCGCCAGGTCCCTCCGGGGGTCAGAGGTCGAGGACGGCCAGGACGAAGCGGACTTCAGCGTCCTCCGCGTTGCCGTAGGAGTGGGGGCGGTCACCTACGAAGACGGCGGCCGTGCCGGCCTCGACGAGGTCCGTCCGGCCGTCCACGACCAGGGTGAGCGTGCCCTCCTGGACGTACACGATCTCCTTGGTGCCCGGTACGTGCGCGTCGCTCTCGCGCGTCTCGCCGGGTTGGAGCACCCAGTTCCACAGCTCCAGCGACGGCCGGGGGTCGCTGCCGGCCAGCAGCGTTCCCGTCCCGCCGTGTTCGCCCTGCCACAGCACGACGTGCCGCTCCGGCCGGAACATCCGCACCGGGGGCTCCTCCTCGACCTGCACGAGCCGGGTCAGCGGCACCCCGAGCGCGTCGGAGATCCGGATGAGCGTCCCCAGGTTCGGGTTGCCGCGCCCCTGCTCCAGCCCGACCAGCACGCCCTTGCTCACCCCGGCGCGCCCGGCGAGCTCGTCCAGGCTCCACCCGTGCCCGGCCCGCAGCGCCCGCACCGTCCGCGCGACGGCCTCGCCGATCGCCTCCGGCCCGCCCGACCCGGTCTCCTGCCCGCTCAACCCCGGCCTCCCGCCCGCACGGCCGCGCACGGGCCGTGATCCGACGTCCCCCACGATCCCACCATCGCCGGTGGGGGCGTGCGCCGTCTCCGCGCTCACGACTGAATGCTCACCACGGACCTGTACCGGTTCGCGTGGTCACGCGAAGCGGGGGACAGCGCCGGCGGCCAGGCCGTGGACCCAGTCGAAGATCACCTCGTGGGCCTGCTGGAGGGCGCCGTTCTGGCAGTGCAGGTGCCCGCCGTCGGCCTCGGCGAAGGTGTGCACCCGTGCCGAGCGGGCGCCGGTGAGCCGGGCGGCGAAGTCGTGGCCGAGCGCGGGGTCGTAGAAGTGCTCGCGCTCGGCCAGCAGGACGAGGCAGTCCGCGGTGATCTCGCCGGCCCAGTCGCGGTCGTCGAAGGGGCGCATCGCGTCGATCAGATCGGGCAGCGTCGCGGCGCCGAACGTCCAGAGCGCGTTGCCGATCCCCCAGCGGGCCTGGGCGTCGAACCTGCCGTACAGGGGGACGGCGCGGCGCATCCACCACGGCATGCGCTGGAACGCGCCGCGCACCGGCCGGGGCACGTTGTGCAGGAACGCGGTGAGCATGCCGGGGAAGTAGTCGTACAGGACGACACCGTCGTAGCGCGATTCGAACGCGGCGGCCCGGGCGAGGAGGTGGCCGCCGAAGCTGATGCCGACGCCGACCAGGAGCCGGGGCTCGACGAGGCCGCCCAGCCAGTCGAGCACGGCCCGGGTGGGGCGCTCCCATTCGGCGGTGAACGGCATGCCGTGCTCGCGCAGCGCCGACCCCTGTCCCGGGCCGGTGAACATCAGCACGCCGTGGCCGCGCCGCACCGCCGCGGCGCCGATCATGAAGTACAGCTCCTCAAGGGTGGAGTCGAAACCACCCTGCACGACCAGCACTGCGCGGGTGCCCGGGCCGACGGGCCGCATGAACAGAGCCTCCAGGTCGGCGCCGTCGTAGGGGATGCGGGCTCGGGTGACGTCCATGCCTAGGGCGTCCAGCCCGGCGTCGAACAGGTCGGCGCCGGCCGCGGTGCGGCGCGGGTCCGCCGCGTCCAGGAAGAACTCGGCCTGCCGCAGGTAGTTGGCGGCCCGGAGCAGCGCGGTGCCCCGGGACACGGGCTCGCCGTATGTCCGTCCTCGCGCCGCGACGCGGTCCGCCATCGCCGACCACTCGCGGTACCACGACTCGAAGTCGCCTCGGCGGACCCGTGCCATGACGGCGGCGACCTCGCCGAACTCGCCGCCGTCGTAGGCCGCGGCCCACAGCCCGCGCAGCGCCTCGAAGTCGAGCGCCGGCGTCCGGGAGAACCTGATCCTGCGCATCCCGACTCATTTCCGTGTCATGACACATATTCAGCGGGCGCCCAGCCTATGCATGTCATGACACACAAAGCAATAGACTCCCCCCGTGGAGCCCGTACTCGAACTGCTCATGGCCTTGAAGACCGCGCAGCGGGAGGTCGAGCGGCGGTTCAACCACCTGCTGCGCCCCCTCGGCGTCACCGCCGTCCAGGCCGAGGCGCTGCTGATCATCGCCGACGGGCAGCCGGTCTCCATCGCCGACCTCGGCGCCCGGATGGCCGCCGACCCCGGCCACCCCAGCCGGCTCACCGACCGGCTCGCCGCCGCCGGGTGGATCGAGCGCCGCCCCTCGCCGGCCGACGGGCGCCGGACCGACCTCACCCTCACCCCGGACGGCCGCGACCTCGTCCAGCGCATCGTCGCCGCCCGGCAGCCCTACTTCGACCGGGCGGCCGCCGCGCTCGTCGAGGCCGGCCTCGTCGACGTCCTGCCGGACGTCCGGCGCCTGCTCGACCTGGTCCGCGCGCTGCCCGAACCCGAGTGAGCGCCCAGGAGAACAACCGGCCGCGTCCGCGCGTTGGAGAGCAGGCCTCCCAGGAACACCCGTTCGGTCGGTATGATGAACTACTGAGTTCACTCAAATGACCGTCCGGAGGGGAGTAGCGGGATGTTGGAGCGGATCGTGGTGGACGAGGCCGTGCGGGAACTGCGTCCCGACTTCGCCGTGCTCGTCATGACCGCCGAAGGGCTGGAGAACGGCCCGAGCGACGAGGCCGGCGAGGTATGGCTGGCCGAGGCGGCGCTGGCGGCGGACGCGGACGACCCGCACGTCGAGGCGTGGCGCGCGGCCTACCGGGCGTTCGGGGCCAAGCCGCAGCGGACCCGGCCCTCGGTGGACGCGCTGCTGCGCCGCGCCGACGCGCTCCCGTCCATCAACAGGGTCGTGGACGCCTACAACGCGGTGAGCGTCGAGTACGCGCTCCCCATCGGCGGCGAGAACCTGGACGCCTACCGGGGCCCTGCGCGGCTGGTCAGGGCCACCGGCGACGAGCCGTTCGACGTGATCGCGGGCGGCGAGCCCGCGGTCGAGCACCCGAACCCCGGCGAGGTCGTCTGGCGGGACGACCAGGGCGTCACCTGCCGGCGCTGGAACTGGCGCCAGTGCGTCCGGACGCGGCTGACGGAGACCACGAAGAACGGCCTGTTCCTCCTCGAACGCCTTGAGCCGTACCCCCTCGACAGGCTGGCCGAGGCGGGCGACCGCCTCGCGGAGCGGCTGCGGACGATCTCGCCCGGGGTACGGATCGAGACCAGGCTGATCGGCGGGCGGTGATGGTCACGGTTCTCGCCCTGGCCGCCGCTCTCGCCTACGGGGTCGCCGACTTCCTCGGCGGCACCGTGACCCGCGGATCGACCGCGATCAGAGCCCTGACCTGGTGCGTTCCGATCGGGCTGGCGGTCGTGCTGGTGGCGGCGCTGCTCACCGGCGGGGACGTGAGCCCCGGGCCGATGGCCTGGGGATTCGTGGCCGGCCTCTGCGGCGGCGGCGGACTGATCGCGTTCTACCGGGCCCTCGCGCGGGGACCGATGAGCGTGGTGGCGCCGGTGTCGGCGCTGGCCGCGGCCGTGATCCCGGTCGCCGTGGGCGTCGCCGAGGGCGAGCGGCTGGACGCGTCCGTCCTGCTCGGCGTCCTGCTCTGCCTCGTCGCGATCGGCCTGGTCAGCATGGAGGCCGGCGGCGAGGGGGAGCCCGCGGCGGGCGCGGCCAAACGGCGGCGGCTCCTCGACTCGGGCCCGGTGATGGCCGGCCTGTCAGGTAGCTGCTTCGGCGTCTTCTTCGTCCTGCTGAAGGAGGCGGGGGACGGCACCGGGCTCTGGCCGATCGTCGGCGCCCGCCTCGGCAACCTCGCGATCGTGGCGGTCGCGCTGCTGTTCCTGGCGGCCCGCGGCGGCGACGCGGGCCCGAAGCTGTCCGGCCGGACGCTGATCGTCCTGGCGCTGCTGTCCGGCAGCCTGGACGCGGGGGCGAACGTGCTGTACTTCCTCGCGGTCCACAACGGCATGCTCAGCCTCGCGGCCGTCCTGACGTCCCTCTACCCGGCGATCACCGTCCTGCTGGCGAGAGTCGCCTACAGCGAGCGCCTGCGAGCCGTCCAACGCGTCGGCATGGCCGTCGCCGTAGCCGGCGTGGCCCTCGTCACGGTCGGCTGACGGCTGCTCAGGATCGCCGAGCCGCTCCCAGGAACTGCGACATCGCAGCTCCTGCCGAACCCCATCGGACTGAGACCGGGGCCCCAAGAATGGAGGCCCGGCAGATCTGCCGGGCCCCAGGCTGGACGACAGCCGGCGCTTGCGCCGACTACGGCTGCTCCTCGACGACGGTCGTGTCCGTCGTGCGCCGGGCGGCATCCGAGCCGGTCCGCCCGTCGCGGTCACCGGTCGAGACGCGGCTGCGGCCGCTGGCATCGATCTCGATCCCGAAGACGGTGGGGTTGTCGGGGTCGTCGAAGCGCTCGACGTTCGAGATCCCGAAAACGATTCCGCTCATGGCAGTTCACCTTTGTTTCTGGTCTGGTCGCCTCGTCCGTTCGATGTCCGGACGAGCCAGCCGTGTGTTCGGCTGTAGATGACTGTGCGGCCACGGCGGAAGAACGCACGCACGGACGGCTGCCGGTGGCCGGAACGCGGCCGGGAAAGCGCGAAGGCCGCCGTCCCGGGTTCGGGCGGCGGCCTGGGCGGCGGCGGTGGGCATCGAAACGCGCCAGGCGCGAAAGCGAAGGGCGCTTCTCAAGGAACCCGCGCGCTGACCAGGGCGAGAGGCCCCGGCCGCGACAGACGCCGTCACTCCCTCGAAGCCCGGCGACCGTGTGGCGGGACTCCTCCGGGGACTCGCCGGGGACTACGACGACCCCGAAGGCGGCTGGAAAGCGTCGAGGGCGGGACCGTGGGCCCCGCCCTCTGTGCGTCTGGCCAGTTGGACGACCATCTGGGTGGCGGTGGTGGTGGGATTCGAACCCACGGAAGCTTGCACTTCACACGCTTTCGAGGCGTGCGCCCTCGTCCACTAGGCGACACCACCGCGGGAGAGCCTACCCGACTCTGCGGTGCGCGAAGAACTCGATAAGCGGGGCGGCGCACTCGTCGGCCATCACTTCGGCGATCACCTCGGGGCGGTGGTTGAGGCGCCGGTCGCGGACGACGTCCCACAGCGACCCGACCGCGCCCGCCTTCGGGTCGACCGCGCCGTAGACCACGCGGTCCAGCCGGGCCTGGACGCACGCCCCCGCGCACATCGTGCAGGGCTCCAGCGTCACGACGAGCGTGCAGCCGGTCAGCCGCCACCCGCCGAGGACCGCCGCCGCCCGCCGCATCGCGACGATCTCCGCGTGGCCGGTCGGGTCGGTGGTCCGCTCGCGCTCGTTGCGGCCCGCTCCGATGATCTCGCCGGACGCGTCCAGGACGACGGCGCCGACCGGGATCTCGCCGTCCGCGGCCGCCTCGCGGGCCTCGTCGAGGGCCCTGAGCATCGCCGGCCGGAACGTCCCGGCGACCGGATCGCGCGCGTCAGTCACGGAGGCGGTCGAACTCCTCGCCGAATCCGGCCTGCTCGGCGACGGCGAGGAGCGCGTCGCCGGGCAGGGCGCGCTCGCCGAGTTCGCCGAGGCGCCTGGCGCCGACCCCGAGGTCTTCCAGCAGGGCCGCGTCGCCCGCGGCGTCGCCTTCGGGCACCTCGCCGACGAGCTGCTGGAACAGCGAGCCGAGCCCGTCCTCGCGGACGGCGGAGATGTAGGGGCGCGGCTCGTCGTCGCGGTCGAGCCGGACGACCGCGAACCAGTCGTCGTCCTGCTCGATCAGCAGCACGACGGGGTCGCCGTAGGACTCGACGGCGGCCTCCCGCATCAGGTCGGTGACGTCGTCGACGCTTTCCGCCTCGTCGAGTACGGCCTCGGTCCCGACCCAGCCCTGGGGGGTCTGTGCGAACACGGCGGCGAAGTAGGACACGTGCTCATTGTGACCCAAGCGGTCTGCCCGCTCCCACCCCCGGTGCGCGGGAATCGGCGGCCGGGTGCCCGGAAGCGGTTGTGAATAAACTTCGCGTTCTTGTCCGGTGACGGACGCCCGGCGTCCTTCCCCCGCTTCACGCGAGTCCGCATACTGCTCAGCGATCGCCATCCCGGGAGGAGTGCCATGGGTGCGGACGAACTGACCAGGCGCGGGTTTCTGGCGGGGACGGCGGGCACCGCGGCGATCATCGCGGCGGGCGCCGCCGGCGGGTCGTCCGCCCAGGCCCACGCGGCGGAGACGGCCGCCGCCAGGCGCGCCCCGGTCGCCGAGCTGCCCGATCCGGAGGAGTCCGGCATCGACCACATCGTCGTGGTGATGATGGAGAACCGGTCCTTCGACCACTACATGGGTTGGCTGCCCGGTGCCGACGGCCGCCAGGCCGGGCTCACCTTCACCGACGCCGACGGCAACGCGCACGACACCCATCACCTGAAGGTGCCGTGGGGGTGCGGCTTCAACGACCCCGACCACTCCTACCAAGGCGGGCGGACGGAGTACAACGGCGGCAAGTGCGACGGATGGCTGCGCGCCGGCGACAACGACGTGTTCTCCATCGGCTACTACGAGGGCCCCGATCTCGGCTTCCACGGCCGCGCCGCCCTCGACTGGACGGTCTGCGACCGCTACTTCCCGGCGATCATGTCGTCCACGTTCCCCAACCGGATCTTCCAGCACGCCGGGCAGACCGACCGGACCTCCAACTCGCTGACGATCTCCGAGACCACCACGATCTGGGACCGGCTCAAGGCCGGGGGCGTCTCCTGCCGGTACTACTTCAGCGACGTGCCCTTCACCGCGCTGTGGGGGCTGCGGCACCTCGACATCAGCCGGAGCATCACCGAGTTCCGCGCCGACGCCCGCGCCGGCCGGCTGCCCGCGGTCAGTTTCGTCGAGCCCGGCTTCCTCGGCGAGCTGTTCCTGCCCGGCATGTCCGAGGACGAGCACCCGCTCGCCGACATCCGCTTCGGCCAGGCGTTCCTCAACGAGGTCTACACCGCGCTCGTCACCTCGCCGAACTGGCCCCGCACCCTGTTCGTCATCAACTACGACGAGTGGGGCGGGTTCTTCGACCACGTCCCGCCGCCGGAGGGCCCCGACCCGCGGCCCGACCTCGGCACGGGGCTGCGCGGCTTCCGCGTTCCCTGCCTGCTGATCTCCCCGCGGGCGCGGCGCGGCGCCGTCGCCCACGAGGTGTACGACCACACGTCCGTCCTGAAGGCGATCGAGTGGCGCTGGGGCCTGGAGCCGCTGACCGTGCGGGACGCCGCGGCCCGCAACATCGCCGAGGTCCTGAACTTCGACGACCCGCCCGACCCGCACGCGCCCCGCTACGACGCGAAGCGCCCGATCAGCCTCGGCTGCCTCGACCCGCAGCACAGCCACACCGGCGACGACTGGGCGGGTCTGAGCGACTACGCCCGGCGCAACGGCTTCCCCCGCTGACCGCCGGGCACGGCGGTGGGCAGGAAGCTGAGCCGGGCGGCGGGCGGGTCAGGGGACGGTGTCGAGGGCGCGTTCGAAGGCGGGGGCGAAACCGATGCGGCCCGCGATGCTGAGGAGCATCTCGTCCGGGTAGAGCTCCAGGTCGCCGGAGATCGCGCCGAGCTCCATCTCGTCCAGCCCGAGATCGGCGAAGATCGACATGTCGCCGACCGGGAGGACCTGGTCGAGCTCCTCCTCGTCCGGGATCGGGATGTCCAGGTAGTCCAGCACCTGGCCGGCGAGCGGCCAGTCGACCGAGGCGGTGACGTCCGACAGGAACACCATGACCTCGTCGCCGAGCAGGCGGATCGCGACGAAGAAGTCGTCGCCGACCGAGACCAGCCCGACCGTGCCGCCGAGGCTCGGCTGCTGGCGCAGGGCATGGATCAGCCCCGCGAGGTCCTCGGTCAACGCCACCGGAAGGATCTCGGCCTCCCAGCCCTCGTCTTCCCGATACACCACGACGGCGAAGTCCGTCGCGTCCACATCCGTCATTTCCACCCCACCGGCGCGTCTCCTGCCAGGGCATGGTCGCAGATGCGGCGCGCACTCGCGTGCCCCACCACCAAACTCGCCGCCGCACCCGGGGGTGAGGTCGGGAGTCAGTGGTGCCCGGCGGCATGAACCTAACCGATCCGGATCAATTGATGCGGAACGTGCGGCGGCGAAGCGCCGCGTGGATCCGCGCACGGCGGGACCGGTGCGGCGTCACGCGGCGGCGCAGCTCGCGGGCCTCGGCGAGTTCGCGCAGGAAGACCGCCCTGCGGCGCAGGTGCTCGCGCACCTCCTCGGGGGAGATGTCGCCCTGGGGGCCGGGACGCGGAGCGGCGTCCTCGCCTGTGACTTCGGTCACCGTCGTGTCGGGAGCCGGGGGTTCGGTACCGCGAGCCGAGGCGGGAGCGGGCGGATCGGGCGCGGATTCCCGGGCCCGCGAGCGGCCGCTCGGCTGCTGATCGCTCTCGCTGTTCATAGTGCCATCCTGCCCAGCTCAGCGGCGTCCTATCCTGGCGCCCCGGACCGCCCCGCGTGGTGGG
This sequence comes from Actinomadura sp. NPDC048955, assembly GCF_040649435.1. NCBI lineage: Bacteria > Bacillati > Actinomycetota > Actinomycetes > Streptosporangiales > Thermomonosporaceae > Actinomadura > Actinomadura sp. NPDC048955. Next base: position 11,258 of record NZ_JBEZJI010000012.1, read on the forward strand.
CTACGGTGAGCGCATGCAGACCCTCGCCGTCGATCACCCCCTCGTCGCGCACAAGCTGACCACGCTGCGGGACGTCCGCACCGACTCCCCCACGTTCCGTCGCCTGGCCGACGAGCTGGTCACCCTGCTCGCCTACGAGGCGACGCGTGACGTCAGGGTCGCCGAGGCCACGGTGCAGACGCCCCTCGTCCCGGCGCGGGGCGTCCAGCTCGCGAGCCCGAAGCCGCTCGTCGTGCCGATCCTGCGCGCGGGCCTCGGGATGCTGGACGGGATGACGCGGCTGCTGCCCACCGCCGAGGTCGGCTTCCTCGGGATGATCCGGGACGAGGGCACCCTGCAGGCCCAGACCTACGCGACCCGGCTGCCGGACGACCTTTCCGGGCGGCAGTGCTACGTCCTCGACCCGATGCTGGCGACCGGCGGGACGCTCGCCGCCGCCATCCGGCTGCTGGTCGAGCGCGGCGCCGACGACGTCACGGCGCTCTGCCTCCTCGCCGCGCCCGAGGGGCTGAAGTACCTGGAGCAGGCGTTCTCCGACATCTCGGCGCCCATCAAGGTGGTCACGGCCGCGATCGACTCCCACCTCAACGAGCAGGGCTTCATCATGCCCGGCCTCGGCGACGCGGGGGACCGGCTCTACGGCGTCGTCTAACCCCGCCGGCAGGACTCCGTTTCCCCGACGTGACCTGCGATGTTCGTTCCCGACGGCAGGGGGTACCACCACCCTTACGGAACGCGAGCGCGCGTTCCCCTCCGCCGTCCCGGCACAGGGGACCGTCACGGACCGGGCGGCGCGAGCGAGCATCGGGGACACATGATGGCTCACCCAGGGGACGGCGACCTGCCGCGCTACACCGAGATCGGGGAACGGCTCACCGAGGAGTTCCACGAGGTCCACAGCGCGGACACGGTGGAGCGGTGCGTCTCCGCCGCGCGCTACGGCGCGGAGGAGGTCACCGGATCGGCTCCGCCCGACCTCGTGGAGCGGATCGCGCGCCGGCATCTGGAGGTGCTGGCGACGGTCGCGGCCGAGAAGCGCCGCAAGTCCCGGCGATCCTCGCTGGACAACGCGCCCTGACGTGCCGGAAGACGCCGCGCGCCGTCGCGCTGCTTTGCCGCCCGGGTGGGCTGTGCGAAACTGAAACCGGGGTCCGTGGGTCAACGCTCCGGGAGGCAGCTGTGCCGGCCAAGAAGTACCTCACGTGGGCCGCCGTGGCTTTCGTGGCGTTCTACGTCATCACGCAACCGGACGGGGCGACCGAATCGGTGGAGCACGCGGCGATGGGCATCTCCTCGGCCGCCGACTCCTTCGCCACCTTCGTCAACTCGCTCGCCTGAGGCAGGCATGAGACTCGTCACCCCCGGCGACTCCGCGCCGGCGTCCGTCAACAAGTACCTGCTCCCCCACGAGAACCAGGTGATCACGGTACGGCGCCACCCGGCCGTGCTGATGGTCCCGGTCGGCCTCCTGCTCGGCGGCCTCATCCTCGCGGGCCTGCTGAGCCAGACGCTCGCCGAGAACGGCGGCTCGGTCTTCAGCTGGGTCTGGTGGGGCTGGCTGATCCTCCTCGCCTGGTTCGTGTGGCGGGTCGCCGAGTGGTCCGTCGACTACTTCGTCATCACCAACCAGCGGATGCTGCTCACCACGGGCCTCATCACCCGCAAGGTCGCGATGATGCCGCTGGCCAAGGTCACCGACATGAGCTTCAAGCGGACGATCGCGGGTCGCATGCTCGGCTACGGGGAGTTCGTCCTGGAGTCCGCGGGCCAGGACCAGGCCCTCACGAACGTGCCCTTCCTGCCCTACCCCGAGCAGCTCTACCTCGAAGTCTGCGAGATGATCTTCCCGAACAAGAACCCGGCCCCGGAGGAGGCGCTCCCCCCGCCCCCGCCGCCGCGCCGGCCCCGTCCGGCGGAGGACGCCGACGCGCAGGACGCTCCCACCGCCACGCTGCCCAAGGGCGACGACCCCGACGGAGAGATCTAGGGCCCGTCCCGAAGTGGCTCCGGTCAAGCGCGCGAACGCGTGACCTGGCCGGCGGAGCGAGGCCGGAGGCGAGCGGAGCCGGGCGGATCGCGAAGCGATGCCGCGTTCGCCCAGTGCCGGTCACGTAGCGAGCCGCCAGGCGAGCGAAGTGGGCCGGGACTTTGAAACACAGCCTAACGTGGGAGAGCCGGGCACGATCGTGCCCGGCTTTTCCGTTGCCGCAGGGGGCCGAAGGGGAACGCGCGGCCATCTGAGAGCATGCAGGGCGGCCAGGCGTCATCGGACGCGACGCGGCCGCACCCCCGGAGACCGGACGCGGCGATCAGCGGGCGGCACCGGCCCCTTGCGGGCTGGGAGCGATCCCAAGCCCGCGCGGGAGAGCGCCGGACGTCCGGTACTGGCCGGAAAACGTAACGGGCCGCCCAATATCGGCGGTCTCTGCGATCTTGCCGGGACGGTCGGATACCGTCGGCGAATGACAGAACGTCGCGATCGACCGGAGGGGCCGCCGGCGCGAACCGGCGAACCTCGCCGCGGCGCCGTGCACGCGGGCCTCCCGGCCGTTCGCTTCTCCTGTCGCTTCCTTGCTCTCGATGTGTGATAACCCGCAATGTGCAATCATGTCGGCACCCCAGCCGCCTGTTTACTTCCGCTAAGTGAGTCCACATGCCGGGTCCAGGCAACGTCGGCGAACGTGTCCGCAACCTGCGGCTGACCAGACGCTTGTCGCAGGCACAGCTCGCCGGTCACGACCTTTCCGACAGCTACATCTCTTTGATCGAGTCGGGCAAGCGCACACCGACGCCGACCGTCCTGCGCATGCTGGCCGAGCGTCTCGGCTGCACTCCCGAGTACCTCGCCGAGGGCGTCGAGCCGGAGCAGCGCGCCCATCTCGAGGTGCGGGAACGCCACGCCCATCTGGCGCTGCTGCGCGGCGACCCCGCCACGGCCGAGGCCGGCTTCGACGAGGTGATCGCCCGCAGCGACGACCCCGACCTCACGGCCCGCGCCCGTCTGGGCCGCGCCCGCGCCCTCGAGGAGCTGGGCCGCACCGACCGCGCGATCGCGCTGTTCGAGGAGCTGCGCGAGCAGGCCGAGCGCGACCCGGGCCGGGCGAGCTGGCTGCCCCCGGTGATCGCGCTGGCCCGGGCGTACCACACGGTCGGAGACCTGGGGCAGGCCATCGCGCTCGGCGAGCGCGCCCTCGAACGGCTGGAGTGGCTCGGCCTCCACGCCGGCCACGAGTACACCGAGGCCGGGCGCATCCTGCTGCTCGCCTATGTGGATCGCTCCGATCCCGTCCGGGCCCACGAACTCGGGCGCCGCCTCCTGCACCCCGAGGGGACCGAGGACGCCGAGCCGCTGAGCGTCCACTACCAGCGCGCCAGCCTCCGCGCGCTGGAAGAGGGCGCGGTCGGCGACTCCCTGTACTTCGCTGACCAGGCCCTTGCCGCGCGCACGGACACGACGCCCATACAGGCCCACGCGCGCCTCGCCCTCGCCGGAGCAAAGGCGCTGCTCAGGGGCGTTGAGCCGTTCTCCGCAGCCGCGCAGCCCGACACGCGGCCGTCCGGTGAGTACGGGTTCGAGCGTCCGCGCCAGGAAGGAACGCGTGAGGCGGCCCAGGAGGCGCTCACTCTCCTCCAGGACGCGACCGGCCTCGACGACGCCGAGTCCACCGAATGCACCATCGCCAAGGCCCGCGCACTCGTCCTCGTCGGCGATCTGGACGAGGCGATCGCCGCGCTCGAACAGTTCCTCGACACCGGCATGGCGCTCTCCGCCCCCACGAGCGGACACTCCATGGCGCCGCAGCCCGCCGACGAGCTGGGCGTCCGCACCCAGAAGACCGTTCTGGCCCGCTTGGTCCTGGCGCGCGCACGGGTGGCCCAGGGCAACACCTCGGCCGCCCGGGTCGTGCTCCGCGCCGCCTCGGAACAGCTGGTGACCCTTTCCGAGGGACGTCCCGCAGCGCACCTCTACAGGGAACTCGGCGAACTCTACGAACTGATCGAGTCGCCTGACGACGCTGCCACCGCTTACCGCCAGGCCTTGGAGGCGGCGGGTCTGTCGGTCTTCAACCGCGTCGCCCTGAGCGCCCGGCACTAGCCCGCTCGCCCGCGGGGAGGACGGGCCGCCGCGGTAACGCGTGCCGCCTCGTCTCGCCGTCGGGGTCGCCGTCCCGTTCATGCGCCCACCCGGTCTGGATCGACGCTGCCCGGATACCTCCGCGAGCCGCGTGCCGACGGGGCGGAATAAAACCCGGGTCGGGGATGTCGTATCATCGAAACATGGGATGACTGGTTGACTGGAGGTTCGAGTGACTCTGCGGACGGCACGGCGGTCGTCGCTGGTCGACCAGGTGATCGACCAGCTCAGGGATGAGATCACCGGGGGCGGCTGGCCGGTGGGCGGAAAGATCCCGCCGGAGCCCGTGCTGTCGGAGACGCTCGGGGTCGGGCGCAACACCGTCCGGGAGGCGGTGCGGGCGCTGACCCACGCGGGTCTCCTGGAGAGCCGCCAGGGCGACGGGACGTACGTGCGCGCGACGAGCGAGCTGTCCGGGGCCGTCCGGCGGCGGCTGGAGACCGCGGAACTCGTCGAGATCCTGGAGGTCCGGCGGGGGTTCGAGGTGGAGGCGGCCCGGCTCGCCGCCACCCGGCGCACGGACGCCGACATCGCCGCCATCGCGGTCGCCCTCGCACGCAGGGACGCGGCGTGGGCGGCGGGCGAGCACTCGGCGTTCGTCGAAGCGGACCTCGAATTCCACACCGCCGTGGTCGAGGCCACCCACAACCGCGTCCTGACGGACCTGTACCGCGACTTCAGCGCGGCGCTCCGGGCCAGCATCGGCGCGGCCGGGAGCCTGCTCGAACACGCCGACGTCCCGCACGGCCCCATCGCCGCGGCCATCGAGGCGGGCGACGCCGACGCCGCCACCCAGGCGACCCACGCGTGTCTCGACCAGATCCTCGCCTCGACCGTCCCCCTGCCCGGGACGGCTCCGCAGGAGACCTAGCACGACAAGCGCAAGCCCGCACCGTGACGGGGGCGTGACCCGCTCACCTCACGAGGCGGCCGTCGTGGTGCCCGGCGACGGACATGGGCACCGGAACGCAGCAGAAGCAGCTCGACGCAGAAGAACCTGCGCTCGAAGCGACCGAGCAACGAAGGTGACATGAACAGCTCTACGACTCCAGGTTCCCGGGCCGCGGCCGTGTGGTCGCTCGTCGGCCTGGTGCTGCTGACGATCAACCTGCGTGCCGCGATCACGGGGATCTCGCCGGTGCTCGGCGACCTGCGGGACGCGTTCGGGCTGTCGGGGGCGGAGGCCGGCGTCCTCACCACGCTCCCGGTGCTGTGCCTGGGCGTGTTCGCGGCCGCCGCCCCGGCCGTCGCGCGGCGGTTCGGCACCGAGACCGCGATCGCCGGCTCCCTCGTCATGATCACGACGGGGATCGTGCTGCGGGTGGCGCAGTCCCCGGTCTCGCTGTTCGTGGGAACGGTCCTGGCCGGGGCGGGGATCGCGATGGGCAACGTCCTCATGCCGGCCATGATCAAGCGCGCGTTCCCGTCCCGGCTGGGCTCGCTGACCGGGCTCGCGATGATGCTGATGGCGGCCAGCGGCGCGATCGCGGCCGGGCTCGCGGTGCCGCTGGAGGAGGCGGGCGGCTGGCGTCTCGCGCTCGCGGTCTGGGCCGTCCCTTCGCTGGTCGCCGCGCTCGTGTGGGGCCCGCTCGCCGTGCGGAGCCGCCGCGCTCCGACGGCGCCGGTCACCGCCCCGCGCGCCGGGGGATCGCTGCTGCGCTCGCCGACGGCCTGGTTCGTCACCGCGTTCATGGGCCTGGCGTCGCTGATGTTCTACGTGCTGATGTCGTGGCTGCCGGAGGTCATGCGCGACGCCGGCTATCCGGCCGCCACGGCCGGGATGATGGTCTCCACCATGATGATCGCCGGGATCCCGCTGGGCTTCCTGGTGCCGGTGTTCGCCGCCCGCCTGCGCGACCAGCGCCCCCTCGTCGTCGCCGTCGCGGCCACGATGGTCGTCGGCCTGGTCGGGCTCCTGCTCGCCCCGTCCGCCGGGTGGACGTGGGTCGTCATCCTCGGCATCGGCACCGGCAGCGCCTTCCCGCTGGCGTTCACGCTGCTCAGCCTCCGCTCACCGACCCCGTCCGCGGCCGCGAGCCTGTCGGGGATGGCGCAGACGGGCGGCTACCTCCTCGCCGGGACCGGTCCGCTCGCGGTCGGGGTCCTGCACGAGGCCACGGGCGGCTGGAACGTGCCAGTGGCCCTGCTGCTCGTCCTGGTGGTCCCGGAGGTCGTGGTCGGGCTGCTGGCCGCGCGCCCCGGGTTCGTCCGCCCGGCCCGGCCGGCGACGCCGCTGGTCGAGCCGAAGGCCCTCCGGGCGCCCGAACCCGCGCGCACCCGCTGATCAGGAGAAGTCGACGGCGTCCAGGTCGAGGACGCGCGCGTGCAGGACGAGCCGCTGGTGCAGCGCCGCCCGGAGCGCCCGGTGCAGGCCGTCCTCCAGGTAGAGCTCGCCGTGCCACTGGACCACATGGGGGAACAGGTCGCCGTAGAAGGTGGAGTCCTTCGACAGCAGCGACTGGAGATCCATCTCTCGCTTGGTGCTGACGAGCTGGTCGAGGCGGACCTGGCGAGGGGGGATCTTGGCCCAGTCCCGGGACGAGAGACCGTGCTCTGGATAGGGCCTTCCTTCACCCACCGCCTTAAAGATCACCCTTCGAGTCTACGGGCTCCCCAGGGCGCGGAGAAGGCTCGCAACAACATGCGTCACTCCGCTTTCCGCGTTCGGTAAACCAGTTACCGCCCAGCTCAGCCCGCCCGTGACTTAGTGCCGGGCCCGTCCGGAGCGGCCGTTCACGACTGGTGGTCAGACCAGATGTAGGCGCCGGGAAGCAGCTCGGCCACGGGCACGGCCCGCAGAACGCCGTCCGTGTCGACGATGACGTGGATGGCCGGAAAGTAGTCGAGAAGGACCTGCCGGCACCGCCCGCAAGGAGGCATCACCCCGCGGTCGCCGCCCCCGACCGCGACGACCGCGTCCAGCTGGTGCGCGCCCTGCGCGGCGGCCGTGCCGATCACGGCCAGCTCCGCGCACGGCCCGCCGGTGAAGTGGTGGACGTTCATCGCGGTGACGATGCGTCCGTCCCGGGCCCGGGCGGCGGCCGCCACCGTGTGCTCGTCCCCCCGGCTGCACTCGGCGGCCACACGCCCCGCCGCCTCGACGATTTCGTAGTCGACCATCATGTCCTTCCCAGCGTCCAGAAGATCCCGCGAGCGGTGCCGCGCACCGGCCACTGCGCGCCGACCAGGTGGCGATGGTGTTCGAGCATCGCCGGCCACAACGGTCACAGCGCGTCGAGGTCCTCCGGCGTTCCCGTCGCGATGCCGATGTCCATGATCGCAGCCTAATCGCCGTGATCTTCCTGAGACGGACGCGGCCGACAGGGCCGACCTCGGTGATGCCCCAGGCGCTTCCGGCAGCGTCAGGCGGTGGCCGGCAGGACGACGACCTTGCCCGGGAGAGTGCCCGCGGCCGCCCGGGCGTGGACCGACGCCAGGTCTGCCAGTGCGACGCGCTCGGCGACGTCGACGGTCAGCGCGCCGCGGTCCACCCGCGCCACGAGCTCGGACAGTTGCCCGGCGTCGCTGCGGACGAAGAGGTCGATGCCCCGCACGCCGCGCTCCTCGTCGGCCGGGGCGGGCATCCACACGGTCGTGCTGACCACGACGCCGCCGTCGCGGACCAGACCGGCCAGCGCGGTGAACTCGGCGGGGTCGATCGGCGCGAGGTTGAGCAGGACTGCGACCGGTTCGGTCACCGCGGTGGTCACCTCGGTGGTGGTGTGGTCGATGACCTCATCGGCACCAGCCGCCTTGACGCGCTCGATGCTGCGAGGGCTGCCGGTGGCGATGACGTAGGCACCTGCCGCCTTGGCCAGCTGCACCGCGTAGCCGCCCACGGCTCCGCCCGCGCCACTGATCAGGATCCGCTGCCCGGCCTTCAGTTCGGCCTGGTCGAAGAGCGCCTGCCAGGCGGTGAGACCGACCAGGGGCAGCGCGGCCGCGTCGGCGAGCGGGATGCTCGTCGGAGCCGCCGCCAGGATCCCGGCGGGCGCCAGGACGTACTCCGCCGCGGCGCCATCGTCGACGAACGGCAGGAAGCCGACGATCCGGTCACCGATCTCAAGGCCGCCGACGCCCTCGCCGAGTGCGTCGACCGTCCCCGCGACGTCCAGGCCGGGGATGTGCGGCAAGGTCAGGGGCATCGGGTCCTGCATGAACCCCGCACGGATGTTGCCGTCGACGCCGTTGAACGTCGTCGCGGCGACGTGGACCCGCACCTGCCCGGCGCGCGGCACCGGAAGGTCGACGTCCTCGTAGCGAAGGACCTCGGGATCGCCGTACTCGTGGAATCGAACCGCCTTCATTTGTGCTGCCTCATCTCCGATCGAGCGAGTGCTTCGAATCCGAAGCACATGCGTCACCGTAACAGTGCTTCGAAGTTGAAGCAAGTGCTTCGAAAGTGAAGCAGCTGGTAGGGTGCCGCCATGCCTGACACGCCGCCGTCCCCGGACGCCGTCCAGCTGGGCGCGTACTTCGCCCTCATGGAGGTGGCGGGCCTGCTGCGGCACGCGGTGGAGCAGCAGCTGCGCGAGGCAGGCGATCTCAGCTACGTGCAGTTCCAGCTCCTGGCGCGCCTCGGCCTCGACTCGCCGAGCGGCAGTGAGCGCATGACCGACCTGGCCGACGGCGTCGTGTACAGCCGCAGCGGACTGACCTACCAGGCCGGCCTGCTCGAAAAGGCGGGCCTGGTCACGCGCACGCGCTCCGCGGACGACGACCGGGGCGTCACCGTCACGATCACCGATGCCGGGCGGGCGCTGCTCGCCAAGGTGCTCCCCGGCCACACCGAGGTCCTCGACCGGCAGCTCTTCCAGCCGCTGTCGCGCGAGGACGCCCAGGCCCTGGCCGACCTGCTGTCACCGGTGCGCGACCACATGCGCTCGGCGCCGCCCCGTTCGGCGGCGCCCCGCCGCCGGCGGTGACAAGCCCGCCGCCGGCGGTGACAAGCCCGCCGCCGGCGGTGACGCGCCCGCCGCCGGGCCGGTTCAGTTCTCGATCACTTGCGGGGTCCTCGGCAGGCCGGTCACCGACGTCATCGCCGAGTACAGGCCGGTCGTCGCGGTGATGAACAGGCGGTTGCGCTTGGGGCCGCCGAAGGTGATGTTGGAGACGGGCTCCGGGACGCGGACGCGCCCGATGAGGGTGCCGTCCGGGGCGTAGCAGTGCACGCCGCCCTCCAGGGCCGCCGCCCACAGCCGTCCGTCCCGGTCGAACCGGATGTTGTCGAACCGGGCGACGCCGTCGCGGGCCGCGGTGAAGACCTCGCCGTCCGAGAGCGTGCCGTCGTCGCGGACGTCGAAGACGCGGATGTGCGCGGCGCGGGTGTCGGACACGAAGAGGCGGCGCTCGTCCAGGGAGAAGACAAGGCCGTTCGGCCCGCCGAACCCGTCCGCGACGAGGCGGACCTCGCCGGTAACCGGATCGGCCCGGTAGACGTTGCAGGCGCCGATCTCGCTCTCGGCGCGGTGCCCCTCGTAGTCGCTGGTGATGCCGAAGTCGGGGTCGGAGAACCAGACCGACCCGTCGGAGCGCACGACCGCGTCGTTCGGGCTGTTGAGGCGCCTGCCCCGGTAGCGGTCGGCGATGACGGTGACGGTGCCGTCCGGCTCGGTCCTGGTCACCCGCCGCCCGCCCTGCTCACAGGTGATCAGCCGGCCCTGCCCGTCGAGGGTGTTGCCGTTGCTGTGCCCGGCCGGCGCGCGGAAGGCCGAGACCGCGCCGGTCGCCTCGTCCCAGCGCAGCATGCGGTCGTTGGGGATGTCGCTCCAGATCAGCTGCCGCCACGCCGGAAGGTAGAGGGGCCCCTCGGCCCAGCGGCTGTCCGAGTGCAGGTGTTCGAGGTGCTGGTCGCCATGGCAGCAACGTCCGGTGCGGAAGCGCTCGTCCAGAACCTCGTACATCCCGTCGGCCGCTTCCTTGGGCATCGTTTCCCCTCACCGCGTCGTGACTGAATATTCTTCAGAACAACTTCGGGATGATCGTACGCGATACAGTCATCTTGTGAGGAACGTGGATGACATCGATCGTCAGCTGCTGGAACTCCTCCAGCAGGACGCCACCCGGTCCTACGCGGCGCTCGGCACGGCGGTCGGCCTGTCGGCCGGGGCCGTCCACGAGCGGGTCCGGAAGATGCGCGAGCGGGGCGTCATCCGGCGGACCAGCGTGGACGTGGAGCCCGCCGCGCTCGGGCAGGGCGTGCTGGCCTTCGCCCTGATCGACTCCTCGGTCTGGATGGGCGACCGCGCCGCCGAGTTCGCCGCCATACCGGAGGTGCAGGAGGCCCACGTCGTCGCGGGCAGCGCGTCCGTCCTCGTCAAGGTGCGGACGTCGACGACCGCGCGGCTTCAGGACGTCCTGCGGCGGCTGTACGACATCCAGGGCGTCAGCGGGACGAAGGCGACGGTGGTCCTGGAGACGTTCTTCGAACGCCCCATCTCCCCGATCGGTAAGTGACGCCGTTCCACAGCCGGAACCGGCATGATCATCTTACTCGTCAGTTTGGTATGACCGATATCGATCCGTTGGGCGTTCCGGATTCTCCCGACGCCTGGCGCGCTCTCGCCGCCGACTGGGCCAATACCTCAGGCACCCGCTCACAGCGGTACGCGGACCTCATGCAGGGAACGGCCGCCCACCTGGGCGCCGCCCCGCAGGGCCCGCACGCCCTGGCGTGGGCGCTGGGCGTCCTGACGCTGACGGCCCACCTGGAGGGAATGGCTCTGCCCGACGCCGCGCCTATCGTGAAGGCCCTGACCACGGCGGCCGAGCGACTGGACGCCGAACCCTGCGACCACGCCGACCACCCGTACCTGACGGACTTCGACGCCGAAGGTCTCACCTGGAGGTTCCGTCCGGAGGAGATGGCCCTGCGGGCCGTGGACGCCGGACCGCCCCTGGACGATCCCGGCCGGTGGGGGTGTCCGCGCAACGTCGCCGGGTTCGCGCGGGCGGCGGCCGAAGCGGCGTCCCCCGGCACCTTCGACGACGTCCCGGTCCGGGCCCCCGCGAGTATCAGGCGAGGCCTGGAGTACCTCTCCGACGTGATCTATGACCACCCGCACGGCGACCCCTACGAGACCCTCGTCGACGAAGCCCGTGCCCTGCTGCAGGCCGCGCGCGAGGACACTCCCGAACTGCCGGGCCTGGTGGTCGCCAACTGCGCGCTGCTCCCGTACGCCGTCTCCGAGCGGGTCGAATCCACCGAGGTCCTGGACGAGATCATCAACGCCCTGGAAGCCGCCGCGCGACGCTGCGACGAAACCCCCGCGTGCGATCACGCCGCCCATCCGGACCTCGACGACTTCGAGCGCTACCGCAGAGACGCCGAACTGATGCTCACCCCTGGAGGACGGCGCGCCTACCGATGGCGGCACCGATCGCTCGGCGGCCTCCCGCTGGAAGCCTGGACCTGCCGCCACCACTTCGGGATCGAAGCCGAGATCGCGCTTGACGAGGTCCGCGAGGCCCGCGCGGAGCTGACCGCCGAAGAGGGGTAGCAGCTCCTGCTGAAGGGGCGGGACACGCGAAAGGCCGGTGCCCGCGTCGGGCACCGGCCTCGGTGTGTGGCGGAGGATGCGAGATTCGAACTCGCGAGCGCTTGCACGCAACACGCTTTCCAAGCGTGCGCCCTAGGCCACTAGGCGAATCCTCCACGGGGAAGCCTACCGGTTCTCGGGCAGTGACCTGACATCAATTACCACGTCGACCGGGATCGGTCCGTAGACGTGGGGGAACAGTTCGTCCCCGGCGGGCTCGTAGCGGACGGGCGCGTCGAGTCGGGACACGTCGATGAGCAGCAGAACCAGAGCTTCGCGGGGGACGCCGCCGTAGAAGCGGTCCAGGACGCCCTCCACCTGGGCGATGTCGGACGAGCAGTGGATGAAGCCCTCTTCGTCCAGGGTCCGGCCCAGGGTGGACATGGTGTACGCCACGCCCGTGCTCCGGGCGGATTCCCAGTGGGTTCGTTCGGCGATGTGCAGGAGCGTGTCCTGGGGAGAGGCGGGCATGAGCGGAGACTACGCTGGAATGCGTGGCCATCCTGGGCTCGGGATGCCATAGACTCTGGGCAGACCCCTCGCACGGCGTCACCCTGTGAACCTCCCCAGGGCCGGAAGGCAGCAAGGATAAGCAGGCTCTGGCGGGTGTGCGGGGGGTCCCTTGGTTTGACGGCGATCGGTCCGCGACGACCGGTCCACGGCGACACGGCGCTTCTGACGCTCTGCTTCTCGAGGGAGGGCGGACCCCCGATGAGTCTGGCTCTGTACCGCAAGTACCGGCCAGCGACGTTCGCCGAGCTGAAGGGGCAGGAACACGTCGCCGAGCCCCTCCAGCAGGCGCTGCGCAACGGCCGGATCAACCACGCGTACCTGTTCAGCGGTCCGCGCGGCTGCGGCAAGACGTCCAGCGCCCGGATCCTCGCCCGCTCGCTGAACTGCGAACAGGGGCCGACCCCGGACCCGTGCGGCAAGTGCGACTCGTGCGTCGCGCTCGGCCCTTCCGGGACCGGGCACATCGATGTGATCGAGATCGACGCCGCGTCTCACGGCGGTGTCGACGATGCCCGCGACCTGCGGGAACGGGCCTTCTTCGCCCCGGTTGCGGCGCGCTTCAAGGTGTACATCATCGACGAGGCGCACATGGTCACCCGCGAGGGCTTCAACGCGCTGCTGAAGCTCGTCGAGGAACCGCCGCCGCACCTGAAGTTCGTGTTCGCGACCACCGAGCCGGAGAAGGTCATCGGGACGATCCGGTCCCGGACCCACCACTACCCGTTCCGGCTGATCCCGCCTGGCGTCCTTCAGGACCTCGTCGAGGAGATCCTGAAGAGTGAGGACGTCCCGTACGAGGCGTCCGCGCTGCCGCTGGCCGTCCGGGCCGGGGCCGGTTCCGCGCGCGACACACTGTCGATCCTCGACCAGCTCCTCGCCGGGTCGGACGAGAAGGGCATCACGTACGCGCGGGCCGTTTCGCTGCTCGGCTACACCGACTCCGCGCTGCTGGACGAGGTCGTCGCGGCCTTCGCCTCCCGTAACGGCGCCGCCGTGTTCGCCGCGATCGACCGCGTGATCGAGAGCGGTCAGGACCCGCGCCGGTTCACCGCCGACCTGCTGGAACGCCTTCGCGACCTGGTGATCCTCTCGAACGTCCCGGAGGCCGGGGGGACGGGCCTGCTGAACTTCCCGCCGGACGAGCTGGAGCAGATGCGGCGCCAGGCGTCCTCGATGGGGCCCGGTGAGCTGACGCGCGCCGCCGACCTGCTGCACACCGGGCTCACCGAGATGCGGGGCGCGACGTCCCCGCGGCTGCTGCTGGAACTGATCTGCGCCCGGATCCTGCTGCCGGCGGCGTACGAGGACGAGGCGTCCATGTTCGCCCGCCTCGACCGTCTGGAGCGCCAGGCCGGCCAGGGCGGCTTCGGCGGTGGCCAGGCCGGATTCGGTGGCGGCGGCCAGGGCGGCGACCCTCTGGCGCAGGCCTTCGCGTCCGCGGCTCCGACTCCCGTCCAGGAGGCTCCCGTCCAGGGTGGTCCCGTGCCGGGCGGTCCCGCGCAGGAGGCTCCCGCGCAGGGGGCGCCGACGCAAGGCGTGACAGGACAGGGAGCGACGACGCAGCCAGGGGCGACCGCGTCCCGCGACGGGGGTTCTCAAACGCCCGGAACCCAGTCCCCTCCCTCCCGGGGGGCCGACCCCACTTCCAGTGTCAACCCCCACCCTGGGACGGCACCCGCAGAATCCGATTCTGTGGATAACCGCGCGGCAGACCCCGCCACCAGGCCCCCGGCCAGCGACTCCCCAGCCACCCGGCCCCCGGCAACCGACTCCCCGGCCGGTCGGCCCCCGGCCACCGAGTCTCCGGCCACGGCCACAGCCGCGGCCAACCGGTCCCCGGCCGCGCCGAACAACGCACGCAGCGCACCCCCCGCCCCCTCCGGCGCACCGCCGGCCTCCGCCGCGCCCGGCGGAGGAGGCGGAGGGGCGGACTTCTCCACCATCCAGCGGCTGTGGCCGGACGTCGTCGAGGCCGTGAAGCAGAAGAGCCGCGCCACCTGGATGGTCATCATGGCCGGGGTGCAGCCGGTTTCGCTCGACGGCAAGGTCCTCACGCTCGGCTTCGACGCGGAGGGGCGCCGCCTCGGCTTCGTCAACGGCGGCCGCGACGCCGTCCTGCGCGAGGTCTTCAAGGAGCGGATGGGCGTCGACTGGCGGATAGAGACCGTCGTGGGCGGAGCACCCGGCGGATCCCCACCAGGGGGAAGGCCGGGCCCTAGCGCGGGGTTCGGTGGGGCGGCCACACCGAACCCGGCACCGCAGCCGCGGCCGCCCTTCCAGCCGTCCGCGCAGCCGTCCGCGCGAGGGGCCGAGCGTGCCCCGGAGCCGCCGCCTCCGCCGCCGGACGAGCCTCCGCCGCCGCCCGAACCGTCTCCCGTGGACGAGAGCGACGAGGTCGACCCGGAGGGCGACGCCGACGCCGACGGCACCGAGGCCGAGATGAGCGGGATGGCCCTCATCCAGCGCGAACTCGGCGGCCAGATCATCCGCGAGATCGACAACTCGGCTTCCTGACCTGGCCTCGGAGGGGGCCGGCGGGAGGCCGAATCCCGGATGTGCTTCCGAAATGACGCGCTGGGGTCCTCGCGTACCGAAACGGCGTGGGAGCCCGTAGTCTCGTGGGACGGACGTCCGGTGGCTGGCGGAGCGCCAGAGAGAAGGCCCTCGGGGCCGGAAGAGGGAGTGCACCGTGGAACCCGGTGGTCAGCTGAACATGCAGGAACTCCTCCAGCAGGCGCAGGCCATGCAGGAGCAGCTCTTCAACGCCCAGCGCGAGCTCGCGGAGACCGAGGTGACGGGGACCGCCGGCGGCGGGCTCGTGACCGCGAAGGTCAACGGGCAGGGCGAGGTCACGGGGCTGACGATCGACCCGAGGGCGATCGACGCCGACGACCCGGCCGACACGGCGGAGACGGTCGCCGACCTGGTGCTGGCCGCGATCCGCGACGCGGCCCGCGAGGCGCAGGAGCTCCAGCAGGAGAAGATGGGCCCGCTCGCCCAGGGGCTCGGCGGCGGCGGGGGCATCCCCGGCGGCTTCCCCGGCCTCGGCGGCGCCTGAACCGAGACACGCTAAGAAAGGAGGGGTCCGTTGTACGAAGGGGTGGTTCAGAACCTCATCGACGAGCTGGGCAGGCTGCCCGGTGTCGGCCCCAAGAGCGCGCAGCGGATCGCCTTCCATCTCCTCGCCGCCGATCCGGCCGACGTCGAGCGTCTCGGCAAGGCGCTCAAAGAGGTCAAGGACAAGGTCCGCTTCTGCAAAACCTGCGGGAACGTTGCAGAGGAAGAGGAGTGCCGGATCTGCCGTGACGCGCGCCGCGACCCCCACATCATCTGCGTGGTGGAGGAGTCCAAGGACGTCGTCGCGATCGAGAAGACCCGCGAGTTCCGCGGCCGGTACCACGTGCTCGGCGGCGCGATCAGCCCGATCGAGGGCGTCGGCCCGGACGACCTGCGCATCCGCGAGCTGATGCAGCGGCTCGCGGACGGGGCGGTGACCGAGCTGATCCTCGCCACCGACCCCAACCTGGAAGGCGAGGCGACCGCGACGTACCTCGCCCGGCTGGTCAAGCCCATGGACATCACCGTCACCCGACTGGCCAGCGGCCTTCCGGTGGGTGGCGACCTCGAGTACGCCGACGAGGTCACGCTGGGCCGCGCATTCGAAGGACGGAGGCTGCTCGATGTCTGACACCAACAGCCCGCAGGACTGGGACGCCCTCGCCGAACGCGTGGCGTGCCACGTCGACAACTACCTGGACGGCCTGGAGGCGGTCGCCCGCGGCGACGGCGGGACGCACACGATCCCGCTGCTCCTGCTGGAGGTGTCGCAGGTCATCCTGGCCGGTGCGCAGCTCGGCGCCAGCGCCGACGTGATCCTTCCTGACAACTGGGAGCCCGAGGTGGGCGACGACCCCGACCTCGACTCGATCCGGCAGGGCCTGGCCGAGCGCCTCCAGTCCATGGACGAGTACGTCGAGGTCTTCGACCCCTACAAGGACACCGAGCCGACCTCCTACCGCCTGTCGGACGACCTTGTGGACGTCGCCAGCGACCTCGTCCACGGGCTCCGCCACTACAACCAGGACCGTCCCCTGGAGGCCCTCTGGTGGTGGCAGTACTCCTACTTCAACCACTGGGGCAACCACGCCGGCGCCGCCCTGCGGGCCCTGCACGCCTACGTCTCCAACGCCCGCCTGAGCGTCGCCACGGAGGCGGCCACGGAAGCCGCCCCTGCCTGACCCGGCCGCGCCTCGCCTAGCCGGACACGGCGGGGCCGGTCCGCGCGCCCAGCGCCCACGCGATCAGTTCGGCCGCCTTCTCGACGTCCGAGCCGATCTGACCGCTTCCCCCGGAGTGCCACGCGAACTGTCCGAGATCGTCGTCCCAGGCGACCCGGGCCTCCTGCCCCCGGTACGAGACGTGCAGCAGACCGCCGCCCCCGTCCGGTCGTCCCGTCGCCACCTGCGGAGCCCTCCGCCGCAGCGCCGCGTACAGGGACGGCAGCGGCCCCCGGCGAACCCTCGGCAACTCGTCGAACTGGCCCATCGGCTCTCCCATCAGCTCCCTCACCGCCGCACCCGCCCCCCACCGGGTCATGGCACGGACGCGGCGGATCCCCGGTGGACGAGATGAACCGCGGCACACCGCCAACGCCTGCCTTTACATAGACGCCTGACCCCCCGTCCGGGTGGTCCGCAAAAACGATCTGGGCGGCGGCCGGGGGGCCTCATACCGCTTACGCCCCAGCAACCCTCACGTCACCAGCGCCTCAGCGACCTCATCCCGTTTCCGACGCTGGAGACGATTTGTGCTGCGACTCGGCATATCTTCACGGTCGGCCAGGTTGGTGGGCTCGACGAGTTCTGATCGCCGGCCGGGTGTGCCGGTTCAGGTGCGGGGGGTGTGGAGGGGGACCCTGGCGGCCTGGGCGGCCATGGCGGCGATCTCTTTGACGTCCATGGAGGCCAGGGGTTCGATGCCCAGCAGGTAGCGGCCGTAGGCGATGCCGAGGGTCTGGCTCAGCAGGAGGGCGGCGCGCTCGCGGACGGCGGGGTCGTCCGGCAGGGCCTTCTCCAGGGCCGGGACGATCTCCTTGTCGAAGATGGCCTGGACGCGGGCCGCGGCGTCGGGGTGGGTGGGGGCCGTGCGCAGCAGGACGGCCTCGGCGGTGTTCTCGCCGGTCTCCCAGCGGGCCAGGAACGCCTGGATGTAGGCGGCCGCCGCGTCGTCGGCGCCGCCGAGGTCGGGGACGGCGAGGTCGATGACCGAGGCGGCGGCGTAGAGCTCGGCCTTGCTGCCGAAGTACCGGATGACCATGGACGGGTCGATGTCGGCGTCCGCGGCGATCGCGCGGATCGTCGCGCGCTCGTAGCCGTCCTCGGCGAACCGGCGCCGGGCCGCGTCCAGGATCGCCGTCCGGGTCGCCGCCGAACGCTCGGTGAATGCCATGCCGCCAACCTATGCCATCAAGCGTTGGCAAACACGAGGACAACGGTCTAGAGTCCACCACAAGTTGGCCATCAAGCGTTGGCAAACAACTATTGGCAACTGGAGTGATCATGAACGCTCTTCCGGAGTCGACCGGCGTGCTCGTGGTCGGCGCGGGGCCAGCCGGGCTGTCCCTCGCCGCTTCGCTGCGGCAGAAGGGGGTGGACGCCGTCCTGCTGGACCGGGCGGCGGAGGGCGCGAACACCTCCCGGGCGGCCGTGGTCCATGCCCGCACCCTGGAGACGCTGCGCGAGGTCGGGGCGACCGGCGAGCTGGTCGAGCGCGGCATCATCGTGCCGCGCTTCACCGTCCGGGAGCGGGACCGCGTGCTGCTCACCGTCGAGTTCGGCGACCTGCCGACCGACTTCCCCTACACGCTGCTCGTCCCGCAGAACGTCACCGAGGAGATCCTGCTCGGACGGCTGCACGCGGCGGGCGGCGTCGTGCACCGGCCCTTCGAGGTGACCGGGCTGGAGCAGGACGAAGACGGGGTGACGGCCACTCTGACCGATGGAGGGCAGATCCGCGCGGCCTACGCGGTCGGGACGGACGGGATGCACAGCACCGTCCGCGAACACGCCGGGATCGCCTTCGAGGGTGACGCCTACCCGCAGTCGTTCGTCCTCGCCGACGTGCACCTGGACTGGGCCGGCGGCAGCGAGGAGGTCATGCTGTTCTTCTCCGCGGAGGGCGTCACGGTCGTCGCGCCGCTGCCCGGCGGGCGGCACCGCATCGTCGCGACCGTCGACGAGGCGCCCCGGGAACCGACCGCCGCCGACGTCCAAGCGCTCATGGACGCGCGCGGCCCCAAGCGCCACCCCGCGCTGATCAAGGACGTCGTGTGGGGCTCCCGCTTCCGCGTCCACCACAGGCTGGCGGCGCACTACCGCGCGGGCCGCGTCTTCCTCGCCGGTGACGCCGCCCACGTCCACAGCCCGGCGGGCGGGCAAGGCATGAACACCGGCATCCAGGACGCGCTCAACCTCGCCGGAAAGCTCGCCGCCGTGGTGGGCGACGGCGCGCCCGACGCCGTCCTGGACGAGTACGAGGCCGAGCGCCGTCCCGTGGCCGAGCAGGTCGTCTCCTTCACCGACAGGATGACCAACGTCGCGACCGTCGGCAGCCCGGTGCTGCGCGGCATGCGCAACACCCTGCTGCGCACCCTCGACTGGATCCCCGCCGTCCACCGCACGATGGCGATGAACCTCTCCGAACTGTCCACCGACCCCACCCGCCACTAAACCCATTGCCGCGGGCACGGGTGACGGCGCAGCATGCGGGGGTGCGGTATTCGATCAATATTCCGAACTTCGGGGACTTCGCCGACCCGCGGACCGTCGCCCGGGTCGCGGAGGCGGCGGAGCGGGCCGGGTGGGACGGGCTGTTCGTGTGGGACCACGTCGTCCACGTGAAGAGCGATCGCAAGTCCTTCGGGGATCCGTGGATGCTGCTGACGGCGGCGGCGCTGGCGACCGGCCGGATCAGGCTCGGCACGCTGGTCACGCCGGTCCCGCGGCGGCGCCCGCAGCAGCTGGCGCGCCAGGTCGCGACGCTGGACGTCCTCAGCGGCGGGCGGGTGGTCTTCGCGGCGGGCCTCGGCGGTCCGGTCGACGACGAGTACGGAGCCTTCGGCGAGCCCACCGACAAGGCCGTGCTGGCCGAGCGCCTGGACGAGGGGCTCGGCCTGCTCGAACGCTACTGGTCCGGCGAGCCGGTCACCCACCACGGGCGGCACTACCGGGTCGAGGACGTGGCGCTGCTTCCGGCCACGGCGCAGCGGCCGCGACCGCCGGTGTGGATCGCCGGGTTCTGGCCGAACCGGCGGCCGATGCGGCGGGCAGCCCGCTGGGACGGCGCCGTCCCGCTGTTCGGCCCCGGCTCCCACGGCCGCGCGCCCGCCGTCGAGGACGTCCGCGACCTGGCCGCCTACGTCCGGCGGCACCGGGAGGGCGACGGGCCGTTCGAGATCGTCGTCGGCGGCGCAAGCCCCGCCGACGCCCGCGACCTGGTCGGCCCGCTGGCCGACGCCGGCGCGACCTGGTGGGACGAGCGCCGGATGATCGGCACCGAGGAGAACGAGCGCCTCGAACCCGTCCTGCGCCGCATCGAACAGGGCCCGCCGGCGCTCTGACGTCACCGTCCCGTCAGGTTTCCCGTGAAACCGGCCGGGTGAACCGCGAGGTCAGCGGCCGCGGGCGAGCACGTCGCGGGCCACGGCGTCGCGTTCGGCGGCCTCCTGCTCGGCCGCGCGCCGCTCGGCTTCGGTGCGGGCGTCGTAGGCGGTCCGGGCGGCGGCGATCGCGCTCTGGTGCTCCTCGGTCCACACGACGAGCGACCGGATCGTCTCGTGCAGGGTCGCGCCCATCGGCGTGAGCGCGTAGTCGACGCGCGGCGGGACGGTCGGGTGGACGGTTCGGCTGACGAGCCCGTCGCGTTCGAGGTGCCGGAGCGTCCGCGCGAGCATCCGCTGGCTGATGCCGTCGATCCGGCGGCGGAGTTCGGTGAAGCGCAGGGTGCGCTGGTCGAGCAGCGCGATGACGAGCAGGGACCACTTGTCGGCGATGCGGTCGAGGATCTGCCGGACCTCGCAGTCGTTGCGGGTGTGCCACTGCAGAACGTCCTCGTCGGCGGCGGTGACCCCGCAGTAACCGGGGGACGCGAAAGTTCCGTCTTCCATGCTTCCCGATGGTGTCGGACGATGCTGCCGGTAACAAGAGGGAACCGGCGCCCATCGGGGGAACCGGTGCCTCGGAGGAGAGGAGCCGGGTCATGTCCACATCCGCGTCCCGCATGGACGGCCGCGCCTGGGCGTCGCTGCTGGTCCTGTGCGGAGCGGTCTTCCTGGAGGGGATCGACGTGGCGATGCTCAACGTCGCGCTCCCGTCGATCCGGGCGGACCTGGGGCTTTCGACCGGGATGCTGAGCGGCGTCATCAGCGCCTACGTCCTCGGCTACGGCGGGTTCATGCTGCTCGGCGGGCGCGCCGCCGATCTGCTCGGCCGGCGGCGGGTGTTCCTGTTCTGGCTGGCGGTCTTCCTGGTCTTCTCCGGCCTCGGCGGCCTGGCCACCGAGGGCTGGATGCTGCTGGTCGCGCGGTTCGTCACCGGGGTCGCGTCGGCGTTCATGGCACCGGCGGGGCTCGCCCTCGTCACCGCGGCGTTCCCGGCCGGGCCCGCCCGGACCCGCGCGCTCGGCGTCTACGCGGGGACGGCGGCGGGCGGCTTCTCGCTCGGCCTCGTCGCCGGCGGCCTGCTGACGTCGCTCGGCTGGCGCTGGGTGTTCTTCGCGCCGGTCATCCTGTCGGCGCTGCTGCTGGCGGCGGCCGTCCCGCTGGTCGCCGACCCGGACGCCGCCGCGCCGAGGAGGGGCGCGCGCGGATTCGACCTGCCGGGCGCGTTCGCCATCACGGGCGCCATGCTGCTCCTCGCCTACGGGGTCGTCCGGCTGGAACGCCCGGGCGACGGCGCCGCGCTCACCGCGGGCGTCTTCGCGGGAGGACTGCTCCTCCTCGCCGTGTTCACCGTGATCGAGCGCCGGTCGCCGAGCCCGCTCGTCCGCCTCGGCGTCCTTCGGTCGGCCGCCCTCGTCCGGACGGACGCGAGCGCGCTGCTGTTCATCGGCGCCTTCGCGGGCTTCCAGTTCCTGATGACCCTGTACCTCCAGGAACTCCGGGGGTGGACGACGTGGCAGACCGGCCTCGGCATGCTCGTCATCGGCCTCGACACCGTGCTCGCCCCGACCTTGACCCCACGCCTGGTGAACCGCTTCGGCAACCCGCGGGTTCTGCTGGGCGGCATCGTCCTCGCGGCCGTCGCCTACGGACTGTTCCTGCCGGTCGGGCTCGACTGGGCCTACACCGCCATGTTCCCGATCATGGCGCTGCTCGGTCTGGCGTTCGCCCTGGCCTACGGCCCGCTGACGATGGCCGCCACGGACGGCGTCGACGAGCGCGAGCACGGTCTGGCGGGCGGCCTGCTCTACACGGCGATCCAGTTCGGTGCGGCCCTCGGCCTTTCCGCCGTGACGGCCGTCCAGGTCGCGGCGCTCGGCGGTGACGACTCTCCGGAGGCCCGCCTCGACGCGCTCCGGGCGGCTCTGGCCGTCCCCTTCGCCGCGGCCGTCGCCGCCGCCCTGATCACGGCGTTCGGCCTTCGCACCCGTCCCGCGAAGGCCGCCGAACCGGCACAGGAATCCGTCAAGACCGCCGCCTAGGGCGGCCGAGGACAAGCGACGGGCGGGCGTGCCATGGACCGGCACGCCCGCCCGGTGGCGGCGCGGAGGGCGCTACGTGATCGGTGCCTTCCAGGTCGCCTCCCAGGTCTGCGGTCCGACGATGCCGTCGACGTTCAGCCCCTTCTCCCGCTGGAAGGCCACGCAGACCTCCTCCGAGTGGGTGCCGTAGATGCCGTCGACCACGAGGCTAGTCCAGCCGCGCTTGAGCATCTTGTCCTGCCAGGTGCGGACGTCGTCGCCCTTCATCAGGGCGAGGAACCGGCCCGGCCAGGGCGGAGCCTGTACCGCTTCTTGCACGCTTTGATCGGTCATGCCGATCACCTCCTCATGGATGGGTGGAGGGTTCATTTGTCCGCGTTCGCGGGCCGCCGTTCACCGTCGCGGCTCGGAACCGGCACGGACGCCGGGGGCGGTGCGGGCACCGCGGCCGTGGCCGTCGCCTCCGAGACGGAGGTCTCCCGCGGCGTCTTCGGGTCGGCGGTCCCGTGCACGCCTTCCAGGATCTGGCGGCCCTGCTTGTCCACGAAGTTGGTGAACAGCTCCTGCGAATAGCCGAGCAGGACCGCCCAGGCGATGATCTGGCCGGACGAGTCGAGGGCACTCAGGCCCGGCACGACCTCGCCGCGCAGGAGCATGATCCCGAGCACGGCCACGAGCGCCCCGGTGGGGAGTTTCAGCAAGGCCAGCGCCACGGGAATGCCGTAGGCGTTCGAGCTGCCCCGGACCTTCCGCAGGGCGGCGGCCGCCGCGATACAGGCCGCCGTCAGCCCGGCGATCTCGACGATGGCGTAATCGCCCGGCGAGGCCACCGAGCCGGGAGAGTTCGCAGGCGGCACATCGACGGTCCGGCTGGGGCAGGCGATCTTGTTGGCCGGCGTGAAGCACAGGGGCACGGCCGACTTCCAGAAGGCCCCGGCCACGGCGAGGGCGCATGCGAGGCAGAACAAGCCGAACGCCGTCATCCAGACGATTCGCGCAAAATTCACGGCGCGCAGCCTCTCGCGCAGGGAGGCCTCACGTGCGGCATCGACCGCGTCCAGCACGGTCGACAATTGCGGAATCGACGGCGTGGAATGGTCGGCACCGCGCGTCGCCGTCCACCAGTGGTGCCGCCCCGCCGCGGCGGGGGCGTTCTGGCTCGCGGCACACGCCTGCTGCAGTTCCCACGCGGCCTTCTCGGCGGCGATCCGGCGGGTGTCGTCAGGGGGGAGATGCTGCTTGATGATGGCGAAAAGGTCCGGAAGGTGGGGTACGAGGTCCTCCGAAGGAAGCGTGCGCAGCCACATGGTCCGAGCGGAATTGACATGCATCTGCGCCGCGGCCAGGTGTGACGAGGTCCGGGCCCGGGTGTGCTTGTCGAGATCGAGGACCCGGCAGGCATTGTCCAGAGCCAGCGAGGCATTGGAGACGAGTTGCGCGTGCTCGGCGGACTGCGGGCGCGTGCCCTTGGAGGCCAGCTGGGCCTCCAATTCCCGGACGTTCGCGTGCACTCCCTCGCAGAGGACCCATGAGGCCCGCTCACGGTTCCATTCGTATATCCGCGAGATCGGTGTTCGCGACAGCCAGTGCCACATCGGCACCCCCTCGGTACGGCACTCGTCCGTGCACCGCCCTCGGCCTCAGGCTATTCGCGTGTCCCGGCCGTCAAGAATCCATGGCGCGTACATTCTGCGCCACGGTCGTGCATACCGCGCGGGGTCCGGAGGGGGCGGGACGCGGGGGTCGGTCCTGGTCACGGAGTTACCTGGTCGTGACCCACCGGCGCGGGCTCTGTAGACTCGACGACCGAAACGCCTGACCCCGATCCGAGGAGCGCCCACTCGTGGCTCTTGTCGTGCAGAAGTACGGTGGCTCCTCCGTCGCCGACGCCGAAGGCGTCAAGCGGGTCGCCCAGCGCATCGTCGCAACGAAGAAGGCGGGCAACGACGTGGTCGTCGTTGTGTCCGCCATGGGCGACACGACGGATGACCTCATCGACATGGCCAAGCAGGTCAGCCCCCTGCCGCCCGGCCGTGAGCTGGACATGCTGCTCACCGCCGGCGAGCGGATCTCGATGGCGCTGCTGGCCATGGCCATCGCGAACCTGGGCCACGAGGCCCGCTCGTTCACCGGCTCCCAGGCCGGTGTGATCACTGACGGCTCGCACGGCAAAGCCAAAATCATCGATGTGACGCCGGGACGGATCCGGACCGCGCTGGACGGCGGCTCGATCTGCATCGTGGCGGGGTTCCAGGGCGTCTCGCAGGGGACCAAGGACATCACGACGCTCGGCCGTGGCGGGTCCGACACCACGGCGGTCGCGCTGGCGGCGGCCCTGGACGCCGACGTCTGCGAGATCTACTCCGACGTCGACGGCGTCTTCACCGCCGACCCGCGCATCGTGCCCGCCGCCCGCAAGATCCCGAAGATCTCCTACGAGGAGATGCTGGAGATGGCGGCCAGCGGGGCGAAGATCCTGCATCTGCGCTGCGTGGAGTACGCGCGCCGCTACAACATCCCGATCCACGTGCGGTCCTCGTTCAGCCAGAAGGTGGGCACGTGGGTCGTCGACAGCAGCGAGATCGAAGGACAGGACATGGAGCAGGCGATCATCTCCGGCGTCGCGCACGACCGGAGCGAGGCCAAGATCACCGTGGTGGGGGTGCCCGACAAGGTCGGTGAGGCCGCCACGATCTTCACGGTGCTGTCCGAGGCCGAGATCAACATCGACATGATCGTGCAGAACGTGTCGGCGGCGTCCACCGGGCGCACCGACATCTCGTTCACGCTGCCGTCCACCGACGGGCAGAGCGCCCTCACCGCGCTGAACAAGCTGAAGGAGAAGATCGGCTTCGAGTCGCTGCGCTACGACGACCGCATCGGCAAGGTGTCGCTGATCGGCGCCGGGATGCGCTCGCACCCGGGCGTCACCGCCTCGCTGTTCGGCGCGATCGCCGAGGCCGGGGTGAACATCGAGATGATCTCCACCTCGGAGATCCGGATCTCGGTCGTCGTGGCCCAGGACGACATCGACACGGCGGTCGCCGCCGCGCACCACGCGTTCGACCTCGACGCCGAGCAGGTCGAGGCCGTCGTCTACGGCGGCACCGGCCGCTGACCGCACGTCCGAGCGGGCCGCACGGGTTTTCCGTGCGGCCCGCTTTGTCGTGCTCGTCCTGTGGCGCGTGACGCTGACGCCGCCCGCCCGCGGTGGGAGGGTCGTCGAGGGAACCGGCCGCACGCGGCGGGAGTTGGACGTGCGGACGACTCGACGGCGAGAGGGTGACGCGACCATGGCCCTGAATGCCCGGCCGGCCGGCGCGAGGACCAGGGGGACGGGCGGGCCGACGCTCGCCGTCGTCGGAGCCACGGGGGCCGTCGGGGCCGTGCTGATCGACCTGCTGTCCACCCGCCGCGACGTGTACGGGGAGATCCGGCTGGTCGCCTCGCCCCGGTCGGCGGGGCGGGGGCTGCCGCTGCGCGGCGCGGACGTCGAGGTCGCGCCGCTGGCGCCCGAGGTTTTCGACGGCGTCGACATCGCGGTGTTCGGCGTACCGGACGCGGTGGCCGCGCGGTGGGTGCCGGTCGCGACGGGGCACGGCGCCGTGGCGGTCGACAACTCAGGGGCGTTCCGGATGGCGCCGGACGTGCCGCTCGTCGTCCCGGAGGTCAACCCGGAGCGGGTGCGCCGGCGCCCGCGCGGGATCGTCGCGAGCCCCAGCTGCACCACGCTGTCGATGATCATGGTGATCGGGGCGCTGCACCGCCGGTACGGGCTGCGCGAGCTCGTCGTGTCGTCCTACCAGGCCGCGTCGGGCGTCGGGCTGGAGGGCGTCGACACCCTGTACGAGCAGATGGAGAAGGTCGGCGGCGACCGCGCGCTCGGCAACCGCGCGGGCGACCTGCGCTGCGCGGTCGGCGAGTTCGGGCCGTTCCCGGCGCCGCTCGCGATGAACGTGGTGCCGTGGGCGGGCGAGGTGCGCGACGGCGGCTGGAGCTCGGAGGAGCTCAAGATCCGGGAGGAGTCGAGGAAGGTGCTCGGCCTGCGCGACCTGCGGGTGACGGCGACCTGCGTCCGCGTCCCGGTGGTGACCGCGCACTCCCTGTCGGTCCACGCGGTGTTCGAGGACCGGGTGGACCAGCGAGAGGCGCAGGCCGTCCTCGCCGGATCGCCGGGCGTCGTCCTGTGCGACAACCCGGAGACGCAGGAGTTCCCCACGCCCGCGGACGTCGTCGGCACCGATCCCGCCTGGGTGGGGCGGGTGCGGCGCTCGCTGGACGACCCGAAGGCGCTCGACCTCTTCCTGTGCGGCGACAACCTCCGCAACGGCGCGGCGCTCAACACCGCCCAGATCGCCGAGCTGGTCGCCGCCGAGCTCACCCCCTGAGGGCCGCGAGGACGGCGGAGGTGTCCAGGTAGAACGGGCGGAACTCGCTGACCAGGCCGTCCCGGACCGTGATCCATTGCAGGACGGACGTGTCCACCTCCCGCCCGGTCGCGCGGGCACGAAAGACGCAGTCGTTGCGGACCGTGACCGTCTCGCCGTCCACCGCGTAGTGCTGCTCGCGGAACGTCAGCTCCGACCACAGCTCGCTCATCGCGGCCATGAACCGCTCCATGCCGTCGTGGCCGCGCCACGTCCCGCCGTAGGGGAGGCTGGGCGCCTGGTACATCACGACGTCCGGGGCGAGGTGCGCCGCCATCACGGAGAAGTCCCCCTTCCCGGGGCCGCCGGCGGCCAGGTAGTCCGCTTCGGCGGCGTAGAAACGTTCGAGGGCTTCCAGGGCATCGGTCATGCGCGGTGAACACCGCGGCGGGACGACGGGTTGCACCGCGCGGCGGATGGCGGCACGAGCGGGAGGTCGTACTCGGGCTTTAGGGTGGCATGCGTGACCGAGACGAAGGCCGTGAAGTCCGAGCAGACGCGCGCCCTGATCGTCGAGACGGCGCTGCGCCTGTTCCGGGAGCGCGGATACGAGCAGACGACGATGCGGGCGATCGCCAAGGAGGCGGGTGTCTCGGTCGGCAACGCCTACTACTACTTCGGGTCCAAGGAAGAGCTGATCCAGGCGTACTACGACGAGCTGCAGGACGAGCACGTCGCCGCCTGCCGGGCCGTCCTGGACGCCGAGCGCGAGTTCGCGCCCCGGCTGCTGGGCGTCCTGAAGGCCCGGGTCGACACGATGATCCCGTACCACGAGTTCGCCGGGAAGTTCTTCAAGTTCGCCGCCGAGCCGACCAGCCCGCTCAACCCGTTCAGCGCCGAGTCGGGCCCGGCCCGCGACTCGGCGGTGGCGATCTACCGCGAGGTCGTCGAGGGCTCCGACCTGAAGATCGACAAGGAGTTCCGCGCGGAGTTGCCCGAGCTGCTGTGGATCTACTCGATGGGCATCGTGCTGTACTGGGTGCACGACAGCTCGCCCGGCTGCCGCAAGACCTACCTTCTCGTGGAGCGGACGGTTCCGCTGGTCAACCGCATGGTCGCGATGTCGCGCATTCCGGGCTTCAAGTCGGTGACCCGCGAGCTGGTGGGCATCATCCGCGAGGTCCGCGCCTGATCGTGATGTCCCAGTGGTCCTTCTCGCGGGCGAACACGACGCCCTCGGGGGACCGGTGGAGCCGCGCGCCGTCCCCCCGCACGCCGGTGGACGGGTAGCGCCGCACCGCCTCGTCGACGCAGGCCCCCGTCGCGATGTCGATCTTGTAGCCGTTCGCGTGGCTGTAGGTGCCGCCCGCGTGCCCGTGCTCCGTGCCGCCGGTGACGGTGACCTCGCAGCCGCTCGACTCCGCGAAATCGATCAGGCTTCGGAGGGTTCCCCAGCGGATGCCCTCGAAGGAGGTGCAGGTCCGCACCGTCCGGTCGGAGCAGCGGCCGGTGGAGCGCCAGCCGATGCCGCTCGCCCGCAGCGCGTACTCGGCGAGCTGCTGGTCCAGGCGCTGCGAGCTCGGCAGGTCCGGCAGGACGTCCCGAGGCGGGACGGTCCGCTTCCGCGCGGCCGACGACGCCGCCTTGAGACGCGACGCGGCCTTGAGACGCGACGCGGCCTCGGGACGCGGCGCGGCCTTGGGAGGGGACGCGGTCTCGAGACGCGACGCGGCCTCCGAAGGGGACTCAGCCTCGGGGCGGGACGCGGGCGCCGGGGCGAGCAGGCGTCCCGCCGGGAACGGTGGTTCGGCGCCCGCCGCGGTCCGCGGGCCGGAAGACGGCCGCGGCGCGGCGGACGCGCGGGGAGGGGCGAGCGCGAGCAGGGTGGCGGCGATGGCGAGGGCGGTCGCCGCGGCGGCCGGGCGGAAGGCCGGATGGTGGGCGATGCCGGGCGCCCGGCCGCACTCGGACGGCATGACGCAGTGGATGCTGCACGGCCGTGGCATGTGCGATCCCCCCGATCGGTGATGTCCGGGGGGCGAGAGCCGGTCCTGCCTGGACCGGTGGTGCGTGCGGCCGATCGGAGGGATGCCCGAAGGGTCGATCTTGTAAACCCGGGACGGGCGAGGCGGCCCGCCCGTCCCGGGGAAAGATCACGACATGCCGAGATGTTTCCGGGCGAAGCCGATCTCGGCGGCCATCTGGGTGATGCGCTCCTCGACGACGAGGGAGCCGTGGCCCGCGTCGTACCGGTACATCTCGTGCGGGTGCCCCAGCTCGGCGAGCCGCGCCAGATAGTTGTCGATCTGCCGGATGGGGCAGCGCGGGTCGTTCTCCCCCGCAAGGACCAGCACCGGCGCCGTGACCTGCGCGACGTAGGTGATGGGGGACGACTCGCGGTACCGCTCGGGGACCTCGTCCGGCGAACCGCCGAACAGGGACCGGTCGAACGCCTGCAGGCCCTCCATCTCGTCCTCGTACGCGGCGACGTAGTCGGCCACGGGGACGGCCGCGACCGCGACGCTCCAGTCGTCCGGCTGCGTGCCGATGCCGAGCAGGGTCAGGAAACCACCCCATGACCCGCCGGTCAGCACGAGCCGCGCCGGGTCGGCGAGACCCGACTCGACCGCCCAGTCGCGGACGGCCTTGATGTCCTCCAGCTCGGTGATGCCGACGCGCCCCTCGATGGCGTCGCGCCACTCGGAGCCGTATCCGGTCGAGCCCCGGTAGTTGACGCGGACGACCGCGAATCCGTGGTCGACCCACGCGGCGACGGCGGGGGCGAACGAGTCGTCGTCCTGCGCGGTCGGCCCGCCGTGGATGTCGAAGACGGTCGGGTGGGGGCGGTCGCCTTCGGGCTTGCTGATCAGGGCGTGGATGCGTCCGGCGGGGCCGTCCACCCACACGTCCTCGACCGGGACGGACGGCGGCGCCGCGGGCCCGGGCGGGGTCAGCACGACCGCGCCGGACGTGGAGCGGATCACCGGCGGCTCGGCGGCGGACGACCAGGAGAACTCGACCGTCCCGTCCGGCCGGACGTCGGCCCCGCCGAGGACACCGCGCGGCGTGTCGATCCTGGTCAGCGCCCCGTCGGTCAGGTCGTAGCGGTAGAGCTCGTCGCGCGCCTCGTGCGAGTGGGAGATCAGCAGCGCCGCCCCGTCCGGGTACCAGCCGGCGCCGATCTCGCCGGGCAGATCGAGGACGATCTCCTGCTCGGTGCCCGCGACCGGGTCCCAGATGAGCATCTCCTCCCGGCCGCGCCGCTCATGGTTGACCAGGAGCCGCGCGTCGCCGTCGACCGGCGCGAAGCCGGCGCCGTAGACGCCCTTGCCCGGCCCGTCCCACAGGTCGGCGACCGGCGAGCCGTCCTGCCGCACGACGCGCAGCGCCATGTGGCGGCTGTCGCCGTGCTCGCTGTGCCCGATCGCGATCAGGGACTCGTCCCGCGAGACGCCGGCGACGTGGGCGTCCTCCGCGTGGTGGTAGAGCACCTCCGGCGCGGCGCCCGCCCGGCACAGGTGGACGGTGTTGCCGTGCTCGGTCGTCCGCCCGACCACGGCGAGGCCACTGCGGCCGAGGGCGAGCCCCGCCGGGTACGACGGCTCCAAGTCAGGAACGGCCGGAACGCTCTCGGTCTCCCCGAAGGGGACGCGCTTCCATACGCCGAACTCGTCGCCGTCCGTGTCGGCGAACCACCACACCCATTCGCCGGACGGATCGACGGTTCCGTACCACGTCCCGTTGGGACGGTCGGTCACCTGGCGCTGCTCACCCGTCTCGCGGTCCCATGTGTAGACCTCCCAAGTCCCGCTCGCATTGGAGCGGTAGATGCTGCGGCTCGGGGCGTCACGCGCCCACCGGGGCAGGCTGATCCGCGCGGCCCGGAAACGCGCCTTCCAGCGCTCGTCGTCGACCATCCCCCCAGTATCGCCGAGCCCCGGGAGATCAGGTCGGGCGCTTGGCGGGGCCGAGGATGAAGGTCGTCCCCTTGCCTCCCGGGGTCTTCACCACGAGTCCCGTCTCCGCGAGGGCCGCGGCGATCTCCTCGCGGTCGCCCGCCCAGCCGAGGAACAGTTCGCCGACCAGGTCGCCTCTGGTGTCGAAGGCGTCGTCATGGCTCTGCGTGTTCCAGAAGACGGCCTTGGGCGACTCCGCGTCCTGGGTCCGCTCGGCGACGCGCTGCCAGCAGCCCGACGTGGTGGGCCAGAGGGCGGGCTCGGCGACGTACCCCTTCCCGGTCAGGTCTTCGAACGCCCGCATGATCCGGCACAGATCGGAGGTCTCCGCGGGAACCGGGCAGGTCACCGTGCCCTCGTCCGGTCCCTCGGTGTCGTTGACCGCCGCCATGAGCCGTTCCATCGCGGCTTCGTAGTCGTCATCGTCCTCCGGCTCGTCCTCGGGGACGTGAATCACGAGCCCCTCCAGGGCGAAGACCGACTGGATCTCCGACGGGAGGCCGCCGCGCCAGCGGACGTCGACGTCCCGGAGCAGGGCGCCCTCGGTCGAGAACGCGTCCGAGAAGTCCTCCGGCAGGGTCAGCAGTCCGTACTCGCCGGTCGCGGAGGCGAACTCCTTGCCCGTGACGTGCCGCCACCCCCTCTCCTCCAGCCGGTCGAGGGCCCGGTCGAAGGACTCGCTGTGCGACTCGGCGGGCGCGTGGGCCCTCTCCCGCCGTGCCGCCTCCCGGCGGAGGCGGGCGACCGCCATCGCCCACCAGCAGTGCGGGTGGTCGAACGCCTCGGGGTCGAGCTCCTCCAGGTCGGCGGCGATCTCCGCGAGGCGGGCCTTGTCGTCCGCGGGCCGCTCCGACCAGGGCGAGTACACGTACGCGCCCAGCCGGCCCACGAACTCGGCGAAGGACCGCAGCGTCCTGTTCACGATCTCGAACTGGGGCTCCTCGTCGCCGTCCCCCGGGGAGAACAGCACGACGAATCCCTGCCGCACGTCGAGGAAGTACAGCATGTCGCCGTCGGGGCCGGTTCCGCCGAGGATCAGGGCCCGGTTGTCCTCGTTCAGCGGGAGGACGGTGAACAGCCCGAGCGGCCCGTCGGGGATGTCCGCGCAGAAGTAGCCGCCCGCGTCCTTGAGCAGCCCGGTCTCGGTGAGAAGCGTGAGGTCGGCCTCGGACAGCCCGAGTTCGCTTCCCGTCGCGACGTCCAGCGTGACGACGTCATCCCCGCCTGCGGCCACGGCGTTCCCTTCGCAGAAATGGGTTTCCGGTCAGAAAGGGACCGTAGTGACCCGTTCCCGCGGTGTCTCCGGATCGCCGACATTGATGATCATGCGGCCTGCGCCCGTCAGGGCGCGGGGACGCCGGCCACGAAGGTGCGTTCCTGGGGGGACGCCACGAGTTCCACCGTGGTGCCGGGGCGCAGGTCCTCGCCGAGGACGGCGGTGATCGCGTCGGTGAGGGCGGCGGCCAGGCTCGCGGTGATCTCGGCGGCGTCGGGACGGTCGAAGGCGGCGGCCCGGACGCCCATGACCAGCGAGATGTTCGTGTCCACGGCCCGGCCGCCCTGCGCGAGGCGGCCGGCGGGGACGCCGGACAGGTGGATGCTCGCCAGCTCGCGGGCCCATTCGCCGTAGACGCCGACGATGGCCTCGGTCAGCGCGGTGATGAGCTCGGATTCGCGGCCCGCCAGCTTGTCTTCTGGAAGGTGGGCGGTCAGATGCGGCACAGTGGTCCCCGTTCTCTTTGGCCTCAAAGGCTTTGACTGCAAAGGTACTTGTGGAGGGTGCCGATGTCCACCGAACCGGGCGGTCCGGCCGTCGACGAGGCCGTCCGCATCCTGCTGCTGCTCATGCCGCGGATCGTCGGCCGCGCCAAGCGCCTGCCCATCCCCCCGGCGCTGCGGGGCCTCGACCTGGCGCCTCGCCATCTCGCGCTGCTGGCCCATCTGGAGTACGACGGTCCGGCGAGCGTCAACGAACTCGCCGCCCGGCTGGAGGTCGCCCCGACGACCGTCAGCCTCATGGTGAGCGACCTGTCGCGGCCGGGCGTCCTGGAGCGCACCGCCGACCCCGCCGACCGCCGCCGCCGCATCGTCGCCATCGCCCCCGCCTTCGCCGCGCCGATCGCCGAATGGCTCTCCGGCAGCGCCTCCGCCTGGGAGCGCGTCATGCGCGATCTCGCCCCCACCGAACGCGCAACGGTCATCACCGCACTACGCGCCTATGAGGCCGCCTTGGAACAGGGCCCCGGCGAGCGCCGGGACGCGGGGCCGCGGCCTCCCGCGTAGGCGCCGGTCAGGTGAGAGAGGCCTTCCGGGGTCGGCCGAGCGACTTCGGGAGACTCGTCCTGGCCAGCTCGCGGTGGACGGTGCGGGCCACGCGTTCGATGGTGTCGATCCCGTAGGCCATGGACGGGGTGTCCCGCGTGAGGACCACGATCATGTAGTTCTCGCCGTGCCCGTGATCGCCGTGCCCGTCGAAACCGCCGATGCTGTGGACGCGCCAGTGCCTCCCCGGGCGTGGCAGCCAGCCGTTCTTCACGTGCCAGACGACGCCGGCGGGACGTCCGGCGGGGGTCCCCCACCGTTGCGCCGGGACGACCTCGTGCATCAGCTTCAACGCGTACGCGCGGGACCTGGCGGGCAGGAGCGCGCTCGGCGAGGTGAGCCGGTCCAGCAGCTCGATCTCGTCGTGCGCGGTGATCTGGGTCAGCCCCCAGCGGCCGCCGGGGTCCAGTTCGGTGTGCGTCATCCCCGCAAGGTCGAGGAAGCTCGCGATGCGGGCGCGACCCACCGAACGCCACAGAGCGGAGGTCGCGCGGTTGTCCGAGCGGATGATCATCCGGCGGGCCCGGATCCTCTCGGTGCCGGTCAGCGGGCGGTCCTCGTCGGCCGCCTGGCGCAGCAGCGCTCCCAGGACCGTGACCTTGACGACGCTCGCCGAGTCGTAGTGCCGCCCGGCGGCGAGCGCGCAGCGGATGCCGCGCCGGCGGTCGTACACGGCGACCGACTCGGTCCCGGCGCGACCGCGCAGCGCCTGCCTGATCCGCGCGCCGAGCCGGTCGGCGGCCTTCGGGTGCCGGGACGACGAGCAGGGGCCGTCCGGGGCCGCGGCCCGGGCGGGAGCGGCGGACGGCAGCAGCGCGGCCGCGAGCGCGAGCGCGGCGAGGGATCGTGCCATCCGGCCAAACTAATGATCATGAAAGCCCGGGCGGGGCATCCGCCGGCCGTGCTTCGGCAAAGGACGGCTCAGGGAGTGGCCAGGCGGCCGAGCAGCTCGTCGATCGCGGCGCGGATCTGCCGGTCCATCGCCCGCGCGAACCCGGCCTCGACCGTGACCTGCGCGCCCGGGCGCAGCCGGGCGACGGTCTCGGTGAGGGACCCGAGACTCCGGTCGTCGACCGCCTCGTCCAGGGGCCCGACGACATGCGTCGTGATCAACCGGACGAACATCGCGGCGAGGTCGTCCATGCTGCGCTGGAGCTCCTGGCCGGCCGCGAGCACGGCGTCCAGCGGCACCCCGGCCCGCACCAGCGTCACCGTCGCGTCGAGCTGGCGCCGGCTCCAGTGGGTGACGCGGTCGCCGTCCACCTCGATGTGGCCGAGCGCGACGGCCCGTTCGACGGCCCGCGGGCCGACCTCGCCGGGGAACAGTGCGGCGAGCTCGTCCAGCGTCATCGTCACCGGGACCTCGTTCGACCACGGGGTCGTGACCGCCTTCTCGACGCCGAGGACGGTGCCGATGTCGCGGCCCTGCTCCCAGGCGGCCAGCAGCTCGCGGATGCCCTCCAGGGTGTGCCCGCGGTCCAGCAGGCTCCCGATCATGCGGAGGCGGGCCAGGTGGTCCTCGGAGTACAGGCCGATGCGCCCCTCGCGGCGGGGCGGCGGCAGCAGCTTGCGCTCCTGGTAGTACCGCAGGGTCCGCACCGGGACCCCCGCGGCCTTGGCGAGTTCGCCGATGCGGTACTCGCGGGCGTCGGCGCCGGTACGGCCGCCCTGTTCCTCCGTCGGCTCTTCGCTCACGGCGGCCAGCATAGTTCGCGGCCGGTCCCGGCCACGTCCCGTATCGTGCGGCGGCGGAACGCCGGCGCGGCCGCGCACGTCAGATCCCCCGTCGACGCCGACGCCCCCTGCCCCAGAGAAAGGCGAAAGATGCTGAAGACCCGTTCCGCGGCCCTCGCGCTCGCCGGTCTGGTCGCCGCGTTCGGGCTGACCGCCTGCGGTCAGGACCGGTGGTGCGAGCACGACGCGACCGACACGAAGGTCAGCGACCGCTTCTGCAAGAACAACACCCCCGGGTACGAGTGGGAGTCGGACGGCGGAGGCCACAAGAAGAAGTCCTCGAAGCACAAGACGGTCAAGAAGACCAAGTCACGCCACTGACCCCGCGGGCCGTTCGCCGAGACGGCCCGGCGGACGAGGCCGCCCCGGCCGGGTGAACCGGCCGGGGCGGCCGCGCCGCTCGTGGCGCTCTGGACGCCTCAGCCGGGGCAGTGGAGCCGCGTCTCCTCGCTCTTCTCCTGGTGCATCTCCCAGCTTTGAAGGACGTGGTCGACGGCTTCGGTCCGGTAGGTCTCCCAGCCGGGGGCCTGCTTGCAGGGGATCGACACCTTGAGCTGGAAGTACGTCCCCCACTTCTTGGTGACGTACGAACTCTGCGTCTTGTTGCGCGTGCACGACCAGGCGCCGAGCGCCTTGTGCTTGCAGAGCATCACTTCGAAGGTGGTGTATCCGGGCTTGTCGCAGTCGATGCTGCCGTAGCCGACGACCTTGGCGTTCGCGCCATTCCCGGAAATGGCCGGGCGCCAGGTGC
The DNA here is from genome assembly GCF_040649435.1 of Actinomadura sp. NPDC048955. Lineage (NCBI taxonomy): Bacteria > Bacillati > Actinomycetota > Actinomycetes > Streptosporangiales > Thermomonosporaceae > Actinomadura > Actinomadura sp. NPDC048955. Next base: position 46,273 of record NZ_JBEZJI010000012.1, read on the forward strand.
GCATGGTGCATTTCCTCTTCGCGGTCGTGGTCCGGGAGGACGTTCCGTTCTGGGCCTGCGTCCCTGACCCGGCCGTGATCGTGGTCTCGGAGGAGCGCCTCACCGCCTGCTCCTGCCCATCGGAGCCGGCCGTGTACATCAGCCCGGCCGTCACGGCACCGCATACCGCACCGCTCGCCGCGATGGCCACAACTCGTCGCCTCATGAAACCCGCCCTTCCGCTTGTTTTCCCAGGTGAGAAAACGCTAGAAGAATGCGGGTCCCGCTTTTCAGGGCCCTAGGCCCCGTCCGGCTCGGCCCCGGCCCCATTACGGGGACGAGGTGACGCGGCGGACGGTCATGGGGCGGGGCCGCCGGCGCCGGGGCGCCTCGTCGCCGGCGCGGGGAGTCTCGCCGGCGCGGGGCGTCTCGGCGGCGAGCAGGTCGGCGAGCGAGCGGGGGAGGATGTCCTCGCGGCGGTCGGCGAACGGTGAACGCATGATCCCTCCCGGATCAGGCGGCGGTGGTCAGGTCGGGGTAGGCCGCGTACACGGTGGTGAGCGCCCAGCGCATCCGCGCCAGAAAGGTCTCCGGGTGGTCGCCGGCCTCCTGGGCGACGGCGGCGGCGCACGCGGCGCTGTCCCCGCCGCAGGCCCCGAACCGGACGTGGATCGCGGCGCGGACCTGCTCGGCGGAGGGACGGTCGGATTCCTGCAGCGGGGAGGTGAACAGGATCTCGGCGAGGTCGGAAGCGTTCATCGAGGTGAAGCTCGGCGTGGTCGACATCGGACTGCCTTCTTCCTGCGGGAGACTTCCTCGTCACCCTTCTGCTGAATACGACTCTGCCTCTCGCCCTGATTCATCGCCATAGGGGAAAACCCCGATTCACGGTGGAGTTTCCCCCCGGGTCGCCCCTGATCCGGCCCTAGGGGCGGTGCACGAAGGCGTCTGCGAGGGCTTCGCGGAAGGCGTGGACGGCCGGGTGGGAGCCGCCTCCCCGGCGGGACGCCGTGAACAGGCGCCGCGTGCGGTGCCCTTCCGGCAGAGCGACGACCGGGACGGCGGGCGGGCCGTCCTGCCACACCAGGCCCGGCAGCAGCGCGGCGGCATGGCCGCGCTCGACCAGCCGCAGATGCAGCAGCAGGTCGGTCGACTCGAACCGCACGTCCGGCTCGAACCCGGCCTCCCGGCACAGCCGCGTCGCCCACCGCCGCGACGCCGTCCCCTCCGGCTCCATCACCCACGGGCTCCCCGCCAGGTCGGGCAGGGCCGCGCCCGGCGACCGCGGCGGGAGCGCGAGGCGGATCTCGTCCGTGCCGAGCTCCGCGTGGTCGACGCCCGCCGGGCGGGGGCTCGGGTCGCCCGGGTACTCCTCGGTGATCACAAGGTCGAAGTCGCGCGCGAGCAGGGCGGGCAGGGCGCTCTCCGGCTCCCGCTGCGTGACCTCGATCCGGAGCCGCGGATGGGCGTCGCGCAGGGCGCTGAGCGCGTCCGGGACGAGCGCGAGCGCGGCCGTCTGGAACGCGGCGACCCGCAGCACGCCCGTGATGCCGTGCAGGGACGCGGCGAGGTCGGCCTCCGCCTGTTCGAGGCGCTCCAGCACGGCTTCGGTGTGCGCGACGAGGATCTCGGCCTGCGCGGTCAGCCGGACGCGGCGCCCCACCGGCTCCAGCAGCGGTACCCCGGCCTCCTTTTCCAGGACGGACAGCTGCTGCGAGATCGAGGACGGGCTGTAGGAGAGGGCCTCGGCGACGGCGGCGAGCGTCCCCCGATGCTTCAGCTCGCGCAGGAGCCGGAGCCGGTGCAGGTCCAGCATGGCCGCTCCTTTCATCGGTTGAGCTGATGATTATCGCTCGGAAACATGTGCTGGTCCGATTGGAAGCGGATGCGGGACGGTGTTCGCCATGGTCACGGCCTCCGCCTCGCTCGCCCGCTCGTCCTGGTTCGCCCGTCCGGCCGCGCGTGACTGGACGTGCCCGCCCGCGCCGCGCGATGTCGCCGCCTTCCATCGGACGCTCCCCGGCCACGCGCCGACGCCGCTCGTGGAACTGCCGTCGCTGGCGGCTGAACTGGGGGTCCGGCGGCTCTTCGCCAAGGACGAGTCGGCGCGCCTCGGGCTGCCCGCTTTCAAGATCCTCGGTGCCTCGTGGGGCGTCCACCGGGCGCTCTGCGACCGTCTGGGCCTCGCGCCCGCCGCGACGTCCCTCGCGGGGCTGCGGTCCCTGCGGCCGGACGCCCGGCTCGTCACGGCGACGGACGGCAACCACGGGCGCGCGGTCGCGGCGATGGCGCGGCTTCTGGGGCTGCCGGCGGACGTCTACGTCCCGTACGGCGTCCATGCCGAGGCCGTGGTCGCGATCAAAGCGGAGGGCGCGGCCGTGACCGAGATACCGGCGTCCTACGACGAGGCGGTGCGGGCCGCTTCCGAGGCCGCGGCGTCCGACCCGTCGGCGCTGCTCGTCCAGGACACGGCGTGGCCCGGCTACGAACGCGTGCCGCAATGGATAGTCGAGGGTTACTCCTCCCTCTTCACCGAGCTGGACGGACAACTCGCGGCGATGGGGGCGGCTCCCCCGGGCCTTGTGGCGATTCCAGTCGGAGTGGGGTCGCTGGCCCAGGCGGCTGTGACTCACTACCGATCTGGACGGTCCGCGCCCACGTTGCTGTCCGTCGAACCCGATGCGGCGCCCTGCGTCTTGGCCAGCCTCCACCGGGACGAGCCGCTGACCGTGGAGACAGGGCCGACCACCATGGCCGGACTGAACTGCGCGACCCCGTCGTCTCTGGCATGGCCCGTCCTACGAGCCGGCCTGGACGCCGCCGTAGCGGTCACCGACGCGTCCGCGGCTCGCGCAGCGCGTGACCTGGACGCCCTCGGCGTCCCGGCGGGGCCGTGCGGCGCCGCCTCCCTCGCCGGGGTCCGCGCTGCGCTGACGCCGGACCGCCGTCCGCTCCTCGCGCCCGGGCACGGGGAGACGGTCGTCCTTCTGGTCACGGAGGGCCGGGCCGCCAACCCCGCTTAACGACATTTCGGAAAAGGGGGCAGCGCAGCTGACCTACGCGCCGGTAACATAAGGGCACCGCATCCGCCTGGATCGGTGTGCTCTCGGCCGACGCTCCCGGTTTCCGCCCGGGAACGAGCAACGAGAGGGGACGCGCCATGCAGCCCACTCTGGACCAGTTCCTCACCGACCGCCTCGACGAGATCACCGCCGAGGTCGCGGGTGAGATCGCCGAGCGCGTCCCCGCCTACACGCACCTGAGGCCGCGCGAGATCCTCGCCCTCGTCCGGGACGCCCTCGCCGCCTACACCGGCGCCCGCGAGACCGGCACCGTGCTCGACGCGTTCCGCGCACTCGGCGCCAGCGAGGCCCGCGCGGGGCAGGACGTCCGCCACTTCGAGTCGGCGCTGCGCACCGGCGCCCGCGTCCTCATCCGCCGGACGGCCGGCGCCGCCGCCCGCCTCTACCCGCCCACGGCCGAGTACATCACGGTCATGGAGCAGGCGTTCAGCGCCGAGGGCCGCATCGTCCAGGCCGCCGTCGAGGGCCACCACCGGGCCGGGCGGCGCGACGGGACGCGCCGCCTCCCCACCCTCGTCTCGGAGAACTAGCGCCGCCGGACGGCCCTCTCGTTCGGCACGCAGTGCGTCATCTTCAGGCCGTCGACGTCCCGCGAACCGTTCTGGCCGAGGTTCTTCAGCCGCTGCTGGTCCTCGTCGGTGAGGTCCTGCCCGGGCAGCGGCCCGTGGTGCCTGACGTCGTCGGCGGAGATGCCGAGCCCCCGGCCGACGCGCAGCCCGAGATCGTCCTCCACGAGCAGGAAGTGCCACACCATGCGCTCCTGGACGGGCCGCGCGCACTCCGAGATCAGCTCGACGAAGTTGTGCACCAGATCGTCGCGCTCCCACTCCTCCATGAGCAGGTAGCGCTGGCCGGCCTGCTCGTAGTCATTCGCGCGGGCGATGCGCTTGCGGGTGAGCCGCCCCGTGATCTCCGGGCCCTGCTCGTCGTGCGTCGGGTACTCGCCCTCGCGCAGGCCCCCGGTGATGGACGGCTCGTAGTTCACGTGGGGGTTCGAGCCCCCGGCGTCCACGTGGTACGCCATCTGCCCGTCGCGCTGGTTCGTCCGCACATGGGCGCCCTTGGCCCGGTTCACGGGCAGCTGGAGGTAGTTCGGGCCGACCCGATGGCGCTGGGTGTCGCTGTAGGAGAACGTCCGCCCGACGAGCATCTTGTCGTCGGAGAAGTCCAGACCGTCGACCAGGACGCCGGTACCGAACGAGATCTGCTCGTTCTCGGCGAAGTTGTCCTCGACGTTCCGGTCGAGGACGATCCGACCGACCGGCTTCGGCGGGAAGTCGTTCTCCGGCCACACCTTCGTGTCGTCGAGGGGATCGAAGCCCAGTTCCGGATGCTCGTGGTCGTCCATCACCTGGACGACCAGCTCCCATTCCGGGAACTCCCCCCGGTCGATGGCCTCGTGCAGGTCCCTCGTCGCGTGCCCGAGGTCGTCGGCCTGCACCGCCGCAGCGTCGTCCGCCGTCATGCTGCGCACGCCCTGCTTCGGCATCCAGTGGTACTTCACGAGCTTGGTCTCGCCCGCCTGGTTCACCCACTTGTAGGTGTTCACGCCGAAGCCCTGCATGTGCCGGTAGTCGGCCGGGATGCCGCGCGGGCTGAACAGGTTGACGAGCATGTGCATCGACTCAGGCGTCTGCGACATGAAGTCGAAGATGCGCGCGGGCTCCTGCCGGAACGTCACCGGATCGGGCTTGAGGGCGTGGATGACGTCGGGGAACTTGATGGCGTCCCGGATGAAGAAGACCGCCAGGTTGTTGCCGACGAGGTCCCAGTTGCCGTCCTCGGTGTAGAACTTGATGGCGAACCCGCGCGGGTCCCGCGCCGTCTCCGCAGAGTCCCGCCCGCCGATGACCGTGGAGAACCGCAGCGCGATGGGCGTGCGCTTGCCCTCCCCCTGGAACAGCTTGGCGCGGGTGTACGCCGTGATCGGCTCGTCGCCCCATTTGCCGTACGCCTCGAAGAAACCGTACGCCGTCACACCCCGCGCGTGGACGACCCGCTCCGGGATGCGCTCCCGGTCGAAATGGCTGATTTTCTCAAGGAATTGGTAGTTCTCCAGTGTGGCCGGCCCACGAGAGCCGACCGTCCGCTGGTTCTGGTTGTCGTACACCGGGTGGCCCTGCCGGTTGGTCAGTACCGGACGCTCGTCCCCCGGCTGTGGCCCCATGCTCGCAACGTCCGTCACGACGCCTTTCTCCTCTCACCCGCTCTCGCTGGCGCCCTACCCGGCGGGGGACAGGGGAAGGTCTGCGCCAGGTAAACCCCTGCTGGCGACGCCCAGAGAGACCACTGAGTCAAGCGGTGAGAGCGGTGGCGAGATCGTCCAGGTGGCGGGAGACCGGGCCCAGCGTGAGCAGGCCGCTCTGCGCGCCGGCGAGCTCGCCCGCGGCAGGGACGAGTGAGTCATGCGCGCGCCGCATCGCCGCTTGGTCGCCCACGGCGATGGCGGCCTGCGCGGTGAGGCACCACAGGGCTTCGAACAGCAGGTCCCGCGGCGGTTCTGGGACGTCCCGCAACGCTGCGGCGGCCTCGCCCGGCGCACACCCGCGCGCCAGAAGCACCAGGGGACGGGCCCAGGGCAGGTACGGCCCCCAGTCGGCCGGCTCGGTCTGAGCGGGGCGCCGGTGCTGGACGCGCAGGCAAAGGAGGGCGAGCGGCAGCAAGCCGCTTTCCAGACCGGGCATACCGCAGCCCTGCATGCGCGCGGCGGCGTCCCGGTAGGCCTTTTCCGCCTCCTCGAACGACGCCGTGCCGGACGCGGCGACCCGCAGAGCCCGGTACCAGGTCGTGAAGACGCCGACAAGAGGACGCTCGTGCCGCTCGGCCAGGCCATCGGCGGCGGCCGCGTGCCGGTCGGCCTCGCCGAAGTCGCCGAGCGCACTGCGGGCCTGGAGCCGGATGAGGTGTCCGAGCACCTCGTAGCTCGACAGGTCGCCCCGCACCGCCAGGTCCACCAGCTCCGCGCCGATCCCGTCCCGCCGCGGGGCCAGCCCCGCCCGGTCGAACGCCTGCATGAACGCGCCGTTCAGCGCGAACGCCAGAAGAGCCGGATCGTCCAGCTCGCGGGCCGTCCGGACCGCGTCCCGCGCCGCCTCGCGCCCGCGGTCGCCGCGCGTGCCGCGCGACTCCAGCGCGACCGTGGCCAGCAGGCGGGCCCGCGCGGCCCCGTGCCCGTGCGGCAGCCGGGCGAGGGCGCGCTCGGCCGCCGCCACCACCCCGGCCGCCTGGCGCGGATCGTCCGACCGGGTCCAGATCGCCGGGACGTCGAACGCACCGATCACCCGGGCGGTCAGCTCCGCGTCGCCCAGCTCCTCGGCCGCCGTGATCACCGCCAGGCGCTGCTCGCGGGCCGCCTCCAGGCCCCCGGCGCCGGTCACCGCGAGGCTCCGCAGGAGCCCGACCGTCGACTCCAGCCGGACCCGAGCGCCGGACGCCACGGTGCGGTCGTACGCCTCGGCCGCCTGCGCCCACACACGCGAAGCCGCGTCCCGCGCGGGTTCCAGGTGATCGGCCTGGCGGAGGATGTCCTCCTCCAGGCGGCGCATAGCCGGACTCGGGTCAAGCCCCAGTTCCTCGACCAGAAGCTTGCGCGCCCTCTGGAGGACCGCCAGAGCGTCCCCCTGACGCCCGGTCCGATACAAGGCGAGGGCCAGCAGGCGCCAAGCGTCCTCGCGCCAGGGATGGTCGGTGACATGCGCGTCCAGGTCCGGAATCGCCTCGGCGGCCAGACCCTGCGCCAGCCGCGCCTCGGCCTTCCGCTCGACGGCGCGCAACCGCAGCTCGGCCAGCCGGGAGTGCTCCGCCCGCGCCCACGGCTCGTCGGCGAACTCGGCGTAGGCGGGTCCGCGCCACCAGCCCAGCGCCTCGTCCAGCGCGGCGGCCAGCTCGGCCGGCGGGCCGTCCGACGTCACGGCCCGCTCGAAACGCCAGGCGTCCACGGCGTCGGGCCCGGCGCGCAGCGCGTAGCCCGGACCCTCGGTGACCAGCAGCCGGGGCGGCGTCCGCGGCGGACGGTCCGGTTCGAGGACGCGCCGCAGGGCCGCCACGAAGGTGCGGACGGCCCCGACCGCGTCCGACGGCGGATCGGTCCACAGATCGTCCACGATCCGGGACACCGGCACCACCCGCCCGCGCGCGACGACCAGGCGGGCGAGGACGGCGCGGTGCCGCGGCCCCTTCAGGGCGATCGCGTTCCCGGACCCGTCCCAGGCGGTCACCGGCCCCAGCACCCCGAACAGGACCTCCACGCCACCACGGTATAGCGCGCTCATCGGATGCTCATCCGCGCCCGGCAGCCTGGACGCATGCCAACGATCAGCGATTTCGACTACCAGCGCGTCCCCGTCGCCGAGGGCGTTTCCCTCAACGCGGCGGTCGGCGGATCGGGCTCCCCGATCGTCCTGCTGCACGGCTTCCCGCAGACCCACCTGATGTGGCGGCACGTCGCCCGCGACCTCGCCGCCGACCACACGGTCATCGTCCCGGACCTGCGCGGCTACGGCGAGAGCGACAAACCGTCCGACGGCTACTCCAAGCGGACCATGGCCGCCGACACCGTCGCCCTCGCCCGCGCCCTCGGCCACGACCGCTTCGCCCTCGCCGGGCACGACCGCGGCGCGCTCGTCGCGTTCCGCGCAGGCCTCGACCACCCCGGCACGATCACCCACCTGGCCTGCCTGGACGTCCTGCCGACCCTGGACATGTGGGACGTCATGCACGGCGCGTCGGCCGCCGTCGGCTTCCACCTGTACCTGATGGCGCAGCCGCCCGGCCTCCCCGAGCAGCTGATCGCCGGGGCGTCGGACGCCTTCTTCGGCCACTTCCTCGACGTGTGGACGAACGACCCGTCCGCGATCCCGCCCGACGTCCGCGCCGCCTACCTGGACGCCTGCCGCGCCGCCGTCCCGTCGATCGTCGCGGACTACCGCGCGTCCGCCGGCGTCGACGTCGACCACGACAAGGCCGACCGTGCCGCGGGCAACCGCCTGCGGATGCCCGTCACCGTCCTGCAGCAGGACTGGGGCGCCGCCCTCGGCTACGACGCCGTCGCGCTGTGGGGCGCCTGGGCGGCCGACCTCCAGCATGAGACCGTCACGTGCGGCCACTTCATGGCGGAGGAGGCACCAGCGGAGGTGGCGAAATCCCTCAGGGCGCTCCTGGACCGCTAGGGGACGTGGGGGCGGCCCCCTGCGGCTACCAGAACGGAGGGCCGCCCTGCGTCGCCGCCCACACCCACACGTAGATGATGAAACCGGTCGCGACCAGCCCCACCAGGAGTTCCCAGTTGGGCGGCGACGCGCTCCGTCCACGCCTGCGGTTCATGGCGATCGTCCGTTCGTCCGGTGTGCCTCGTTGTGACTGACCTAGCCGGAGGCGTCCCGGACAATCCCAGCAACGGGCAAACTCAGCGGAGGTAGTTCTCGAAGCCCTCCGCCAGGGACTCGGCCATGAGCTGCCTGAACGCGGCACTGGACATCTTGGCCGCGTCACCCGTGTTCTTCATGTTCCCGCATTCGATGAACACGGCCGGCACCGTGGACATGTTCAGCCCACCGAGGTCGTCCCGCCGGTCGAGGCCGTCCTTGCCGAGATAGTCGGCGTAGGGCATGCCGGTCCCCGACCTGTAGGCGTCACGGATCGCCTCTCCCAGCCGGGCGGAGGGGGCGACGATCCCCTTGTTCCTGCCCACCGGCAGGGGCAGGATGACGTGGAACCCGTGCTTGGACGCCGCCGCCCCGTCGCCGTGGATCGACAGCGCCGCGTCGGCGTGCGCGCGGTTCCCGATCGCCGCCCGCTCCGTGACGCACGGCCCCACGCCGGAGTCGCCGCCGCGCGTCAACGTCACCTCGGCGCCCCTGGCCCGCAGCATCTTCGCCAGCCGGTTCGAGACGTCCCAGGTGAAGGCGTGCTCGGCGTAGCCGTCCGCGGTGGCGGTGCCGGTCGTGTTGCAGGCCTTGCGGCCGTTCCCGACCCAGACCGGCTTGTTGATCACTTCCGGATGGGCCGCGTTCCCGCCGTTGTGCCCGGGATCGATCACGATCACCTTTCCGCTGAGCCGTCCCGCCCCGGCGGAGCCGACGCTTCGCGCGGCCGGCGGCTCGCTGCCCGTGGCCGACGCGTGACAGGCGACCAGCCCCAGGCAGGCCAGACCAGCGACCACGGGCTTCCTGGTGAGCTTTGCTCCCCCTCGGCTTCGGCCTTCCACCCCGGATTTGTGCGCCGGCCTCCGCGGAGCTAAACGGAACGGGCGGGAGGTCGTCCCTCCCGCCCGCTTTGTCCAGCGTCGGATCAGCTCTTCGTGAACTGGGCGATCGCGCCGAGGACCACCGTGTCGGTCAGGTAGCCGATGTGGGTCTGGCACACGACGTTGTGATTGTTCGCGCCGTCCAGCCGCGTGCTGGTGTAGGGGATGATGATGCCGTCGCACGCCGAGTACCAGGTGGCGTACTGCGTGCTGCCGGGCGTCTCGTCCCCCGCGCTGATCTGCTGGATGAACGTCGACCCGGGCAGCATCTGCCGGCACGTCTCGTAGATCGTGCAGGCGGTGGCGTAGGTCGTCCCGTGGTTGGCGCCCGCGATCGACGCCAGGTGCGCGACGTTCGGGTTCCCGTTCAGCACCTTCAGGTAGTACTGGCTGACCAGACCGCCCATGGAGTGGTTGACGATGTCGACCTGCGAGGCGCCGGTCCGCGACTTCACCTGGTTCACGTACGACGCGAGCCCCGCCGCGTTCTGCTTGTTGTCGCCGTAGGAGTTGTACTCGTAGGCGAACAGCTGGTCGCTGCTGTAGCCCGCGGCGCGGAACACCGCCATGGCGGTGACCCAGTTGGACGCGTTGCCGGTGTACCCGTGCACGAACACCACGGGCCGCGGCCCTGCCGCCTGCGCCGGCGCGAGGCCGACTCCGAACGCCGCCAGCGCCGCGAACAACGCGACGAGGGAACCGAGAACCCTTCTCATGGAACCTCCAGGGGTGGGACAGCCAACGCCCCGGAGTCTGACCCGCGCCGTCCAGGCGGGCATCGGCGAAATCACCGGCCTTCGTCCGCACGACACCGATCACCGTCGCGGGACCTCGCCGTCCCCCCGCCGGCGCTTGCCGGTGCCTTCCCCGGGGAACCCCAGTGACCAGGCCAGGACCGACCCCTGGCCCCCTCCAGGGCTCGTCCGCCGACAGTGGACGTGAAGCCGGAGGGAGGCGCGTCCGGGCAGGCGCACGGCGCCCGGCAGCCCTGGCAGTCGCGGCCTTCAAGACCATCTCGCACACGTACGAAAGGCAGTCGCATGAAGATCGTCGTCATCGGCGGCACCGGCCTGATCGGGTCGAAGCTGATCGCGAACCTCACCGCGCAGGGCCACGAGGCCGTCGCCGCGGCCCCGAACACCGGCGTCAACACCCTCACCGGCGAGGGCCTCGCCGACGTCCTCACCGGCGCGTCGGTCGTGGTCGACGTGTCGAACTCCCCGTCCTTCGAGGACGACGCCGTCCTGAACTTCTTCGAGACCTCGACCGGCAACCTGCTCGCCGCTGAGGAGACGGCGGGCGTCGGCCACCACGTCGCCCTGTCGATCGTGGGCGCCGAGCGCCCGCCGGAGCGCGGCTACTTCCGCGCGAAGATTGCCCAGGAGACCCTGATAGAGAAGTCGCCGATCCCGTACTCGATCGTCCACGCGACGCAGTTCTTCGAGTTCACGAAGGCCATCGCCGACGAGGCGACCACCGACGGCAAGGTCCACATGGCCCCGGTCTTCTACCAGCCCATGGCGGCCGACGACGTCGCGGAGCAGGTCGCGAGGGTCGCGACCGCCTCCCCGCTGAACGGCCGAGCCGAGATCGCGGGCCCGGACCGCTACCGCATGGACGAGTTCTTCCGCGAGGCCCTGGCCATCCGGAACGACCCGCGCGAAGTCGTCGCCGACCCGGACGCCCATTACTTCGGCGGGCCCCTGGAGGAGCACAGCCTCGTCCCCCTGGGCGACGCCACGCTCGGCAAGGTGCACTACAACAGCTGGCCCGGCCGTCTCTAAAACACACGCCGCCGCCCCGAACCCCACGGGTCAACGTCGAGGACGCACGGCGTCCATCAGGTCGATGCGGATCGACCAGCCACACCTGGAGGAGGGCAGGTTGGCTGGCGGGGAGCCGGCCGGGGAGATCACGTGACTCCCGATGTCCGAACGGCCCTTCGACCGGTGGACGATTGCCCTCCGCAACCTCCTGGGCGCCGTCGAGGAGCTGGAGGAGATTTCGGTTCCGGAGACTTCAGACCCGCCTGACCGCTTGCCGCGAGCCCGGGCTGCGCAGACGGGGCGCCCTCGGAAAGGCGCCGCCCGCCTCATGGGATGAGACGGGCGGCGAAGGACGTCACGGCTACGGACGCAGGGTCAGAAGGGGGAGCGGCTGCGAGCGCGCCGTCCGGCCTCCCCGCTGCGGCCGACGGCACGCGAGGAGCTGCGGAACGGCTTGCTCAGCAGCCGCCCGAGCCCGCCCGGAGCCGAAGAACCCGCCCGGGACCCCATCCCCAGCGCGCGCTGCGTACCCCGCTGCGGATGCCGCGACAACCTCGGCAGCAGGAACGCCAGAACCAGTAGAACCGCACAGACTCCAACGATCGCGACAATAACCATGAAACCCGCCCTTTCAGCCGTTTACGGTCAAAGCCGCTCTACCCGCACTTGCCCGAGGCATGCAGCCCGTCCCTCCGCAGTCTCCGCGGCACGACCCTCGACGACCCGCCCCGCCGCCGCGAGGCCGACCGCGCACGTGCAGCGGCCGAAGCGCCAAGCTCAGCGAAACCAACCGACGTCCGAGACGTCTTATGCGGCCCGAGCAGGGGAGCGGAACACCTCGCGGCAGTGCCAGGCGATGTGCTGGTCATCCACATCGGGGAAGGCCCTCTGCGGCATGCTGATCGGGCGTCCAGCCAAAGCGTGAACCTGATGGCGGGCGGCCGGACCACGCCCGACGAAGTGCGCCGACACGGTGACCCGCCGGTCGTCGTTTATGCCGAGCGCGCCCTTGTCGAAGAGCTTGTGATGCAGCGCGCACAGGCAGATGCCGTTGGTGACGTCGTCGGGCCCGTCGAAAGCCCACCACCGGACATGCGCGGCGTCCAGCCCGACCGCGGTCCCGCTCAACCAGCCGTCATAGCCGCAGAACGCGCATTGGTACTCATAGGCGACCATGACTTGCTCGCGGAAGGCACGGTCGCGCCGCCGCGGTGCCACCGCCCCCGCGGCCTCGCCCGACTCCAGGTCGATCCCGGCAGCCGCGCAAATGTCGTCGTGCAACGAGGGTTCGAAGTTGACGTCCAGAATGGCGCGGCACAGTTGCGGGAGCAGCCGCGGATCCTGACGCAACGCAGCCACCAACTCACCACTCAGCTGCCCGCGCGCAGCCTGAGAACGCAGGACACCGACATGGGGCCCAGGACTGGAACCGCCGTCAGCGGTCCGCACCTCCCACAAACCGTCGCTGGTCAGATAATGGAAGGGATAGGCGGGACTGGTCTTCCGGGGCGGCCCGAATTCCCGCAACAGCCCGGCGAGATGCTCTTCAACCTCGCTATAGAACATCGGCGCCTCGCCGCGCCGCTGAAAGTGCCCAAGCGCATACAGCAACAACAGAGGCTTATGCGGCGCCCGCTCCCCGCCCCGCGACCACCGGCGGACCCCCGTAACCCGCTCAACCCAATCCACCCCGGCACCCTACGGCCCCCGCAAAACCTGGCTGGACGCCCGCCCTGGCCTGTCATGAACAGCCGACGCAGCACTCCAGACGTGAGCCATCAGGGTTCGGCTGGGACATCGCTGAGGTCGAGCCGATACCAGTCCGTGCCCGTGAGAACATGCAGGTCCGGGCCGTGTCCGATGGCACACGCGTCACGGGGGAGTTCCTGCCCGTCCGGGACTCGCGGGCGCTGGATGCCAGAACACGCAAGATGCTGCGGAGGCTCACCAAGGACGATTCATCGCCCGAGGTACCCAGCACGGCCACAGCCTGGCACGACCACCCAGCCATTGGCTGACAGCGTTGCCATGGAGCGAAATGGCTGTACCGATGTTCTCTGCGGCCGCGTCAGGCAAGGAAGAAACGCGCGGCGGCTTCGGCGGGCGTGATCGCTTGGCGACGTCCAGGAACATCGTAAACGTTCATTGCACCTTCGGACCGGAGTTGGTCGGCACTGGCGTCCCGGGCCATGACGGCGGCGTAGGCACGCACCTCCGCAGCGGTGAGATCCGTACGGCCTCGTTCCGTGTACTGCTGAAGTAGACCGGTCACGTCCGGGTCGAATCGCAGCATGGTCACCGGGACGTTGAAGCGCCTGGCTATGGCGATGAGTCGCGCCCGTGCCTGTGGTGTGACGTTCGTCGACTCGGCGACCACGGTGCGTCCCGCAGAGAGCCTGGCAATGATTCTGCGGTCACGTGTCTCGAAGATCAGTGCGTCCGCCGCATCCGACTCAGCCTCCACCGGTGAGGTCCCGAAAAGCTCTGCGCGAATCGCATCGCTGGACACCACGGCTTCGGCATCGATCTGCCGACGCTCGATCAGTGCCCGGACGAAGCTGGTCTTGCCCGAGGCAGGTGGACCAACGAGGACAACGAGTCCTGCCGGCACCCGGATGACCGGCGCCAGAGCACTGAGATAAAGGTCGCCTGCGCAGTCAAGAGCTTCCTCCGGGGACCCAACGGGCAGCCCGCTGGGCAGGATTTGATCACGATAGACCTCGCTGTCGGCCAGGTACAGAGCGAAGCCCCAGGTGTGCAGACCGCCGTCATATCGCAGCCGGCATAGCGGCAGCCTCTTTTCTCCGGGCAACTCGGCTGCCACATAAGCGAATCCCTGACGGAAGTGGACCGTGATGGCGTCCACCTGAGGCCAGCAGTCAAGTGCATGGTGGTTCAGGCGCTGGCGCAGGTGGTACTGCATCGATTCCGGCGGATTCTTCGGCACGGCCCCATCCTGCCGGTGCCCCGACACCCGCCATGATGGCGGCCACGAGGATGAACGAGCGACGGGAAGCCCGAGGCGCGCGCAGCGACCGCGCCCGCAACAGCCAACCTGCGACCACTTCCGAGACCGACCTGGCCGCACCGGCCTGTCAGTCAGCCTGTGCCCGGGCGCCTAATATTCGGTTATTGCCCCAGACCAGCAGGGCCCTGACCGACAGACCTGAAGCCTGAAGTGTTCAGCGTCCGCCCCGCCAGCCTCCCACCCCCATGCCTCACACAACTCGAACTCTCACTGCACCGGCCCCGGCAGCCCAACTCTCTCCAACCGAAACAGGAAGATGCGCGCGGGAGACGCTGGCACAACACAGGACGAGGCAAGGCCGCACAGCCCACCCCCCACACACGAAGAATGCGTGCAGCCCGCATCACCTCACACCCGCTGCCTGGGCGTCCGACCTCAGTTGAGATCCTCGGCGAGCAGATCCATGAGTAGGCCGTCCTGCCACAGACCCGTACGGTGGTCCAGCCAGTACGCTCGCATGACCCCCACAGGCTGGAACCCGACCTTGCGATAGCTGCGAATCGCAGCCGCGTTGGCCGCAGCGGGATCAATGACCAGCCGGTGATGCCCACGCTCGCGCACCAGCCATGTGGCCAGCGTGCGCACAGCGTCGGTACCGATTCCCTTCCCGTGAAGCCGCGCCGTCAAGAAGATGTCGATCCCGGCGTGGCGGTACTCCGCCCTGGTCTCCTCGTGGAACTGGATCGCTCCAACGACTTCCCCCTCGACGACGACGGCGAGCATGCGCTCGTAACTCTCCGGAGGCGACCACCACGCTGCGACTTCCGGCTCCCGAACGATCCTGTCGAGAACCTCACCATCACCACGTGCCGCGGACCGCAACACGACCTTGTCCCCGCGTAGCTCCATGATCCTCATCATCTCAGGCGCGGGGCGCTGGGGTTAGCCAACATAGGCCGACAAGAAGGACTGGACACCCCTGTCCCTTCTCCCACTCTCAAAGCGGGACTGAAGGACGCGCGAGCACCTTTAGCGGTACGGCTGAATAGAGTGGTCGACCAGACGCTAACGCCGACACGAAGCTCGCCACAATCCAGGCCGAACACCGTCCAACCTCAAACTAGCGCGCCGTGGACGATGCAATACCGGACGGCCTAGAAACTCTCCCGGGTAAATCGAATCTGAACCCGCGGCCTCTTCATCCCGAAGGGCGAATTGTACGTTTTCTGCGACTCGCAGATAAAGCTTGATCTCTGTAAAATCCCAGGTAGATGGCCTGTTCGACTGCCAGCGCGTGATCTCCAGGGTCACGCCATAACTCGCAGTCCGGGGTCAAACGAGGGTCAGATGATCAAGCCTGGGAGGCGGGAAGCCCATGGGGCAGACGCGCAAGAGAGTAGGTAAGGACGGCAAGCCTCGCTACACGGCCTACTACGACGACATTCGCGGCCAGCGAAGGTCTGCCGGAACCTTTGCGAGCAAGAAAGAAGCGGACAAGGCATGGCAGCGCGCCGAAGTGAAGGTCTCGGAAGGTAGAACCGGAGAACCTGCCCGCGGAAGGCAGCGATTCAGAGACTACGTCGAGAACACCTGGCTCCCGAACCACGAGATGGAGGCCAGCACCAGGGAGGGCTACACCTACGCCATCCACAAGCACCTCATGCCGGAGTTCGGCGGCATGAGGATGGTCGACATCCTCCCCGAGCACGTCCGAGCCTGGATCGCCAAGCTCAAGAACCAGGGCATGAAGCCCGTGACCATCCAGTGCAACAAGATCATCCTCAGTGCCATCTTCACCACGGCACTGGACGACCAGGTCACCTACCTGCACCCCTGCCGTGGGGTGAAGTCTCCGCCCATCGCGCGCAAGCCTCTCCAGATCGTCACGCCCGAGCAGTTCGACGACGTCTACAACGCCCTCCCCGAAGGCACCTTCCGCCTCCTCGCCGAAACCGAGATCGAGAGCGGCCTTCGCTGGGGCGAACTCAGCGAGTTGCGCCCCAGGGACCTCAACCTCAAGACGCGCATCCTCACGGTCAGCCGCACGGTCGTGGAGCTGAACCCGAAGTTCCACCCGAAAGGCGGCCACTTCCTCGTCAAGGACTACCCGAAGGACAAGGAGTACCGCCGCTTCAAGCTCAGCGCCCAAATGACCGAGAAGCTCGAAGAGCACATCAGGGAGGCGCGCCTCACCCGAGACGACCTCTTCTTCCACATGCCACCCCAGGACAAGCCCCGCGCCCGCATCACCGAGATCCCAGACCCGGAGACCCTCGGCCGAACCGAACCCAACGAGAAGGGCCGCACCTACAACCACGGCACCCTCAGCGGCTACACGGCCGGCCGCTGCCGCTGCGACTACTGCCGGGGCGCCTTCTCCCTCTACCGAGCCGCCCGCCGCGCCAACGGCAAGGACAACCCGCGCCCCCTCCGCACGCGCATGACAGACGGCCACATTCCCAACGACTGGTTCCGCCGCAACATCTGGAACCCAGCCATCGCCGCCGCCGGCCTGGACTTCAGACCGACCATGCGCGACCTACGCCACGCCCACGCCTCGTGGCTCCTCAACGGCGGCGCCGACCTCCAGATAGTCAAAGAACGCCTAGGCCACGCCTCCATCGCCACCACAGAGCGCTACCTACACACCCTCCCCGACGCCGACGAAACCGCCCTCGAGGCCCTAGCCAAAACCCGCAGCCGCTCAACCACCCGATAGCCGAGAGTGATCGAGGAAGGCCGAATGACCCGGTCCTCCTCGACCACGAGGTCATGCGAACCCGGACGACGTCCATGGGCACGGTGCGTTGCTGGGAACGATCTGATCTGGGCAAGTGTGTCCCACTGGGGGCTGAATCTGAGCGAGGCGCTCAGGGCGCTGTGCAGTCGAGGATTCGGCCGTCCGTCGTCCCCGGGATGAGGCGGCTGGGAGGCGGCGTAGTGAGCGACAGTGCAACCGCCGGGCCTTGCGCCGACCCGGAGCAAGTGGCTTCAACGCATCGCGCCCGTCACGGCGTCCAGTGCGACCGGCTGGCCCACGGCGGCTTCACCGGTGAGGCCGTCCTTCACCACCGGAAAACTTCAGCTCATCCTCGACGCCGCGATGCACCACCACGGCACTGCCCTACTGGAAGGCTGCCGGAGCTTGTGGGACGAGGGTGGTCGTGGCAGCTGTCGCCAAGTCCCATTTGCCATGCTGGATGGTAAGGGCGACCTCGCCTGAAAGACACAATCGAAGATAGATTTCTCAAGATCATAATTTCAAGATCAGCGCTAGCTGCATCTACGTGAGCAGGTACTTAGCGCCAAGAGCCGACCAGGCATGACCTGCGACCTTGCTTCCAGGGGTCATACGAAATGTACCCTGACTTAGCATGTTCTAGTAACCTGGAAAGTTTTTCTGGCTTCAGCCGCGGAGCATGGAAACCCACTTCGGAACACGCGGTCTGTCGTAAGGTGGGGACCGCGCCAAGGCCCATCTTCCAAAACAGTCTCGGCGCGGTCCCACAGTCCACAGATCGGAGATCTGCGTGTTCCCCACCCTACAACCTGGCGACGGCGCCCCCAGCGATATTGCACTACTCGGTGCCGTAGCGATCATCTCTGTGATGGCAGTGACCATGGCCGGCCTGGGCGCCCCGGCCGCCGTCGTGCAGATGATCGTGGCAGACCTGATCGTGCTGATCGGTATCCGTATGGCACACAAGTCGGGCCCTCCGGATCAGCGGTAAAGCTCACTGAGTCTCGATCCCCTGCCGAATTGGGCTGTTTAGGATCAAGGGGCGGCGGCGCCAGGCCGCCCGGAGCGTGCGGCGTGGTCGCCGGTCACCGGACGGCCGCGCCGGGCCGCGTATCCTGCCACGGCCGCCCCGTCCGCCGGGTGCTGGCGCTCACCAGGTCGCGCCGCCGCCCGTCATCCCGATCTCACGTGGCCGACGTTCTTTTTGCCTACGGCGGTGGCATTCCGACTCCGGGAAGCTCAGGTTGAGCGCGCACGCTCTGCACTACTTGAGCCGACTGATCAGATATAGCAGGCTGCTCAATTCCAGTGCCAACAGCACGATCTGGGGGAGCACCTCTTGGTGTAGCTTGCGACTTAGCGCGACAAAATCGTCGAGGAATTGATGCAATCGTGCCACGTCCAACCTCTCGCGACCGCGACATGCCCTCTCGCAGGCGGTGAACTGCCGAGAGCCGGCGATCGTCTTTTGTTAGGTGGCGTGGCCTTGCATCGAAGTCGAAGTATAGCGAGAGCCGGTGTTCAGTGAGGCTTCTTTCAGTGACAGATTCGTGTGCGCTGATCACAGCATGATCGCGGACGGCGTGGGCGGTGCCAGACGTTAAGAAACCCCTGGTAGGACGGTTGATCTCTTACAACCCCCGCCCCTGCTAGAGGCCTCACATGCTTTTGTACCGTGCTTCGCTGCCGTTGTCGCGCCGGACCCTGACCTACGCCACCGGGGTCGTCCGCCGCCACCGCCAGGCCCTCGGCAGCAAAGGACGGCGCCTGCCCCCGGGCATGCAGGCTCTGATGACCCTGGTCTACCTGCGAAAAGGTGAGACCTACGCCGAACTGGGCGCCGGATTCGGAGTGTCGACCACCACCGCGCGGCGCTACGTCAACGAGGCCGTCGACCTGCTCGCCGCCCGATCGCCCAGACTCGGCTCCGCGCTGGCCAAAGCGGTCGAAGCCGGGCTGCCTTACCTGGTGCTGGACGGCACCTTGTCTCGATCGACCGGGTCGCCGCCGACCGGCCCTACTACTCGGGGAAACATCGCCGCCACGGCATGAACCTCCAGGTCATCGCCGCACCGGACGGGACACTGCTGTGGGTGTCGGGACCGCTGCGCGGCTCAGTTCACGACCTGACCGCGGCCCGGATCTGGGGTGTCATCCGGGCACTGGCAGCCACCAGGCTGCTGGTGCTGGCGGACAAGGCCTACCAGGGCGCCGGCGCGCACATCCTCACGCCCTACAAAGGACGCGACAAACCCGAGCCCCAGAAGGACGCCAACCGCGCACACGCCAAGCTCCGCGGACCCGGCGAACGCGCGAACGCCCAGCTCAAGTCATGGCGAATCCTGCGGAAGCTGCGCTGCTGCCCCCACCGCGCCGGACACCTCGCCAAAGCCATCCACACCCTGCAACTCCGCGAGACCGCATCACGCTGAAAAAGGCTCAATGTGGGGCAGCGCCAACTTTCCTGGCCATGGCGGTTTTTGAGAGGTGCCGCAAGGTCAACATTTCTGATCCGACCGGGTAGGTCAGGGTGCGAGCGTAGGCTCTGCTTCATGGCACAGGAGAACGACAACGATGAGTACGTGACGGAGAAGATGTATGTTACGCGCCGGAAGGACTCTCATTACTCGAACTCACGAAAGAAGCCGGGGGAGTTCAGTCCACTTACTCGCAGCGAGGTAGACGCGGAGCTTGACCAGGTCACTCTCAGGCACGTCGAAGAAGACGAGGAGTCGTTCGCCTACGATGATGGGCCGGTCCGCTTTCGGGAGGAACCCGAGCCACCTCGCCGCTCGAAGGAGCAGGAAGAGCTGGAGGAGTTGGCTCGGAAGGTCGTACGCGAGCTATTGATCGTCGCGATCGGGTACGGCGCGCCCTACGCCAAGCGGCTCTGGATCGAGAAGCTACATCCTGCCTTCCGGACGCGAGCGGAACGCAGGCGCGAACATCGAGCACTCCTCCGTCAGGCTCGAGCACAGCTGCGTCAGCACCGAGCTGAGAAGAGCAGCTCCGTGATCGAGGCGAGGATGGTTGAACCCAGCCAGGACATTGCCGCCCTCGCTGAGGTCAAGCCGATTATGGCCAGCTCCGAGGCGCAAGCTCGCCACCTCATGGCCCTGGCAGCGCAACGCTTCGCTGAGGAGCAGATGCGCCTGCTGGCTGCTGCCGACATCCGAGCAGACGAGGGGTTCCAAGAGCTGGAGCACGCGCTGTCAGAGTTGTCGCCCGAGCAGGTTGCGAAGATGCTTCAAAGGTTCGAGGCGGCCCCATCACTCCTCGTCGGCAATGCGCTGACCGGACTCGGCGTGATCCTCGGCGTCGAACGAGCCGATGGTCCGTCGCCTCTTGAGGACGCTGCCAGCCCTGATCGCGGCTCAGCGAGCAATGGCCGCCAGCGTTCGCTTCAGCCACCTCACAAAGAGTGAGCTAATTCCAACCTCATCCGCCCTGGCAGTGGGGGTAAGGATGGCCTGGACGATGGCGGTGAGGCGGCTGGGCGAGCAGCGGGCCTTGCGCAGCACGTGTCAGCATCTGAGGGCGGCGGCGCCGCCCTCGCCGAGGGCGCGGGCCTTGGCGTGGTGGCGGTTGAATAGCTTCTTGCGTTTGCCGAGTTTGCGGCCCTTTCTTGCGCTTGTAGGGATGCCGATCGCGCCGCCTGCGCCGACGTAGCCCTTGTCTGCGTAGCAGGCGATCGTCCACTTGGTCAGGCCCGCGACGATGCCGTGGGTGCGGGCGGCGGTCAGGTCATGGGTCGAGCCGGGCAGCGCGGGTGAGGCCCAGATCAGCTCGCCGTGCGGGTCGGTGAGGAACTGCACGGCTCTACCTCGCGACCTGACGGCCGCCCGCCTGCACGGCCCCTCATCGGTGCTCTTACCTCGATGGGCGATCGTGCTGCGCCGATAAGGGTTACCTCGGGATCGGTGGCGTGATCGGCACGCCCTAACGCCGCCGCCGCGGGCCTCGGTTCATTCGTCGGTCTGCTTAATCGGCACCGCGTCGACCGGCGGAACGATTGAGACCACCGCTTCCCCGCCAACTGCCTGCACCTGGCCCGCGGCTTAGGGGATCACATCGTCGACTCTTTCGAGGTGGGTGGTGACGGTGGTAGGAGAGCGGTCTAGGAGGAAGGTGTCGATCGCGACGACGGCTGCGGCGTCGGGGACGGCATTTCGGGCGTCGGAGAGTGCCTTGGACAGGCGGGGGCCGGCGGCGTAGTCGGAAGCTTCAAGTGGGTGCTTGGGGATGACGGCGATCTGGTTGCCCCTGCCCCAGAGGCTGCTGTAGATCGCGACGGGTCCGGACACGGTGGTCAGCGTCTCGTAACGGTCCTCGCTGGCCCAGGCGTTGAGCAGGCAAGCGTGCTTTTCAAGGTCGAGGGGCAGGGGTTGGCCCCGGAGGATGGTGAAGAGGTCGCGTGCCAGCTGCCAATCCAGGAGGGCGTGGGCCGACATGTTGGCGTAGTCGCGGAGGCATTCGTAACAGGAGGCGTTGCACTCGGAGCTGTGGGTCGGCTCCGCGAGCTCGTCGAGATAGGAGGAGACCGCGTCGAGGTAGGCGTTGAGCTCCTCGGTGCTGGAAGCCAGGTGGGTGCAGAAGCCTGCGCCATTGTCGAGGGTGTCGGCCATGAAGGCGTAGACCGGGACATCGCCGGCAGAGCCGTAGAGGCCGGAGACCAGTTCGCCGGGTTGGATATCAAGGTGAGGGCAGGCGGCTCGGCGGAGCAGGGTCGCCAATGAAATCCATGCGGCGCGGCGGCCGTGGAGGGGCTCGGTCAGCCCTTGGGCCTGGAAGGCGGGCTCCAGGCTGAGGCGGAGCCCATCGGCAATGCTCTGCCCGGGAGCTGGGCCGAGCAGGAAGAGGTCGGTCTGCTGACTCGAACCCAGGGCGACGGGCGGCAGCGGGGGCTCATTGCCGAGCCGGGACCTGAGATAGGGGTACTCGTCGACCAGTTCGCTGGCGATCAATCCGCCCCAGCTGCTCCAGCTGAGTGACGGCTTCTGAAAGCTGTAGAGCCGTCCGCTGTTGTCATTGACGCTGTATTTGCGGCCGGGCCCCGAGCGGACCGTCATGTTCTCGGTCACCTTGTCGGTGAGCTGCTCGAGGTTGGCGGCTGCCCGGCTGACGGATGATCGAGAAGACCAGGTGAATGTCCCGTCGAAGTCTCTGGCCATGCCGGCGATGAAGCCTTCCGGCTCGGCCATGCTCACGATCTGATAGTCGGGTCCACCGCAAGCGGGGCAGGGGGCCGGTGCTGTGTCGGAGGCCTGCTCCTCGGCCTCTTCGTCGAGGTGACCGCAGGATAGGCAGTAGCCGATGGTGCGCACGATGCCGAGGGGATCATCGATGGGGGCGGCGTTGGGCCCCGCCGGTATGAAAGAGCCGAGCCCGATCGCTGTGTGGACCCGCCCGTCGCGGACGGTTTCGGCGCCTGGGGCGAACTGGGAGACGGCGATGGACAGGGGGCGGTCAATGGCTCCCTTCGGAGGCCAGGGGTAGGATTTTTCGGGTTTCTGCGTGTACAGGTTCCGGACCCGGGTCGGGAAGCCGAACATCGGCAAAACCCCGGCTTCGGCGAGTCGCTGGCTCAGGTCCGGGTGGGCGGCCTTGGCGGCGGCATGCTGGTCGATGGCGGGGAGCAGAACGTTCAGAATGTGGCTGACGGGCTCGACTGCCCTGACAGCCTTGCCTACTGCGAGCTTCAGTGCGTTGGCGGCGGCGGTGATCTTGTCCTGGTTGGCGATGACCCACTTCTCGATGTGCGGCCTGATGACCGGCCAGTCCTTGGCCAGTCCGAATTGGCCGTGGACATTGGCCGTGGACGCCAGTTCGCTGTCGGCCATGGCAGGTCCGTTGGCCGCGAATGCGCTGCGGAGCACTTCTGCCGCCAGGACCCGCTGGAAGACCGCGACCATGTCCATCGCAAGATATGGCTTCGGCGTGGGCTCGTTCGTGACCAGCTCAGGCCTGGCGAAGTAGTAGTCGTCGTGGCTGCGGCCGCGGCACACAGTGAGTGCGACCGCGATCGGTGATCCGCGCCGTCCCGCCCGGCCTACCCGCTGCTGGTAGTTGAAGCGTGTCGGCGGCATGTTGGCCATGTTGACGGCCGTGAGCGCGCCGATATCCACGCCTGCTTCCATCGTGGTCGTCACCGACAGCAGGTCGACGGCATCGGCTAGGTCGACCTCCGAGTCGTCCAGGAAGACCTCCTGGAAGCGCGCCTGTCGCGACTGGGCGTCGATACGGTCAGTCTGGCCCGTGAGTTCCGCGGTGTGGAGGCGGAAGGGCTCGGTATCGCGGGACGCCTGCCAAGCGTAGTAGTCGGCCTCAGCGTCTGCTGCCTCAAAACGCTCCGGCTCGGCTGAGAGCGCGGTGTAGCACTTGGTGCAGGTGAGAGTTCCAGGGTGCAGGTGGAGCCGCTGGCAGTTGCCGCACGTCCAGGACTTGCTCTCGGCGGGCCGCAGACCCACTGCGTCCGGCTTGATAAGCCACTCTGTGAGGGTGCCCCGCAAAGCCGCCGTGGCGCGGTCTGCTACAAGGTCGGCGTCCATACCGTGCTGCTCGCCGACCTTGGCCCAGAAATCGCGGACTTTCTTTGGTGGATCTGCTTGCCCACTGCGCAGTCCGGGGAAGCGTCGCGCATGGCCTAGGACCCGCAGGGTCGCCCGGGCTAGTGCTGTATCCGAGGTGGGCGGGACCTCCGGCCCCAGGTTGTCACCGACGGGAGCAAGCCACCCGAGGCCAAGCGACTCGAAGTCGCGCCCGGCACCGGAGAAGAGCCCGGAGAGTGTCTCCTCACGGAGCTTCCCATCAATTTTCTCGCGGAGGGTTTCCTGATCGGTGTCCAGCTCGAGAACAGATTTCCGCTCCGGCGTCTTTGCGGTCCAGTTGTAGAGGGATGTCCACGGCTTCTCCTCGGTACTGGCCGCGTTGCCCCGCTGCTTCTCCGTCTTGCAGAGGCTTGCTGCGGGTCCACCAGGGTTGACGCCCAGAGCGAGGAGCTTGCCTTCGAGTTCGCTGATATACGCTTGAAGGGAGGGAAGCGCCAGGATCTGTGCGACCAGCTCTTGTTCCCTGTGCACTTGCTCTGAGTCGGCCTCGTCGGTCTCCGCCATGTCAATCCAGAGCATGGAAAGCTCGTTGACGGTGTTCCTCAATCCCTGGGCTTCCAAGCGCTGCTTCGCAACCTTGACCTCGTCCTTGCTCCAGTCGGAGGTGGTGTAGCGCTTCCTGAGGACGTCCAGGTCGGCGGCTGTGTCACCGCGTTCTGCTACGAGGCGGAAGAGTAGAAACCTGATGAGGTCCTGGTAGTGGCGCAGCCCGAGGCCGCTGGCTAGCTTCGCAGCGTCAGCCCGGCTGTCGGAGAACACCACGAGCTTGCGCTGCTGCGAGGGGAGCCTGGTCAGGAGTTCGTCTGTGAGGACCTGGTTGAACTTTTCGAAACCGGTGCGCATAGTTCGGATGGCGGGGCGGAGCCGCGACGAGTCTGTCAGCGGTATGGAGCGGTTGCCCTTCCCCCACGGGATCTCAACGTCGTCGCCGCACGCGATGCATCGGGATGAAAAGGCCGGCAACTTGGGAATAAGCCCCGCTGGCGTCTTCTTGTTCGCAGCGACGTGGAACGACCAGCCTGTGTACCCGTCGCGGTTGTTTTCAAGGCGTCCGGTCTGCGGGCTGTAGATGCTCCGCCGCCAGGAGAACGTGGCACTGGTACTGGCGGCGGTCGATTCCCAGCTCATCTTGCCAAGCTCGGACTTCTTGTCGCTGTGGGGCCAGTAGACGACATAGTTCGCTGCACTGGGCCCTTCGCCGCCTCGGTCAGGGAGCCGGTCGAGTTCTGAGTGGTCGGCGAGAAGACCCGCGTCAAAGCGGTCCGGCGCCTCGGCTGTCTCCGGGAAGTAACCACCAAGGAACGCATCGCCGCAGGTCTGGCAGTAGAGCAGTTCGAGGACGCGGGCGTTGCAGTAGGAGCAGCGGGTGGCTGGTTCGGAGAAGAGACGGCCGATCCGTCGCTCAGGTGAGCGGTCTGCGACCCCAGAGCACTCAGGGCTGGAGCAGGCCCAGACACCAGTGATGTTGCGGAAGAAGAGGTGCACCCGCAATTTCACCATGTCTGGATCAGTCGACCAGCGAAGCGCGGAAAGCAGCCCCTGGAGTGCTGCCTCCTTGTCGTCTGCCTCTGGGAAGAGGACGGATGCGATCTCGTCGTCACTCTTAGCGCTTGGGTGTCCGTCCTCATCAGTAAGGCAGTTGACCAGGGCGTCTGCTGCCTTCGACTCCATGAGGACGGAATCTGCGGCTTCGGCGGCCGGGTCGTGGGGCAGTTCAGCGAACCGCCGGGCGTAGGGTGTCAGGTCCAGTGCTACTGAGGCGGGCTTAACCGTCTCGCCCGGCAGGATTGCGAACCGGTCGCTGTCCACGCCGAAGAACTGCCCGAGGAAAGCGCGGTCCCGGTGCTCCTCCAGTGATGCCGACGCCGCTAGGATGCGCAACCGGTCCGGCCGTGTATCGAGGCCGAGGCGGTGGCGGAGCGCTCGGATCAGATATGCGATCTCCGTGCCAGCGGTGCCGCGGTACATGTGGAGCTCATCGATGATCAGCGTGAACTTGACGTCCGGGTTTTCATTCAGCCATGTGCGGGTGAGGTCGAACATGCGGCTCTCGCGCGGCCGGAGCAGCATGACGTTAAGCATCGAGTAGTTGGTGACGAGGATGTCGGGCGGGCTCAGGAGCATGTCCCAGCGCGAGCGCATCTCTGCGCCGTCGAGCCGCGGCACGAAGAAGGCTGCCTTGCCGTCGTCCCCGTTGACCCTCGCCCTGTTGCTGCGGGCCTCCGTCGCAGCGAGGTAGCTGCGGAGGTTCTTGAGAGGCTGGCTGCTGCGCGTCCTCGGCTCCGGAGGGTTGCCCGGAACGGGGGTGGCGCCGGTGTAGCGGCCGAAGTAGAAGCGGTGGCCATGCCTGTACTTGGCGAACCAGGCCCGCGCGGCGTCACTGTCGAGCGCCCGCCTCATTCGCATCATCTGGTCGTCGACGAGCGCGTTCATCGGGTACAGGACGAGGGCGCGGATAGCAGCCGGACGTCCGTGCTCACCGTGCCGCTGGGCTCGGAACTCGCCGTTATAGGCGCTCCACCAGCGGTCCTGGTGCAGAGCAGGGGCCCCGCCCCATGATGCGGACTCTTGCACCAGGGAGGCCAGAACGGGGAGCATGAACGACTCTGTCTTGCCGGAGCCGGTTCCTGCAGTGATGACCACGTCCTTGTCGGCGCCGATCGCGGCGGTCAGGGCATCGTGCTGGTGCTTGTACAGTTCCTTGACATCGCGCACCAGGCCGGCTGAGGCGAGTTCGGCGAACTCCGGGGGCGCGCCTGCCTGCCGCACCGACTCCGCTACCGGGATACCACTGGATACGTACCGCGGGCGGATCTCGATCAGCGGACGCCGCCAAGCGCCGCCGTCCCGGTCCAAGAGGGCCCGCCTTTCGCTTTGGAGCGACGGGTCGGCGAGGCCGAAGGGCGTGTCGTAGTAGCGGAAGAGTGCATCCTTTAGTGCGTCGAAGGCACCGAGGCCATCGAATGTCCGGATCTGGTTCCCCTCAGCCACCGCGCTTACCCCCTGACAATACATCCAGCAGTCCTAGACTCTGATGCAAGCTCTCGGCAATCGCTGCCGCGAGCGCATAAGGCACATTGAAGTAGACAGCGGTCTCGGCCGTCTCGGAAAACCATGGAGCGGTACCGCTGCTAAGCACTGCAGCCCGTGCATGCAGCGGCGGCAGCGGAGCACCCCAGTCGACAATTAGGCGCCCGATCGAGCTTCGCTCGCCATTGGACTCCGCACGCCACCGCAGCGTGTCGCCGGGCTCGGTGAAGCGGGAAGCCCTGTGCAGGTAGATGGCTTCCTCGTGCGAGGTCTTATACCAGTTGCCGTCAAGACGGAGCTGGACGACCTCCCTGCGATCCGATGTCCTGAAGCGGTAGATGCCGTCCTCTCGGGCCGAGAGGACCTCTTCATAGCCGCCCATCTTGCTGCCGAACCGCTTGTTCTCGTTGTACCTCTTGAGAAGTGTCCCCGGAACCGGCTCCGGCGCCTCCGAACCCAGTTCCAGGCGCGGCAGGAAGGGAATGACTTGGAGGGCGAAGCATGGCACCCAGGCCGCCTTCAGGGCGGCGGCTAGAGCCGTCGCATCGGTGCCTGGATCGGTCATGAAGATGACGGAGTCTGGCGGGGGGATGTCACCTTCACCGCCGTGGTTGGCCGCGGAGTGGTACTCGAGGCCGAGATCGTCGGCAGCATCCTCGATGCGCTCCTCCACCGCCTGGTTCCGTGCGCCCGTCAGCATGAGCAGGCCGCCGGACATGGGGAGCGCAGTGAGGACCGTAGGGGCAACCGACCACTTCCCTGCCTGCCAGTCGACGTCCAGATAACCGAGCGCGGATGCGTCCCGGACCCAGCGGCCGGGGGCACCACCCGTAGTCGGTATGCCGTACCGGCGCGCAGCCCACTCCGCTCCGCTGAGCAGGGTGCTGAGCTCGCCGGCTCCGTTCTCGCTTGCCCAGTGGAGCAGCAGGTCTCCGACAGAGGTCATCGGGCAACCTCCGCGGCGACCGAGACGTACTCCTGCCAAACCGGGTCGGTTGAGCAGTCTCGCGCGTCCAGGACCGCGAGGGCCCATTCCTGCTTGTCCGGTGAAGCCAGTACCGCCTCACGGTCGGGACGGCGCGGCGCAATCGGTGTGATCCGGATTCGCAGCCACTCGATCAGCCACCCAGACCAGCCGAGCGGCGGGACGACGTCGGCGTAGTAGAAGTCGTCAGGAGTAAGGCCAAGCCGTTTGTATAGGTCCGGAAGCTCCGGTGTGCCTGGCTCGATCCCGCGTCCATCAAAGGAGATCAGATAGCGATCGGACGAGTTTCTAAACGACAGGAGCGGACGGGGCGTCGGCTCGGTCCCCTCCGGCAGTAGCGCCCCCCGGATGGCGCGGGCTTCGGGACCGACCGTTCCCGCGCGGCTCTCGGCCTGCTCGCCGACGGGGAACCCCACAGTCCCAGTGCCGGGGGCCTCGGCGTCCGCAAGGACTTCCACTAACTCGAACGACAGCGAAGAGCCGTCAACCAGGAGGCGGTGCCGTCCCACCCCCGACGCCGCTTCGTGCGTCAGTGGGATCGGAAAGCCCCCTGTCGACACCGCCGCTGCCCGCCCGTCGCCGAATTCGAGGTGCACCAAGCGCTGGCTGTGTGCCTGCATATCAACGAGCAGGTCCGGCTGTCCGCCAGCAAGGTAAACGTTCTGTGCAAGCCCTTGCTTCAGCTTCAGCCCTCCGACGAGTCGTGGCTTGGCAACGCCCTGGACCCCGGCCGTCCGGAGCGAGGAATGCTCCCTCGCCGCAGCCCTGGCGAACTTCGACTCCTCGTGGAATGAGATACGGGGGAACAGGCTCCACCCCGAAGCGAATCTAGCCTCGTTGTGCTTGGGCTCCGCGACGCCGGCCTCGCGGAGATTGCTGGTCACCTCGGGGACGGCCCGGTCCCTGACGAGGATCATGTGCTGCTTGAACGCCTCCGGATTGTCCCGGCTCACCCAGCCCAGGTCAGGGTCCTGACGGAAAAAGACGATGTCAGACGGCTGGTAGATAAAGGTGATCTCCGCGCCGCTCGATGTCCGCCCCTCAAGGGCCGCGCCGGACACGAGCTGCGACGGATGGAAGGGGAGCCCGTCCAGCCCTTCGTAGAAGCGGCCGGGGTCGCGACCGAACTCATACTCCTCACCCCCGGAGCCGATGACCGTACCGCTGTCGATGCCGTCGACGGCCTCGGCGGCCCAACCTGGGCAGACGCTGCGTCTATCCATTCTGAGACGGACCCGCAGCTTGACGGCGCGCCTCCCACTAGAGGCGTCCCGCACCACGCCGTCCCACATGCGGGCGCAGTCCAGTACGAGCTGGTTCACGAATTCCGTGAGATCGGGATGCGCGTAGGCGTCAGCGAACGTAGAAGAGAACGCTCTGGGGTGCTGACGGAGCCAGATTCCGAGGGCCCGCTCCAGATACCCGGGGCTGATGTCCTGGCCTGGAGTCAGCTGCGCGTCGCGGAAGAACTGGCTCAGGGCCCGCCGGTCGGGCGTTTTCAGGACTGTTTGGGAGATCGGGTAACCGATCCTCGTCAGATTCTTATGGCCCTTGATGGTGCTGACGCCGAACTTGCCCTCCTGACTGTTGAGCCAGTGGTCGAGGCCAACCCAAAGATCAGCGAGCTGCTGGGAACTCTGGCTGAGGACCGAGTGCTCCTCAGCGTGTCCCTTGCCGAAGAGGTACCTGGCGAGCGGTACGTAGAAGTTCGTTACTCTGATGCTGCCGTCCGAGGCCATCATCGATGCCGCGACGACGGACGCGGCAAGCAGAGGCAGGGAGGGCGGCGGATCCTCCGGCCGGCGGAGCTGCTCGCACCACGCGCTGACCCGGCTGAACACCCGCGAGCGCGATGCCATGTCGAGGGCGCTGCGCACTGCCTCGGAGAGGGGCACACCCAGCTGGTGCTTCTCTGCGAGCTCCTCAGCCGTGTCCTGGTCCACCCAGAAAATAACCGGCGTGCCGGCATGAGCCCTGCTGAAGAACTCCTTAGCCAGCGCTTTATTCCAAGCCCCATACGCGGCCGAAGGCGGAAGCACGGCCATCGGCGGCTCCTTGATTTCTGTGGTGCTAGAGACCTTGAGAATCTTCTAGAATACGTTGGCGTGAAAGTGGGCAAGGTTTCCTATAAGAAAAACTTTCAGTGCCGAGATATCAATCAAGCTATACCAGTGGAGCAAAGAAACTTTTTCAAAACCATCGAGGTATATTCCGCGGCCGTCTACGACTGACGCAGACTCGGGCATCGCGCGTATCGACCTGCATGACCTGCCCCTTCCATCAGTCTGTAGACGCGCCGTGGCTGACGGTGGTTTACAAGGTGGCGAGGTCTCGTGGTCGGCGCCGAAAAGGCGTTGCCTGTCCCTGCCTGCGAGGAGGCGGCTCTGCATCAGGGGCCGGTGTGGACACGGAGGCGGAGCTCAAAAAGTGAGATCCAGGGGGATGTCGCGGAGTCGTTTCCCTCGCAGGAGGGTGTGCAGCATGCTGATCGCGTCATCCTTGTCCGTCTTGAGTATGGCCTGCCCTGCCCAGGTCTGTCTGCGTTGAAGTGACGGACGGTAACTTGAAGGAACTGACGGTTACATCGTGAACGCGGAACTGGCAGGGGCTCAGCCACGACGCCGTGGGGACCGTCCCCCGGATGCATGTCTTCTGGGTGGCGTGGATCACGATCACTGAGGTCTGTTGCCAGGGCATGACTTCACCTAGCCTCAGGTGACTATGTCCTTTGAGTGTCAACCGTCCCTATTTGGGGCTGCACCTCCTGATGCCGAGCTGTCACGCGTAGCAGCGGAGCTGCTCACTCTCGATCCCGAGGGTGTCCGCATCGCAGCGGTGATCCGGAGGACGTACGACATGCTCCTCGATGGACAGCACACCGGCCGGTACAAGTGGGCCCAGCTTCACAAGACTGAGAAGACTCACTTCGGCACACTCATCGAGATCAACCTTCAACGAGAGTTCGACTTCGCCGATGGTCAGGCCATGGACTTCGCGATCTGCGGCATCGACGTCGACTGCAAGTTCTCCCAGGATAAGGCCAGGTGGATGATCCCGCCTGAGGCGATGGGGCACCATCTCCTCGGGCTCTGGGCCAGTGACGATCAAGGTGTCTGGTCAGCCGGCCTCGTCAAGGCTCGTGAGGAACACTTGAGCTCCTCAAAGGGCAACCGGGACCTCAAGCGCGGTCTCTCAGCGAGTGGACGCAGTGCAATCCGCTGGCTCTTCGACGAGAAGCCCCTGCCAGAGAACGTCCTGCTGAGACTTCCGCCTCCGCACGTGGATAAAATCTTCCAATGCTCCCGGTACGGCACGAAGCGGGTCGACATGTTGTTCCGGCTGGCGCAGAGGCGCCGGGTGAGCCGAGCTGTGATCGCAACGGTCGCACAGCAAGATGACTACATGAAGCGCGTACGGGGCAACGGAGGGTCGCGTAGCAGCCTGCGCCCGGAAGGCATTGTGATCCTCGGCCAGTACAGCAGCCATGCTTCGATCGCCCAAACCCTGGGGCTTCCAGTTCCCGGCAGGGGAGAGTTCGTCAGCGTTCGGCTCGCCCAACACCAAGGCCACCATGGCGACGTACCATCAGTCCTGCTAGATGGAGAACGATGGGTCGTTGCGCTTCCGGACGATCCGCCCGAGCTTGCGCCGGTGCTCCCCGATACTCGCAAGTCTTCTGGCAGTCAGGAAGGATGAGCCTGAGGCACCCCATGCCTCGCTGCCAGCGATCACCAATGACTGCCTTGCCTGTGTCTTCGCTCGCCGGAGATTGTCATCCTCTCGCTGTAACGTCATCTCCACGCTCCGTGGAGGTTGGTCCGACAGCTTCCAGCACCGCTTCCACCGCCGCAGGGAGGGGCACATGCTCCCACAACCGCACGACTCGCCATCCAGCCGCTTCCAGCGCGGCATCCGCAGCCCTGTCGCGCTCAACATTCCGGCGCAGCTTGGGCGTCCAATACCACTCGTTGCTGGTCGGCTCCCTTCCATGTTCGGGGCATACATGCCAGAAGCAGCCATCGACGAACACTGCGACTCTGCGAGCAGTGAAGACGATGTCCGGGCGGACCCGAACCCCTCCGGGCAGATCGAGCCGGAAATCCTTACGGTAGCGATAGCCGAGAGCGTGGAGAGCCTTGCGGAGTGTGATCTCGGGCTTGGTGTCCGAGCGGCGGTTGGCCTTCATGTTCCGGGAGCGGCCTTCGTTCGCGGGGCGCGGGTAGAGCCCCGCAGCCCACGCTCCATGACGCCGGTCGTTGCCGTCCCCGGCAGGCACGGGTCCGCTGTCGCTCACTCGATTCGCTCCGCAAGGTAGGTCATGGTCGAAACTACTATCCATGACTCACACCCCGCCCTGCACACCACACCAGGAGGCCACTGTGTCGGATCTTGAAGTCGTTGAGATCTGCGCGGGGGCAGGAGGCCAGGCGCTCGGGCTAGAGCTCGCGGGCTTCAGTCACCGCCTGGCCATCGAACTGGACGACAACGCCGCCAACACGCTCGCCAAGAACCTCGAAGAGCGCAAGGGGCTTCTCCCTGAGACCATCGTCCAGCGGGGCGACGTGGCCGATCCCGAGGTATGGAAGCCTTCCAACCATCAAGGCGTAGCGCTACTGGCTGGTGGTGTGCCCTGTCCACCCTTCAGCATCGCGGGTAAGCAGCTTGGCGCCGCTGACGAACGTGATCTGTTCGCCTGGGCCGTCGAACAGGTAGAGCTCATGGAGCCGAAGGCGCTGTTGCTGGAGAACGTCCGCGGCCTGAGTCTGCGCCGGTTCGCTGGCTACCGTCAGCACGTCTTGGACCGTCTGCAGAAGTTTGGCTACGTCGCTGAGTGGCGGCTACTCCATGCATCAGACTTCGGCGTACCTCAGTTGCGGCCTCGGTTCGTGCTGGTTGCTCTCAAGGAGGAGTACGCCCCCTATTTCCACTGGCCTGAGCCGAGTGGAAACGCCCCGACCGTGGGAGAAGCTCTCCGGGATCTGATGGCCGCGAACGGCTGGGAAGGCGTAGATGAGTGGGCGCAGAAGGCGAACAAAATTGCTCCCACTATTGTCGGTGGCTCCAAGAAGCACGGTGGTGCTGACCTCGGCCCTACCCGTGCGAAACGTGCCTGGGCTGAACTCGGCGTTGACGCTATGGGTGTAGCCAACCATGCCCCGATGCCTGGCGATACCTTTGAGATTGGCCCCAAGCTGACCTGTGAGATGGTCGCACGGCTTCAGGGGTGGAGTGACGGGGGAATATGGGAGTTCACCGGGCGAAAAACGTCTCGCTACCGGCAGATCGGTAACGCATTCCCGCCTCCTGTCGCCGAAGCTGTCGGTACATCCATCATTCGGGCACTAACAAAGAAGGGCGACCCCGCACCACCTCCGGTGAGAGAGGAAGATCCGATCTACCGGGCCCTGCGCGCCGATGAGGGTTTTGTCACCGCTGCACGTCTCATGCGTGCAGCGATCGACGCGGGACTCTCTATAGATGATGCTGAGCTCGAACATCGCATCGCGTTGCTTAGTAGCGACTTCGAGATCGAAGTCACGGAAAGGGCCACCATGGTGGCCTACCGGCTTGGCCAGTTCAAGGCTTTTACTGGTCAGGCGGATCACGACCGCCACGAACGATTCCTGAAGCTCCGAGCCAGGATTAGCTGACGCAAGCTGATCAACTGAACGACCCTTAATCTTTAGGGATCTCGGGGGGAAAGGTGGCCAGCTAGCCTCCCAAGAGCACGGCCTGCAATCGTCCGGCGACCCGGCCGCGGTGATGCTGTGGACATAATGCTGGGTAGCGGGTATGTGCCTCACAGGAATCGGCAAGATGGCACCGGAGGTCGGGTCGCGATGTCAACCATCAGCCCTGCCGCTCGGGGCGTGATCGGGTACTCGAATGTCTTTGGTGCAGCCTGCCGTCGAACTCGCCGACAGGCTACGACCGAAAGCCCTGGCCCTAAAAACGTCGGGGTCTCAGCGACAATCGGTTCGTCAGGCTCGAAAAGAGCGCAGCGGCTCCGATCTCGGGATGTCTCTTCAAGACATTTCTCGGCCAAGAGGGCCATTGGTTGAATCTATTGCCACCATGACATCGCACTAAGATCAGCTAAGAGGCTCGACATTCCGGCGGCCTGACCGGCGCGCAGCCTTACCGAGATGCCCTAGCAGAGCATCGATGTCCTGGCCGTCCATCCCGCCCACCACCGGACCTTCCTCCTCAAGGTCACCAAGCTGCCGAATGGACGGGTCATCGAGTATTCTTCCCATGAATTCCAGTTTCTCGGTGAGGCGCTTCGCGACCACCTCGTCAACCGTTTCGCGAGCCGCGAGGATGGTCACATTTGTCTCGGTGCCGGGTTCCAGTCCGAGACGATGAATGCGGTCGAGACTTTGCAGGTATCGCCCTGCTATAAAATCCCGATCCACATAGACGGCGTCGTGGCATTCCCAGTGCAAGCTGATACCCTCACCAAGGGTCGCCGGGTTGGAAAGCAAGACGAAGCAGTCCGGGTCGTTCCGGAACCTGCGCAACTCCTCATCCCGGTCAGTAGTCCCACCGAATACCATGGCGGGCCGGAACGGCGCGAGAATATTCTCCAGCGTGGTCAAATTTCGGACAAAAGTGCTCCAGACAAGGGTTTTCCGATTCTTGGCCGCGTTATCTCTGACGATCCGCATAACCTCCTCGTACTTCGGCGGAATCTCATACTTCGGCAGATTCTCCAGCAACCTGATGAGCGAGCCCCCCGCGGGCGGGACCAGTGGGGGGACCTGGTATCCCAGAGGTTCGTACCGGCTGCTGCCCTCCACGAGCAGCGCCGGGCTGGTTGCTGCCATGAGGAGGCGCAAGAGTGCGCGTCCTAGGGCGTCGAGATCGCTGCGGGACGCTTCCGCGCGTGCGGTGTAGCGGCCCACCAGTGCGTCATATATCTCGCGGTGTAGAGGCGGCATGGTGACGGGCCTGATCACCGGCTGAAAAGGTGGTAGGCCGAGCTCAGCCTTGGTCGTCCGCGTGAACAATGGCCGCAGCACCTCACTTGCCCTGCCGAGGTCGCCTCCCGCAACGGCATTCACCACCACTCGCCGACCGTGGCCAGGCCAGACGAACGACAACAGGTTCTCCAGGTCACGAGCCCCGTTCGGGGCAGGCGTCCCCGTAAGAATCAGGCGCCGCCGGCTCAGCGGGCCCAGCGCGAGGCATGCGGAGCCGTAGACGCCTCGCGCGCCCAGTTTCATTCGATGTGCCTCGTCCAGGATGAGCATCGCGGGCGCAGCCCGCAGCCAGCCGGCCAGGCCGTCCAAGCCCCGGTCGAGACGCTCGTAGTTGACCACCAGCACTTCACAGCCGCCGGGCATCCGCTTGTCCATGAAGCCCGTTCGCAGCGGAGACGTGAAGCATGTCGCCGCCTCAAAGCGCCAAGAGTCGAATGCCGACTTCGGGGCCACCACTAGGAGCCGCCTGACATCACCCTGTGCTCTGAGGGCGGCGTAGACAGCGAGCGCGACCCGGGTCTTGCCTGCTCCAGGCACGCTGAAGTTCGCGCCATGGCGCAGCGAGAGCAGGCGGGCGATGTCACGCTGCTGGAAGGAGGTCAGGTCCGCATCCCAGTCAGCGCCCAGAAGCCCAGGCAAGTCGTCGGGGTGGACCGCTGCGTCTTCCCCGTCTTCCTGGTGGATGCGTGCTGCGGCCCGGTCCGCGTCTTCCAGTACCTCTTCAACCAGTTGGACGAGTCCTGGATCCCAGCGCACAGATTCCGGCTCAGGCCAGTCTGCGAGCGCCTCAATACCCGTGAGGAAATCGTCGAGTTCCACCTCGGCGCTAAGGGGTCCGCTCTGGCTCGCACCAGGAAACCGTATAGCCAAGCTGGCGAATTCCCCCTCCCTGCCCGCGTCGGCTCGAAGCACGGCCTTGGTCCGGCTGGCATCAAAACCGATAGCGAGTGAAGCTTGCTGCGCGGACGTCACCAGTTCCCCCTGCGGGCAGCATCCAACAGCCAGGCAGCCCCGTCGCCTGGATCCATCTGGATAGTCCGCGCGACCTCGGCCGCGAGTCGGCCCAGCGTCTGGCGCACGTTGAGGAGTGCTTCGTCAAGGGCCTCCTCATCCAGGCTGCGGCTCGCGCGTGCGTACCCAATGTCGGTGATGCATTGATCGATGCTGTTACAGGCCTCCATAAGCCGATCGGGGGCCGCCTGCTTCCGCTTGCGGACCCGGGCGTCCTTGCCCGCCGGCTCCATCGCCCTATCGAACACCTCCTTCAGCTCCTCATATCGCTGGGCTGCTGCCTTGTCGTCTTCGCTGGGCAGTTGGCCATCGGCCACGCTGATTACCTTGCCCTTGAGGACCATGTCCGTGAGCGCCTTCGCCTCCGTTACTTGTGGCCCACCGGAGCTCACAGGCCTGCTGATCCCTGGAATCTTGACGGAGCCTGCGGCGGAGGCGCTGTGCCGGAGGGCATCTTTGATCTCCTCCGGAAGGAGCCGGTCTACATAGCGCCTCCTGAAGTCGGGCTCGATCAGCCGGACATCCGTCTTGGAAAAGTCCATGACGATGGCGGCAAGCCTCGTCTCTTTCAGCATTTCCGCCTTGTCTTTGCTGGAAGCGGACTCTTTGATGTAACGCCGATGGAGCTCCTGAAGCTTGCCAGCCGCGTCCTCAAAATCCAGAAGGCGAAGCCGCGCACCGCCCTGTTCACTCCGCTTGATGAGGTCCCTCAGCAAGTTCAAGATCCACAGGTCGCGTTGGCAGGTGTCGACCCGTTTGTGGAAATCTCTGGCGACATCCTCAATCGGGCGTCCCGTGGCAAGCTGCTCCTCCAGAGCGAAGATGTAGTTGATATAGGAGTAGTCTCTGCGCCGGTCGTTCCGCAGCTGCAGAGCCAGTTCTACAGCGCTGACATCGGCCCACGTACAGGACGCCGGCAGCACCGCCACTCTGATGTGAGAGCTGCCCAGCTCCTTTAGCGCCGCTCGTCGGGTGTTGCCGTTGACCAGTACGCCCTCCCGAGTGATCAGGCCCGGTTCGCTCTGCTTGAAATCCCGCAGGTTGTCTCTCAGCTGGTCATACCGGTTGTCGCGCTCGGCAGGGTTGGAAGGCAGCGCTCGGAGGAGGTACTGGAGGTAGTCCTGGCTATCGTCGCTCCAGGGGTCCGCCTCCAGCTGGGCGTCCCGCGCGGGGTCGTGACTCCGTTGCGCCCGGATGCGGTGGGTCGCCGGGTTGTAGTAGGTCGAATCGATGGGGACGTCGATGACCTCCATGTGGCGAGGCTGACCGCGCCACTCGATTGTCACCGTCTCCTTGATGCCGTCGGCATCGTGGGCCTCTTTCAGTAGCTGCTCGACCATGGCACGGTTCTCCGCTGCCCGGGGCGGCTCGCCGAAGTCCTTACTCACAGATATCTCCTGGTGATTGCTAGGTCTGCGCGGGTTACTCCAGAACCGCTCCTAAAGAAGTGGCTCGATTGACTTCCGGATCTCCTCGCGGGAGTCCGCCGGCAAGGTCCGGTACTCCGCCCACAAGCGCTCCAGCTTGCTGTGCTCGCGCTGGTCGTTCTTCAGCCAGGTAGCGAAGATCTCCCGCTCGATGCCAGAGAGAGCGTTGATGCGAGCGGCGAACTGGCCGGTGTCCACAGCAAGGTCCCGTCCTCCCAGGCGGCAGCGTTTGCATTCCACCACGTACCTAACCACTGAAATTCCGTCAGCCTGCCGGACCTGTCTCCGCGCGATATCAAGCTGCGCTGTCTCGTACGTACCGGCGTACCGTTCTCCTGGGCCGATACCGCAGAACCGGCAGAGGTTCCCGTCTTTGCGCATCAACTCACGCCGCTGCACAGCGGTAATCGAGGTCTGCGCCCTAGTGGCCTTCCCCGGCTCCCATACAGGCTCCCCCATCTCCACGAACCGCTGCTCGTGGGCGCCAAGTGACGCGTCTTCGCGGTTGGTGTCGATACGCCAGCCGTGATCACGTAGGTCACGCATCCGCCGGTCTACCTGCGAAACCCCGGGGAACGACCCGCGAAGCTCTTCCTTGGTAAAGACCTCGCCGACACCAACTTCGGAGACCAGCCAGAGGGCAACTCTCTTCATCGTCCCCACCTTCGTCTCCCGCCATGACGGCAGCGCCATCTCGCTCTCCTGATCATCTGCTCTGAAACGAACCCCGTTCGGCCGCTTCCCGGCCGAGGATTCTTAGATTAAGCCACACTGTCGGCCGATTCGCCACTCGAATTCAAAGTTAGCCATGCTGAAGAATTTGCAACCGTGGCTAATCATAGCCGGTTTGGCTAATTTAAGTTTCAACTAAGAACGATCCGGTTATCCTGTCCCTAGCAAGGATTTGCTATGGCAAGATCTCTCCCAAAGAGCAGACGAGGGGAAGCGCATGGCTCAGCGCAGTCAGTTCACACACGAACCTGTAGCAGAGCTCTCCCCCCTGCGGCTTGAGCTCGTACGGCTGATACGGCATCTCTGCAAGTGCATCCGAGAGGATGACCGCCAGTTGAGCTCGGCGGAGATCAGCGGACTGCTCGATATCAGACCGCCCTCGCTGAGTCACCTCGCACACGGAAAGCGGCTGCCCGCCTCCCGCACCTTGACGAAGCTCTGGCACCAGGCCCAAGCCCGGCTGGGGCACGGCGAGGAACTTCCATGGACTCTGGAGGAAGCCCTGGACCTCCTGGTCCAAGCGAGTGCCGAGCATGCGATGCTCAGGAAGCTCCGGGAATCACAGGAAGCTCAGTCGAAGGAACCGCCGGCCACTCCGGAATGCCCGCCCGCCACGGGGACTGGGTTGCCGGTCCCTCGGCCGGACGCGGACCGGCAACCCAGTCCAGAGCCAGCGCTCTCCTGGGGGCCGACCGGCGAGCTGAGGAAATACATTGAAAACGGGCGAGCATCTGATGCTCTCCACTTCCTTGAGCACGCTGGCCGCACGCTTCCGCCAGGGGAACTGGCCGACGCAGTCGGGGCTTGCAAGGCAGCGGGCTTGCCGGATGTCGTGGAGCCCATGCTTCGCGCTGCCTCTGCTAGGGAGGCAACTGATGCCAAGGCCATCCTCAGGGAGTTCCTCAGACGGGGCTGGTTGTCCGAGATCGAACTGCTCCTGGGTGAGCCGCGCTGAACTATGCGGGAGCCGACTCGCCTGATTGCGTTCACAGAGGTGGTGTATGAGTTTGACCTGGTCAGAGGGCGTGGCGTCGTGACGTGAGACGGTTAACGCGTGATCCTTCGAATCGACCAAGATTAGAGGGAGATGAACGCAATGGCCGTGGACAACAGTGTGGGACCACTTCGGAGTGGCTGACCGAGCAGATTGGGGCGTGTGACGCCGATGTGTTGCGGTCGATAGTCAAGACGAGGGCCGAGTCGCTCACGTCGGCCGCGGCCGATGCGGTGCGCGGCGCGGTTACGGGGCCCGTTCGGACGAGCGGGTTAACCGCGGCAAACGTCTCTCGAGGGCAGAGCTGGGACACCTGCGCCGGCATCATTGAGCTGGCCATCCCCAGACTGCGGTCAGGGTCCGCTTCCCCGAGTGGCTGCTGGGGCGGCGCCGCCGGGCCGAGCAGGCCCTGGTCAGCCGCCTTTGGAGGGTGTCCGTATGCGTTCGTTTGGGTGGACGCCATGACCCAGAAGATCCGCGAGGGCGGCCAGATCGTCAGCTTGTACGTGCTGGTGGCCACCGGCGTCGACGCTGATGGGACCCGCGAGATCCTCGGGACCGAGGTCAACTCGACCGTAGACGGCGCCGGGTGGCTGGCGTCCTTGCGCGGCCTGACCGGTGTCGAGTGCGCCGGCCAATTGACTTCCAATCGACGCGGCCGAAGCAGGCGACGTGGTTACGGTTGACGGTATGGGGTCGAGGCCGCCGGATGGGTGTGATCTGGTTGCGTATGGCGGGAACGCTGAGGACGTTGTGCTGATGCGGGGCTTTGGCGACCAGCCTGGCGGGTTCTTCGTGGATGTTGGGGCTGGGAACCCGGTCCAGGGGTCGCTGACCAAGAACTTGGTGGATCGGCTCGGATGGCGCGGGGTCAACATTGAGCCGTTGCCCGAGCGTTTCGAGCGCTTGCGGGCTGCCCGGCCGGGTGATTTGACGCTGGACGTGGCGATCGGGGAGCAGTCTGGTCCGGCGAGCTTCTTCCGGATCGTTCCGGGGCCGGGGAAGACCGGTGGCGGTGGCCTCAGCACTCTGGAGCGGGATGTGCTGGCGCTGCACCTTGCCGATGGATGGCGTTGTGAGGAGTTGAGCGTCGAGGTGACGCGGCTGGAGACGGTGCTGTCGGATTACGCGCAGCCAGGGTTCGACCTGTTGAAGGTGGATGTCGAGGGGGCTGAGGCGTCCGTATTGGCATCGGCGGATCTGACGGCGTGGCGGCCGAGGGCGATCGTGATCGAGGCGACGGTGCCTTTGACCTCGCATCCCAGCCATCATGAGTGGGAACCAGGCGTCCTGGCGGCGGGGTATAAGTTGGCGCTGTTCGACGGGCTGAACCGCTTCTATGCACGTGACGACGAGCCTGAACTCCGTGAGCGGTTGTCGGTGCCGGCCAACGTGCTGGACGACTACATCCCGTATCGATGGGCGGTGCGGCTGGGCCTGGCGGATTAGAGGCTTAGCTCGTCTTCCACTAGTGCCAGTAGGTCCGGATGGTTGTCGCGCAGGTGACGGGCTATCCATTGGCCGTCTGTGCCGGATATTCCCAGGGCGACGGTGTCGATGAGCCGGCGCAACAGCATGAGCGGAAGCAGAGCGTCCAGGGCCGCGCGATCGAACTCGCCGTAGCCCTCCAGGAGTGGCTCGGTTGACCCGCCGTGTGGGAGGTCCACGGCAAGCGCCCAGGCCAGGTCGAGCATCGGTGGCCCCTGTTCGACGGCGCCGGGGTCCAGGACTCCGGTGAGGGTGTCGCCGTCGAACAGCGCGTTATGGCCGACGGCAACGTCCCCGTGGATCGGCGTCATTTGCATGGCTTCGCAGGCGTCGCTGAAACGTTGGGCGAGAGCAGGGTAGGCGCGAGGGATGGCGCGACGTGCCCAGCCGAGCAGGACGCCGAGCGCGCCAGGGTCGTCCAGCCGCAGGCCGGTGGCCAGGCTATGCGAGTGCCACGAGCGCAGCATGCGTCCCAGCGCGCGCTGCTGCTCAAGAGTCGGCTGGTCGCTGTGTGTTCCGGGGAGCCGTTCGAGGACGGCCCACCAGGTGCCGCCAGGAACACTGCCGTAGTCGAGGAGCCGTGGGGCCGGGATGCCGGTCGCGGTGCGGAGGTGCTCCAAGTGCAGGGCGGTCTCCAGGCGCTCATGGGCGCGACCCTGGAGCTTGATGACAGTGCCTTCCCCGTTGATGATCCCGTCGTCGGCATGCTGGACGGGGAGCCCATCGAATGCCGGAGAGGCGGAAGCCGACCGCACAGTGCGATCGAGGACATCGCCGGGTAGCCGGTTGGTGGGGATGAACGCCTCTCGGTCAGCCACGTCGAGCGGTGCGCACACCCTACGGTGCTGGCGCCGAAGCTGGTCTAGGGGTTTCTTCCAGCGCTGTAGGGCGGTGTCGGCGCTGTCCAGCCAT
The DNA here is from genome assembly GCF_040649435.1 of Actinomadura sp. NPDC048955. Classification (NCBI taxonomy): domain Bacteria; kingdom Bacillati; phylum Actinomycetota; class Actinomycetes; order Streptosporangiales; family Thermomonosporaceae; genus Actinomadura; species Actinomadura sp. NPDC048955. The sequence goes on from NZ_JBEZJI010000012.1 coordinate 87,223, forward strand.
CGCGGGGCCGCATCCCCCGGGGCAGGGATGCTGGCCCACCAACTGGTCACTTGGACCCAGACGGGTAGGCACTCGGGTTGCGGGCCTTGGGAGGACGCGGCGAGTCGCGTGGCGATGGCCGTGGCCTGGTCGATGCGTCCGTCGGCGGCGTATTGCAGTACCCGGATGGCTTCCGCGGGGGTGAGTTCCCCGGTGGCGCCGAGCTCTTCGTACTGACGGGCTGCGCTTTCCAAGAGGTCTGCGGCCTGCGCGTGCTCGCCTCGCAGGGCGTGAGCTATGGAGGCGGCCAGGTCGCACTGGGCCACACCGATCAGTTCCCCGACGGAGGAGTTGAGGTCGCGGGCGCGGGGGACGAGGGCGAGGGTGCGGTCGGGGTCGAACCACATGAGTGCGAGGGCCAGGTGGCGCAGGGCGCGGGCTTCCCACAGCGGCGTTCCCGCGGCTTGGGCGGCTTCCAGCGTGGTCTCGAAGAGACGGGCGGCGTCGGCGAAGCGGGCGTTGTGGATGTAGGTGTGGCCGAGCATGTCGGCGACACGGATGCGGTCGAGGCCTTCGTCGGTGGCTTTGTCCATCAGTTCGGCGACCTGCCGGTAGTCACCGCGGCGAAGGGCGTTGTCGGCCAGGCCGAACAGAGCGCTCGCGCCGATCAGCGAGCCGTCGGGTGTGATCGCCGACAAGTGACCGATCGCTTCGTCCAAGTGTCCCGCGACGTGGGCGCGGGTGCCCAGCTCCCAGCGGTAGTAGTCGGCGAATGGGTCGGTGGACTCGGGGGTTGCGTGCTCACCAACCAGCCTCTGCATCGCCTGGTAGCGGTCCTCGGCGTTAAGGTCGCCGCGGGTGGTCAGCCGGGAGACGGCGGACAGCCGCATTAGCTCGGGTACTGCGTCCGGTGCGGGGAGGGACGCCAGGACCTGCCAGTGGCCGGCGACGCTCAGACTGTAGGCGAGGTCGGCCAGCACCGGCGGCAGTACGCCGTGCTCGATCGCGGCACGCAACAGCAGTAAGAACGCGGCGACGGTCCGGCGGCTCCGCTCAGCCAGCGAGGCCGACTGTTCCTCGTCCCAGATCGACAGCGCGACCTGCGCGAGGTGGGTGATGGCGCGCTGCAGGTGCTCGCGACGTTCGTTGAGGGTCCATCCATCGGGTGTGTGGGCGTCACAGTCCAGAACACTGCGGCGGAGGTTGTCGTGCAGCCGGCAGGCGGGCCACACCGACTCCTCACGCCGGACGAACGGGCGGGAGGTGAAGGCCTCGATCCGCCGGCGGCGGATGCCCGGGAGCATCGCTTGCAGCAGGTCGGCATCGAACGCTTCGAGTAGCGCGGCGGCGCGCAGGAGGTCACGGTCGGTCTCCGACAGGTCCCTCATCGTCCGCAACACCAGCTCGGGGAACCCGAGTCCAAACACCTCCGGGGGCGGCGTCTGGCCGCGCGCGAGGTACTGCCCATACAGGCTCGCCGACAGGTCCAGATACAACGGTGACCCGCCGGATCCGGCGATCATCCGGTTCCGCACCGCCTCGTCGATCGCGGGGCGATCGTCCACGGTCAGCCGGGTCGTCAGATACTCGTTCGCGGACACCGGGTCGAAGCCGTCCAGCCTGAGCTGGACCGGTCCGGCGAGATCGGGCCAGCGGTGCGCGCCGCCGTAGGTCAGTCCAAGGGCACGGACCGGGTCGTGCCAGCCCAGCGGCAACCGGCTGGCCGCTAGGAACGCCACGTTCGGCATCAGGTAGACCAACCGCGACACCAGGTCCTCCAGGCCGCCGCGCTCGGCCGGCAGCCCTTGGACTATCTCCAGTGTGTCGAGAACGCACACCGCGAGCACGGGCCTCTTGGCTCGGGCGCGTTCCAGGTCGGCCGATAGCAGGACGGGCATATAACCGAGCATCCGGTCGGGGTCGGGCTCATCGAGGATGGGGTCGAGCGCGGGCAACTCGTTGCGCAGTGACTTCAGCTTGGCCTTATGCGCGACGGTGCGTCCGAGCTTGTCCAAGACGTGGTAGGTGACGCTGATCGCGCCGAACCCGCCGAGGAACTGGTCGACGGTCCCGCTCACCTGATCCGCTGCTCGCCGTCCGTCCACCGACCCCTTGCCGAGAAAGGCGGCCAGCGACTCACCCGGATGCTTGCGCTCCCAGTAGAGGGCCAGCGCGACGTCGAAAGTCGGCCAGGAACGCGCCAGACCCCCCAGCCCAGCCCGGACACGCAGTAGCAACGACTCGAAGCTGGAGCTGTCGGGGTCTGCGAAGTCCAGCACGGCGCACGCCCGATTCTTGGGAAGCCCGTCCAACTCTCCCCGAACCGCGAGGTCAGCGACGTGCCGCGTCAGGGTGGATTTGCCGATGCCGCCCTCTCCGGCCACCGCGAGGATGTTGCCCGCGGGCCGCTGGAAGTCCATGAGCGCCGGGACGGGCCATTCACGTGCGGAGTGTTCGATCAGCCAGCGATGACACCGATCGATCTGCTCCTCCCTGTTGGTGAACACCTCGTTGGCGGCGAACGGAGCCTCAGGCCCGTAACCGAAGAACTGATCGATGCTCACCGGGACAGCCGACCACATGGGACCGCTCGAAGACAACGCCGTCCGAAGCGTGCCCTGTGCCAGGGGCGTCGTGAGCCAAGCGCTTGAGGGCTGTGGGCTGGCCTCGTGTGCTGGAGTACCTCCGACGGAGAACGGCCCTGGCCTTCAAGGACGAGCTTGAGCCCGTCCGGATCCCTGGAGTCGCGCACAGCCGCGCACTCGGCGTTGGTCGCGCTCTCGAATGCCCACCAAGTAAAGGAAGCTACGCACGCTTGTTACGCGAGCGAACCAATGCACGAGGGCCGGACGGATCTGGCCCACCGTATTTTCAAGGTCGCTCTTGCCTACCGCTGAGCGTTGAAGCCGAGTTCGTTTCTCTTCGCCCTGAACACCGGCCATGCCTCCCGACCCATCGTGCGACCAACAAGGCCAAGCTCGGCGAGTTGCCAGGAGGCGGACACGACGGCGTCTGAATCCGTAGGAGCTCGATCACCCCACGCTGACGATGGTCGAGTAGTGGGCTGGACACTACGGCCATGAGTTCCTGCGGCCTCTCCACACCGTCTCCCCCGATGTCGGAGGGCGTCGCACAGCTCTATCTGGACGAGTAGCGGTCTTGTCCCCGCCCACCCGCTGCCGCGCGGAGGAACCCAGCGCTTCCGGGGAGCTGGGCCGGCTTTCTGGGCCCGGTTTACTTTCAGTCGAAGGCACCGGCCTTGATCTGATGCCTGAACCTCTGCCAAGCCGGGCCTTCGAGGATGAGCTTGGGACCTTCCGGATCCTTGGAATCCCTCACGGCCGCGTAACCACCGGCGCCCGCTAGCTCGACGCACTGATCGGTCGTCTGCTGACTGCGAGTGCTCTTCATCCAAGATGCTCGGCTGAAATCCGGAATCATGCCTACTTGTCTACCCTGTCTGGTGTCGTTGAGCTACGGCTTTGATCAGGTCGACGGATGCCACGGGGCTGAGGGCCGTCGCGCTGAGGTGCTGGAACGCGGTGCTCGTAGCCTCCACGTCCGCTGCACGTTCCAAGAAGAGGGTTCCCGAGACGCTGTCGACGTAGGCAACATCCGGGTCGGAGCCGGGGAAGCCGAAGACCCCGATCATGCCGCTGAGTGAGGCATGTGGACCTGCGCTGAACGGCATCACCTGGATGTCGATCTGGGGGTGGTGCGCCATCTCGACCAAGTGCATGAGTTGCGCGCGCATGACATCGGACCCTCCGATCTCGCGATAGAGGGCGGCCTCGTCCAGCACTGTCCATAGCCGGAGGCTGCCTGCTTCACCGATGACGGCCTGGCGCTTCGTACGGAGGCTGAGACGACGTCCGATCTCGTCCTCTCCGAGTGTCAACGGGCCAGCGCGAGTGATGATCGCTCGCGCGTAGTCGGTGGTCTGCAGAAGGCCAGGGACCGACGAGGGCTGATACGTCCGAAGTGACTCGGCCGCTGACTCGAGCCCAATGTAGGTCCGGGCGTTCTTGCTGAGCATGTCGCTGTAGGGCTGCCACCACTCCTTCTGGCGTGCCGCCTTGGCCAACTGGATGAGTGCCTCCCGAGTGGCGGAGTCGCTGACCTCGTACAGGTCGAGTAGTTCAACGACGTCCGACCACGGGACCGAGATCCGGCCCTTCTCGATCCGCGAGACCTTTGCGCCGTACCAACCCAGGCGCTCGGTGACCTCGTCGCCGGTGAGACCCGTGGCCTCACGCAGTTGACGGAGTTCCGTGCCCAGTTGCCGACGTCGAACGGTTGGGGAGGTCAAGCCGCCACCTCTTGCATCTCCGGAGAAATTTCACGAGAGCAGTTGCACGGCAGCATGCTACTCGGCACACTGACGGTGCGCAGCAAGTCACAACCTGTGATGGCAGGAGCTTCTGCAGGCATTGGATCATGATCGGCTGACCCGACGGAGCGTCTCGGCGGTCAGTACACAGCAGCCGCGCGGCCGGGTTACGGATTGGAGCCCCTGACCCGGCCGCGCGGCCTCACCCTCCCGAAGGAGGTACGGATGAGGATAGCTCTGCGGGCCGTGGCATCGCCTACTGTCCAGCGCGCCGAGGCAACTTCGCAGACCGTCGGAACCCTGGACGGTGACAGCCCCATCACGCCGGAAGCAGACGGCGCGCCGACCATCTTGAGGATGCCGACGGCGCGGCAGGCCAATGGGTACGGGGCGAACGCCGAGGGGGACAAGGACGGCCGCGTCTGGCGCGTTGACGTCCCCGGAGTGACCAGCGCGGTGCCTCTACTGCGTCGCTGGGTTCGCCTGCTCCTGGCCGACGAGGCGGAACTGTGCGAGGCGTTCGAGTTGGTCGTCAGCGAGTACGGCACGAACGCGCTGTTGCACACGGCGAGCAGCCGGCCCGGCGGCCGGATCAGGGCCGAACTCCGCATCAGCAACCGGTGGACGCGCCTCACGGTCATGGACGACGGCCCCGCTGCCGCCCGCACCGACCGGAGCGTCGATCCGGCTGAGCACGGACGCGGACTGATCCTGGCGGACGCGTACGCCGATGAGACCGGGCAGTACGACTGCGCCGACGGCCATGCCGCCTGGGCACTGATCACGCGCTGAGACCAGGACGCGCGCCGCACCCCCGCGACGTGCGCCCTTCGCCGGCCTTCCTTTGGCCGGCTCGTCGTGCGGTCGGTGACCGTCCCCCCGGTTTCACCGGCCGCACGACCCTTCACCAGGCCGTCTCGGCCATCCACCGCCTGATGAGCGTGCTCGATACGCAGCTCAGCGCGCTGCTCGCGACAGTGTCTGTGGGATGTCACCGACATCCCACAGAACACAGGCCCCTGCTTGATTGATCAACAGAAACTGACAGTCATGCTGTAGCCACTCGTGCTGCAGTTTCTTTCTGACTCACCCTGCCTCGATCGCCTTGAAGGGGCTAACACTGCATGTCAGCGAGGCTGCAGTGGGTCATGGCGAGGTGCAACGCGTGACGACGCCCTGCCGGTCCAGCTTGTAGGACCGCCGCGTCAGCGTTGCGATGTGACTTCCGTGAAAGTAACCTCGTTGAGCAACGAACGGTGATGTAGTTTCCCCGGTGCCTCGACGAGCGGAAGGTCGCAAGTGAATAGTGACAAGCGCAGAGCAGTCGTGCTGCTGAGTGGAGGCCTGGACTCGACCACTGTCCTTGCAATCGCCCGCGAGCAAGACTACGAGACGTACGCGCTGAGCTTCCGGTACGGGCAGCGCCACACTGAAGAACTCGACGCGGCCAAGAAGGTCGCGGCTGAGTTGGGGGCCGCTCAGCATGTGATCGCAGACATCAACCTCGCCGTCTTCGGCGGATCAGCCTTGACCGATGACGCTCTCGCTGTGCCGCATCACGAGAGTGTCAACGACGTCAGCGCGGACGAGATTCCGATCACATATGTACCGGCGCGGAACACCATCTTTCTCTCCTTCGCGCTCGCCTGGGCGGAGACGCTCGGCTCTTCCGATGTCTTCATCGGAGTGAACGCGATGGACTACAGTGGGTACCCGGACTGTCGTCCCGAGTTCATCGAGGCCTACGAGCACATGGCCAACCGGGCGACCAAGGCCGGCGTAGAGGGCACCCAGCGGCTCAAGATTCACACGCCGCTGATCGAACTGACTAAAGCCCAAACCATCCAGCGCGGCCTCGATCTGGGCGTGGACTACTCCTGGACTCACAGTTGCTATGACCCAGTCGATGGTCGCGCCTGTGAGACCTGCGACTCGTGCCTACTGCGGGGGCGCGGCTTTGCTGAACTTGGTCTAGTGGATCCCTCCTTCTCCTCAGCAAACGCCTGACCACGGAGATGTACAGAGTCAAGGAGATTTTTTACACCCTGCAAGGAGAAGGAAGTCATGCAGGGCGGCCCTCCGTGTTCTGTCGGTTTACCAGTTGCAACTTGTGGACGGGACGAGAGAAAGACCGGCACCGAGCTATCTGCCAGTTCTGTGATACCGACTTCGTTGGGACAGATGGACCAGGTGGCGGGCGGTTCGGGACTGCCGTCGACCTGGCCGCTGCAGTGGCCAAGACTTGGCAGGGACAGTCACATCCTCGTAGTCGGCCTTACGTAGTGTGCACGGGCGGAGAGCCATTGCTTCAACTGGATGCCGAGGCGCTCGACGCCCTGCATGCCGAGGGTTTCGAGGTCGCCATCGAGACCAACGGCACCCGTCCGGCACCTGACGGGATCGACTGGATCTGCGTGAGTCCGAAGGCCGGCACGGAGTTGGTCCTGATATCTGGGAACGATCTAAAACTGGTCTACCCCCAGGTCGGAGCGGAACCAGAACGCTTTGAAGACCTTGACTTCACTCGGTTCATGCTGCAGCCGATGGACGGTCCTGACCTGGTGGCCAACACCCAGGCGGCGGTCGAGTACTGCCTAGAGCACCCCCAATGGCACTTGAGCGTCCAGACACACAAGACCCTGGGGATTCGGTGATGGAAATCTTCCGTGAGTTCACGTTCGAAGCCGCTCATCGGCTTCCGAATGTAGCGACCGGGCACAAGTGCGCGAGGCTCCATGGGCACAGTTACCGCGTAGAGGTCCACGTTAGCGGCGATGTCGATCCGGCCACCGGATGGCTCATGGACTTCGCCGAGATCAAGGTCGCATTCAAGCCGATCCAGGAGCAGCTTGATCACTACTACCTCAACGAGGTCCCGGGGCTTGAGAACCCGACCAGCGAAGTTCTCGCCAGGTGGATCTGGGATCGCTTGACCCATCAGTTGCCGCTCTCCGCGATCGTGGTGCGTGAGACTTGCACCTCGGGTTGCATCTACAGGGGGGACACATGAGGCTCGAGGACGTGCAAGCGGCCCCAGATTCTCGCGGGATCCCGCTTGATGAGGTCGGTGTGGAAGGCCTTCGCTATCCGGTTCTTGTAGCCGATGGACAAGGGGCAAAGCGAGAAACTGTCGCCACAGTCGCGATGTCGGTGAGTCTCGGACCCGAGGTAAAGGGCGCGCACCTGAGCCGCTTCATCGAAGTGCTCCACGGCGCCCGGGACCAGTTGAGCCCGCAAAACGTAACCAGTATCGCGGACGATCTCCGTCAGCACATGGGCACTGCCTCCGCCTATGTTCAGATGTCGTTCCCGTACTTCCTGGAGCGCGAAGCCCCGGTTACCCGTGCTCGAGCATTCATCGAGTACACCTGCGCGGTGGCCGCCTCCAGCGGTCCTCAAGGTGCCTCGATGGTCCTGAGCGCGGATGTGCCGGTCACTAGTGTCTGCCCATGCAGCAAGGCGATCAGCGATCGTGGGGCCCATAACCAGCGTGGCCACATCACCATCGACGTCAAGCCTGCAGAACACCCGACGGATCTCTGGTTTGACGAGCTCATCGGGATCGCTGAAGCAGCGGCATCCTCGCCTGTCTACGCGTTGCTGAAGAGACCCGATGAACGCCACGTGACCATGGCGGGCTACGACAATCCTGTCTTCGTAGAGGACATGGTCCGCAACGTCGCCCAGGTACTGGCCGCCTCGGAGCGTATCCGCCTGTACCGCGTTCGCGCGGTCAACGACGAGAGCATCCACAACCATCAGGCCTACGCGGCGGTGTCCTGGACGGCCCCGACTGGGAGGGCCTAAGCATGGCGGACGGCACAGGCCGAATTAAGCCGAGCGTGCATGTAGTGGTCACCTGCGCGAACCGGAAGCGTCAAGCGGTTGCTGAGCGGCTCCAGTTCCGCAATCTCGATGTCGACGATTTCGAGGAGCGCTGCACCGAATGGGTGAAGCGATTGTCTTTCGGTTCCCCCAGTGTGCCGGCCAGCCAGATGTACGCGGGTGAGCATTGGCAAGTGGCTAAGACGTTGGCTAAGACCGCTGGCTCAGGTGCGTCCCTATGGGTCTGCTCAGCCGGCTACGGCCTGATTTCCGCCGAAACCCCGATCGACGCGTACGCGGCGACGTTCGCCGTTGGTCAGGAAGATTCGGTCGCCGAGAACACCGAGGGAACCCGTCGATGGTGGTCTGGGCTGACGTCTTGGACGGGACCTCAGCCTGGGCAGCCCCGCTCAATCACCGAACTCGCCGCACGTGACCCGGACTCGGTCATCGTCGCAGTTTTGTCCGAGGCCTACCTTCGTGCGTGCTCCGATGACCTCAGCCAGGCGGCTTCCCAGTTGAAAGACAGCGACAATCTCTCGATCATCGGGCCGAGCGGTCGTTGTCATGAGATCGAGCGTCTCGTCGTCCCGGTCACCGCGGCCCTCAGGCCCGCCATCGGCGGAAGCCTCCTGTCCCTCAACGTCCGTGCGGCGACCCACGTGCTGGCTGCCTCCCGCGAAAACGGAGTTCCCTTCCGCCGATCCAATCTGACCCGTCTTATGGCCGAAGCCACAGCTGCTGCCCCCAAGGAAACTGGGCGACGCCCACCGGGGACTAAGCTCACCGACGACGAAGTACGCAGCTTCATCCGGAGTTCCCTCGGTCTGGGCCCGACCTCAGCTACCCGCTTGCTGCGCCAGTTGCGTGCCTCTGGCCAATCATGCGAGCAGGCGCGCTTCAGAACGCTGTTCAACGAGATCGCCTCCTCCGCCGGGATCGTGTCCTGATGGCGGCCAGGAACAAGCCTCTGGAAACCGAGGTCCGTGCGCTCCGGATTGTTCAGGCGGAGGAGTACCCCCTCTATGTGTTCATGCTCCGCGCCCATGATGTCCTGCGGTTTGCCGATATCTCCCGTGTGAGCCGCGATGAGGCCGGAAAGCTGATCGGCTATCAGCGGCCGCAGGTGCGCAAGCACGTGCAGGAGATCGTGGACTACTTGGATAGCGATGCGCCAATCCTGCCTAACCCCATCATCATGGCGCTGTCCGAGCAGGTGCGTTTCAGGAGCACCCGTGGCGGCAATCGGCATGCCGACGATGGTGTCTGCGACACGGGAAGGCTCATCATCCCACTGCCTCAGGAGGGTAAAATCAAGCCCGCCTGGATCGTCGATGGGCAGCAACGCGCCATCGCGCTGGCCAAGGCTCGGAGGCAGGACTTCCCGGTGGTGGTGATGGCGTTCGTCGCCGAGACGGTCCGGTTGCAGCGCGACCAGTTCGTCCGGATCAACAATACCAGGCCGCTTCCTCGCGGACTGGTCACTGAACTGCTTCCCGAGGTCGACAGCCCGCTTCCGCCTCGCCTGCAGATACAGAAGGCCCCATCCAGCCTGTGTGACGTCCTGAACTCCGATGAGAACTCGCCGTTCTTCGAGATGATCAAGCGACCTTCAACGGTGGGACGCAAGCAGCCGAAGGCGGTCATCACTGACACGGGCGTCGTGGACATGATCAAAGAAAGTTTGATGTCGTCCGCCGGATGCTTGTTCCCGTATCGGGATCTAGGCCGTAACGAGACCGATTTCGACGGGATCATCCAGGCCCTGTTCATCTACTGGTCGGCTGTGCGGGACACCTTTCCCGACGCGTGGGGCAAGCCGCCGGAGAAGAGCCGGCTCATGCATGGTGCCGGGATCAAAGCCATGGGGCGACTCATGGACCGGGTCCTAGGGACAGTCGACCCATTGCGGCCGGACGCGCCCGAGCAGGTTCGGCGGCACCTTGCCCTGGTCGCCCCCCACTGCCGGTGGACAGCCGGCTCGTGGGAGGATCTGGGGCACCGCTGGAACGAGATCGAGAACACGCGCAGGCAAGTGACAGAGCTCTCCAATCACCTGATCCGCGTCTACCAGAACGCCCGCAGGGAGCTCTCGTGAGGTTCTACTTCCCCGACAGCCAAGACCAGGTCAGCCCGACCTACGATTTCCTCAACGAGGAGTACTCCCCCTACCGGGTTCGGCAGCGAGACGATAGGTACGCGCACGAGGTTCTAAACCCTCAGCCTTATGACGGAGTCCTCGTAAGTAAGGCGATCGTCGACGGTTCGGTCAAGGGTTCCGGTAAGTACTCGATGCCGCAGCGAGAACGGCTCTATCGGTTCGGCGTTTCCAAATTTTTTCGGCTGCCGGACAATGTGGCCACCCTGGGCGATTGTGGCGCATTCAACTATGCGGATGAGGAAGTCCCGCCCTACAGCGTTGATGAAGTTCTCGACTTCTACGAGGGTTGCGGATTCGACTCCGGGATTAGCATCGACCATGTCATCTTCGGCTACGACCCCGACGTTTCGGACGCAGAAGTAAACCCCGCCTGGGCAAAGCGTCGGCAGATCTCACTCCGATACGCGGAGGATTTTCTGGCTGGCGTGCAAGCGAGGGGATGCGAGATCGAAGCGGTCGGGGCCGCCCAGGGGTGGAGTCCGGCGAGTTACGCCGACAGTGTCATGCGCCTTCAGGAAATCGGATACCAGAGAATTGCTCTAGGTGGCATGGTCCCACTGAAGACCGATGACATTCTCGCTTGCCTCAAGGAGATCGACACGGTGCGGCGGCCGGATACCCAGTTGCATCTTCTCGGTATTACACGAGTCGGCTCGATCGAGGAGTTCGCGCAGTCTGGAGTAACCAGTTTCGACAGCACGGCGCCGTTCCGGCAGTCGTTCATGGACGATCGTAACAACTACCACACCCCCACAGAGACATTCACAGCCATCCGGGTGCCGCAGGCGGACGGCAATCCCGCCCTCAAGCGCCGGATCCTGTCAGGGGTGGTGTCGCAGTCCCTGGTGAAGGCCGCGGAACGCGAATGTCTCAAACGGCTTCGCGGTTACGATCGGGATCCCGAGCTCCTGGACAAGGTCATCGATATCCTCGGCGAGTACGAGCAACTCGTCGTCCCGGAGAAAAAGAGTCGCCTCGCCGCTTACCAACGGACCCTGGAAGCGGCGCCATGGAGGGCTTGTGAATGCACCCTCTGTCGCAAGTGCGGAATCGAGATCATTATCTTCCGAGGAACTGAGCGAAACAAGAGCCGAGGGTTCCATAATCTGGCTATTTTCAATCGCAAGGTCCGAAATATTGTCCAGTCGTCTGTGCGGGAGAACTAACTAATGGCCGATAGCTACACGCTTCGACTCCCTGCACTGGAGATCAAGCAAGGTTCGCGTAGCATTTACTGTTTCGCGGTGGATGGTAAGCGGCTGCACGAATTCGCGGCGGTCTCCCGTATCAGCCGCGATGACCAGGAGCAGTTGCACGGCTATCAGCGGCCAGAGGTCGCTAGCCACATCCGTACGATCCGCCGGTATCTGGAGTCGGGGGACGCTATGCTGCCGAACTCCATCGTCCTTGCATTTGACGGCCGGGTCAGGTTTGAACCGAGCGCGGCCGGGCGACCGGGGCAGGATGCCAGTCCAGCCTACTCCACTCCTGGTGATCTGATCGTTCCGGTGGATGAGACGCTGAGCGACGAAGAGAAGCCGGCGTGGATCGTGGATGGCCAGCAACGCAGCGCCGCCATTAGAGAGGCCGATATCGGGGAGTTTCCGGTCGCCGCCGTGGCCTTCATCGCCGAGGACGAGACCGAACAGCGCGCCCAGTTCATCCTCGTCAACAACACGAAGCCGCTGCCCAAAGGTCTCATTCACGAACTATTGCCCGACACCAAGGGACATCTGCCGCCCTCCTACGCCCGTCGGCAACTTCCCGCGGTATTGATGACGCGCCTTAACGGCACGTTTAACGGTCCTTTCTACCGCGCCATCGCGACGCCCACCTCGGCTGGCGGTTATATCAAGGACAACAGCATCCTGAAGATGATCGAGCATAGCCTTTATGAAGGCGCTCTCTACCAGTACCGGGACCCTCGCGATGGCTCGGGCGACGTAGAGCAGATGCTGCTGCATCTGAACTCCTACTGGGCGATCGTGCGGGAGATGTTCCCAGAGGCGTGGGAACTGCCTCCCAAGGAATCGCGACTGACCCACGGGGCCGGGATCCAGGCCATGGGGTTTGTCATGGACCACCTTACGGAACAACTGCCTGCCTACAACGTCGGCACACACGTGGTCCGCGACGCACTGGCGCGCATCAAGCGGGCCGCTGCCTGGACCTCGGGCAGTTGGGACTTCGGGGACGGTGAAGAGCGCAAATGGAACAGCCTCCAGAACACTCCCAGCGACGTCCGCTATCTCACCAACGGCCTGATCCGCGTCGTCGACCAGCAGATCCTCTTCTGATACCGAGGGTCCCTCGTCGGAGGACGGTTTTATGCATGTGGTGGCTACACCCGCTGCTGTAGCGCCTTGAGGCCGTTCGTCGCTGCGCGTAGAAGCGATGCCGAGCCGCTTCCGTCCGCGTAGGTGATTTCGGAAGCCTTGGCGTGTGTGGTGATGAATCCGGTTGCGGCGTGAGTGGCGCATCTTGTAGCGAGGGCGATCACATCGGCGCGCCGTGCCTTCTCTCTGAGTGATGGATTGCCCACTTTGTCGAAGGAAAGGGCGATCTTGAGGTCTGGGGCCTGCTGTTGCAACGCTCTTGAGGCACGATCCAGAACCGCCTCGTCGAGGGAGTACAGCAGCAGGGAGCGTCCGGCCAAGTCGCCGAGACCGTCGTCTTCCTCGGCAGGTTCCTCCTGTGGCCAGTCGAGGGGGAGGTCCAGTTCATCGGAAAGTTGCCGCGCGAAGGGCAGGATGGAGTCGTCTAGGCGGCCCTGATAGCGGTGTAGCGGAGTGAATAGTGCGACTGCGAGGCCCAGCCGAGCGTTGTTATCGGGGCAGGCGGCAAGTACCAGTCGGTCGGCGAGATCCAGGGCCGGGTCGGCGTTCTCCGGGGAGACCCATTGGGGGCAACTGTCTCGCAACTCCTCGAGCAGCGAACGGTAGGCGTCGGCGACTGGACGGGCGCGCAGGAAGATCTCGGTGAGTGCCTGGAGCGTGACCAGGTCGGCGGCCGAGAACTTGTTGAAAGTGAGCGCGTAGGTGATGAACTCGCGGACCGTGCCGGGGGCAGTGTCGGCGCTGCCGATCACTTCGATGATTGCCCCGACGGCCGCCCATGCCCGGTTCCAGGCGGTGTCGTCGAAGGCCGCGAGTGCGTGCGAGAGTTCTTCGTCGGAATCCGGCAGAGGAGGCCAGTCCCTCCATACCTCGTGGCGGAGGGCGTCGAGTGCGGCCCGATGTGAGGGGCCGGGAGCGGCGAGACTCTTGAAGAGTTCGCCCCAGGACTCCAACTGGGAGGGCTCGCCAAAATCTGGGGTCGATTCCGGAGCGGGAATCGGCGGCGTTGCGCCGGGCTTTGCCTCCTGGGGAAGGGGCGGGTGAGGGCTCTGGGGTTGCACCAGGATGGTGGCCTTTTGCCACACAATGTCGGGCACCGAGTCCTGGCGGTCGTCCTGGCGCAACGCCGTGACCAGGCGGGCAAGCTGTGAGAGATCACCTCGTCCCACTGCCGTCGTGAGCATGACGGTGACGGCTTCGTCGCTGTAGAAGCCGACATCGGCCTTGATGGGCAGAGGGAGGTTGATCTCGCGAAGCCGGTCGCAAGCACCGGGGATGTCGCCCTGGCTCAACGGCTCGTCCAACGCCGTGCTGTGCACGGCGTTGAGGACCGCTTCGGTGACGGGCCGCGGCGGATCTTGGCGCATGACTTCGGCAAGGCCGTTCAATGCCAGCAGGTCCCGCCCCAGACCCAGCCGGTCGAACCGCTTAATACGTAGATGCGCAAGGTTGGTGGCACTGATCCCGCCGCGGGCGATGACCTGTTCTAGGGCTGAATTCGAGGACGCAACGCCGCCGGCGGCCAGCGACGCATCGAACTCGGCGAGCAGTCGGCCGAGCGGCCTGATCACTGTCCAGGATCTGGCCGGCCGGCTGGCGGCCGTGCTCTGCATCAACTGCAACGCCACGCGCAACTTCGGCCGGTAATGCTGGTGCGAACTGGTCCGGATGACCAATGTGCTTTGCGGACCGGCGAAGTCGATCACTGCGGCGTCGATAGGGTCCTCGGAGTCGAGAGCCGCCGGAATCGTGTCGCCGCCGGTGCTGTAGGTGGGTCCCACGAATGCCCTGACCAACTCTCGTGCCTGGACGAGTTCGGTGGGAGACCGGGTGATGACGTACATTGCGAAATCGCGGGTGTCCGCGTGGAAGCGGGGCAGCACGATCGGGGCGTCCGCTGAACTGCGCAGTGTGTCGACGAACGGCCTGATCAACTCGCCCCATTGAGCGGCGTCATTGCCGGCCCCGAAGAAGCGTTCGAGCAAGACCTCAACGCGGGCGCTCTCGTTGTCCGGCGTGGTCGGAGGAGGGTTCTGGCCGGTCACACCTGGTCCTTCCATCGTGCGGCGAAATCCAGCCGTGCCTGGGCGACGGCCGGATCACCGACGCGGTAGGTCACTGATTCCTCGTTGTCGCCGAGCCCGCTTATGGTGAAATTCATGGATCCGCTGAGCATCCAATCGCGGCCGCACAGAGTTTTCTCGTGGACCTTGGGATCGAGCGTCAACCGAAGCCGCTGGCTGTGGACGGTGGTGCGGAGCCGGTCGATGAAGGCCTGATTATGCGGGGTGGGCCTGGTCACCACGTGCACGTCCGCCCCCGCCGCGCCGATTGAGCCCAGTATTTGCGACAGCCTGCACGTGGCGGGCGGGTCGTCGCCCAGCAGCGCATCGAACGCGCCATGCCCGTTGTCGAGCACTTCAACGTCGGTGATCCAGCTTGACACCAGCCAGAGCACCGGCCCGGGGTGGACGAGTTCCGACAGCAGGGCGGCTCCGAGAATGGAATCTGCTCGCAGCCCCATCCGGCTGCCGGTGCGCAGGGTGCGCTCCCGATCCGTCACAGCTCTGCCTCCCGCAGGACCACTCTTGCGATGTACTGGTTCGCGGCTCGGGTGACATGCTCGACCTCACCGTGGACCCGAAGCACGTCACGGTCCACCCGGATCGCCGGGACCTTGGCCAGAGCATCACTCAGGGCGCGGCGGTCACCCGCTGGGCACGAGAGGTCGGCGGCCCCGGTTTCGGCCATGACCTTCTTGTACTGCTGTTCCCAACCGGATTCGGTCACCTCAATCCGTGGTAGCCGCTCGTCATGGGCGGCCTCCACCAGCAGCCGGTCGAGAAATGCCTTGGCGCCCAGGTACGGTTGGTAGTGCTGCAGATGGTGGTTGCGTGCCTGCGCACCGCGCGGCCACATCATGCTGAATGCCTGGTCGGCCTTCAGAGGACCGGCACCTACCTGAAGGCGCCCGGAGCCGACCGCGTAGGCGATCACGCGGGCATCGATCTCGATTCCGAGCCGACTCTCCAGGCCGGCCCAGGAGTCCAGGATCCGCAGGGCACTCTCGTCGGTTTCCCGGTTGCTTCCAGGGCGCAACAGCCGGGTCGAGACGGTGGCGACCGCGCCATGGCGTGGGGTTCCGTCGAGTTCGGCCCAGGCGGCCCGCAGGGCACCCAGGGCGTGGTCGGCTTCGGCGGCCGAGGGCGAGTTGCGTATCCGCTCGACGGCGGCCGCCGCGGTACCGGCGGGTTCTTCGAACACGATGTGCCGCAAGAGCCGGGTGACGGTCGCGTCGATGTACTCGTAATCGTTCGGCCGCAGGGCACCGGCGACCAGTGACCAGAAGCGTGTTGGGGCCGTGGCGTAGGAGCGGGCTAGTTGTTCGATCACGCCGAGCCCACCGATCGAGGTCTCCGACAGCCAAATCGTGTCGGCCGAGCCGGGACCGGTTCCTGGGACGATGTCGACGATCAGGTCCCTTTCCTGCGCGTCGGGGCAGACCCGTAGCGCGGCGGCGAGCACGGCGGCGGCGAAGGTGTCGCGGTAGGCGCGGCGAGCCTGCTCCCGAGTGAGGTCGGCCACGTCCGGGGCGGTAAGGAGCTGCCCTGCCCGGTCGAGTGCGCTGATCACCCTGTCGTCGTGGCTGAGTTCGATCAGGTCGGCGACCAGGCGGGCTGTGGCCTGGCTTTCGGCGGCCTCGTCCTCGCGGTAGAGCACGCCAAGGATCGTCGCGAGATCGTCGCGCCAGGAACCACCGGACAGCGCTATCCGGATCTGCTCAGGGGTGGTGTTGCCGTCCAGTCCGGCGAGGGCGAAGGCGGTGAGATAGACCAGGGCGAGCCAGTCGCGCTTGAAGACGTTGGCTGCCTCGGCGAGGGTCTCGTCCTCGGCCACCGCATGGAAGAACGCCTGGGACCGCCATTGGGGAGAGGCCAAATATTCCTTAATGCGGGGAGCGGTCAGGTCGAGTGGGCCCAGCCCGATACGGACCGCGTCGACCCGGAGGCTGAATCCCAGGGCGGCAGGCCGACCTTCGAGGGTGTAGCGGATGCGCCTGCGGTCGCTGGAACGCCCGCGTACCACCTCGCAGTCGGCCCCGTGGGTCATCCGGCGAATCTCGATCGGGTTGCCGGTGGCGTGCGTGGCGAAGCCGATGCGCAGGTTCCACTGCCACGGGGCGGCCCCGTTAACCTCTTGATCACCGAGTGTGGCCTCGTCGGGCACGACGATCTGTGTGCCCCATCGGGGGGTGCCTTGGGAGCGGCTCGCCACCTCCTTGGGGGGTTGGTGAAGCCGCATCCGGAAGGGCCGCAGAACCAGCAAGCCGGCAGGATCAGCGCCGAGCGGGTGCCAGGTCCCCTCTTCTTGGGATCGGGGAATGAGTGCCTGGTCGAGTTCGAGTTGGTCGCCGTCCTCGGGAGCGGGCATCCAGGTGCGGTGCTCGTCGCGCCGGTAGCCGTAGCGTTTGCTCACCCGGCCCGGGACGGCTTCATTGAGCGCTCTGGCGACGGGCAGCAGTTCGTCGTCGTTTCCGGTCTCGAACGGCAGGTCGAACTCGACCTCAGGAAGGTTGAGCGCCGCGAACAGCGAACGCGTCACGAACTCGGGGAGCAGTTCCCCGGCTACGGCTCCCGGATCGTCGCGCAGCGGCTTCCACTCGCTGCGCAGCCTGCGCAGCGCGGTGGGAACCACGGCGAGTAGCAGCGAACGAGGCTGGTCCCACAGCAGAGCCTGGGCCTCGTCCGAGCTGACCTGCAGTGCCGCCTGAAGATGGCGGGCCAGCCTGTCCTGCAGGGCGCTGTCGGACAGGAGCCGCTCCAGCCGGTCAGCGAGCCAGTGACCGGCCTGCACTTGCACGGCCGTCAGTTGGCGCCTGGGGGCGGTGAGCAGCACGCGGGGATCCTGTCGGGGATGCACGCGCCGTAGGTCACGGCCGAGCCAGTCCATCAGCGACTGGGTCGCCTGAATTTTCAGGACGTACCTGTTGTGAATCGGGAGGCTCCGCGCGGTGAGTTCGGGCGCGAAGAGCGTCTCGTAGCCCTGGTAGCTCAGGCGGTCGCGGCCGAAGTCCGACAGCGTGACGATGGTGAGCGGGCGGGTGCCGCGGCTGCGGCCCGCCCGGCCCCTGCGCTGGATGAAGGAGGCCGGGTTGTGGGGTGCCTTGTGCTGGAGCACCAGGCCGACGCGAGGGTCGTTAAACCCCACCTCCACGGCGGAGGTCACGACGGTCAACTGGGCGTTCGGGTCGACGCCGGTGTCCTGGGAGGAGGTACGGCCGATCTGCAAAGCCCCGGTTACCAGGTCCGGATCGAGGTGATGCCCGATTCTCTCAGCGAGGTCCCAGGATTGCCCGTCGTCATAGCGTGCCGACTGCTGGGGCAGGTCTGGGGAGCGCAGTCCCGCCACCACCTTCCCGCGTCGCGAGCCTAGCCGGATTCCGCCACGTGACTGACCGCCTTCGGCGTCGCGCAGGTCGTCATAAAAGCGGTTGGTGACGTCCAGGTCGTCGGTGAACAGGAAACCGGTTGAACCGAACAGGGATGGCTGACGTTGCGGATCTAGCATCCGGCCGAAGAGCATCGCGGTCTGGATTGACGTGGACAGCAGGCTCGCGCCTGAGACCGGATCCCCGCGCAGCGCGATCGCGTATTCCCGGCCCTCCTCCTCCAGGTCGGAAGGGGCCGGTTCGATATATTCGATCGCGTTGCCGGGCAGTCCGGTGAGCTGGGCGAAGAACGGGCCGGCGTCCTTGAGCGTGGCACTCAGGCCGACGAAGGTGACGGGCTTGCGTACCGCATGCCGCCATCGTCGCAGGAGCAGGGCAACCTGGGCGCCCTGCGGACCGGCGTAGGTATGCACCTCGTCGAGCAGGACCAGCGACGGGGGGTGCGACCCCGACCAGCCCAGCAGACGGCCCAGCCACGGGTTTGAGCCGTTCCGGTTGAGCATCTCGGTCGTGGTGAACAGCAGATCCGGTGGGTCGTCCTGAAGCGATCGGCGGGTCAGTGCGAGGCGGCCTGGCGGAACGACCTTCCTACAGCCCAGGCAGACCAGCCGTTCCGAACCGGCCTTCCGGTCGGCCGTGTTCCAGAGCAGTTCACCGTCGGAGCATTGCGGGCAGGTCAGGAACGGGCAGATCACCCCATCGCTGCGCCGATGCCATCGCCGCGCTGCCGCGGTCTGCCTTGGGCCCGAATCGTCGAGTTCCTGCGGAGTTCGCGGGGTGTCCGCGTAGAGGACACCGATGCGCAGGGGGCGCCGACCGTCCCGCCTCAGAACGGACTCGACCGCCTGCGTGCTGGCCAGGGCCTCGCGTAGCTGGTCGCGCAGCAGTTCTGTCCGCGGATACAGGGCCAGCGTGTGAACGCGGGAGTGCCCAGGGCGGGCCTGCTCGGCCATGACGGCCATGGCGGGTAGGTAGAACGCGAGCGTCTTGCCGCTGCCAGTGCCCGCACCGACGATCACGCCCGCCGACCGCCCGCGGGTGAGGGAGCCGAGGACCGTCTGCGTTGCCGCCACCTGGAACCGGGCGAGGCTCCGATCGCCGATCTGTGCGGCGGCCGTGTGTTCGTGAACCGGGCCCCATTGCGGGATTTGCCGGAACGCTGCCAGCGCGTCGGCCGCGCAGATGTCCCGACGTGGGTACCGGCGCGCGGCGGTGTGCAGTCGATAGTCAGCGACGAGGCGGTGCCCACGTGTCCACCAGCGGTTCGAGGTGCCGTCGGCGTCGAGATGCCAGGGAAAGAGTTGTCGCAGTTGGGTGGTGAGCCGCAGCGCCTCGGCGAATCGTGTCCGATACCGCGAGGGCGACGAATCCGGGACGGGGTGCAGAAGCGCCATGTCGATCAGCCTGCCCAGGACGTCTTCTGGGGTGGCATTCTGCGGGGCGTCCGGGTGGTCGAGAAGAGATTCGAAGATCACCTCCAGAACTTCGTCCTTGGACAGGGCGCCGGCAGTGACTCCCCATGCCAACAGCGGGAGTTCGAGGTCTTCCAGCCGATCCAGCAGGTGACTGGCCAAGCGCGGGTGCAGGCCTAGTGTCACGAGTTCCTCCTGCGCAATTCGATCTCAACGTCCATCGAGTAGCGGCGCAGCAACGCGATCTGTTCGTCGCTCACCTCCCGCAGCGCCAAGGGGGCCGTGTTCAGACGGTTTAGCAAGTCGAGCAGGGCCGGGGGCGCGTCCTGGGCCTGCTCCAGTTGAGCTTCCAGGCCCTCGTATTGCGTGACGAACATGACGATGTCGGTGGAGGTGAGGTTGGCGGAGCGCGCGCAGGTCCGGAGGTTGCTGAGGGTAGAACGCGCCGCCTTCTGCTGGGTCCCGTCGAGCATCGCGATCCTGTTCAGAGGAAGCCGATCCAGCCGCTGCGCCGTCCAGGTCCGCCAGACGTCCAGGATCTCGGCCAGGAGCCCGTCGCTCGACTCTTTGATCTTCTGGCGGGCGGTGTTGAATGCGCTGTTGCTCGGGAGTCCGCCCGCGGCCTTGCGAGCGAGTTCCCGCTGTCCGTTGCTCAGCCCCGACAGGTCGATGCGGGCACCGGTCCGCTGTGAGAGGGTGCGGGCCAGGTCGGCTCTGCCGCGCAGTTCGCCGAGCGCGGCGCGGAGTGTGTGGACGCGTTCGGCGATGCGTTCGGCTTGCTGGACGTCCTTGCGTCCAAGATCTAGTCGGCGGGCCTCGCCCTGCAATTGCAGGGCCTTGTCGAGTACGGAATATCCGTCAGCCATCGTCGTTCTTCCCCTCGCTCAACGCGGCCCATTCATCGAGCACCGTCTGCACATCCCTGGCGGCGGCGTCACCGGCAAGGTCGCTTCGAGCGCCGGCGTCGCCCAGCGCGGTGGTCAGCCACTGGTCCGCCCCGGTGAGGAACGCCTCAATGGCGGAAAGCGACGCACCGCGATCCCGGACGGCCGCATGGACCCGCACCGCCGTTGCATGGTCAGCCTCGGCTGAGGAGATCTTGTTCAGGTCCCGCTCTAGGGCCGAAACAACCTGCCAGTCGGCATTGGCGGCTTCGGCGATGAGCGCATCCAGGCGGTCCCTCTGCTGGGCTCCGGTGGGGGACAGACCGACCTTGTCCGCTTCCTTCAGCGCCGCCTGAACGGCTTCGACACTGTCTCGCCCGCTGGTTTCTCGTGGCAGGTGCCGGCGGACCCTGCCGAGCGTGGCTGCCAACTCGGTGTTCTGCTCGTCGATGCGCTCCTCCCAGGTCGCAAAGCCCGTGACCGCACGCTTCACCCACTCGGGAACCTGCCCCGGTGAGCGCCAGGTCCAGTTGGAGGCCGCTTGCCGCAGCAACGGGAGGGCTCGGGCCGCGTCGATCATCTGTACGGCCCCGATTCCTTGCGACAAGCCGAGGCCGGCACGGAGTCCTTCCACGAGGGTCTTGCGCTGGTTCAGATGATGCTCCAACAGTTGGCGCCATTGAGCGGTGCGGATGGTGTGGTCGCCGCGCGTCCAGCCGCGGCCGTCGTGCAGTGCGGCGCTGAGCAAGTCGGCGTCGTCCATGCCGGGCCAGGCCTTCCCCGCGAGCGCCGCGCCAATAAGTGCGGCTCGCAACCCTGTGGTGAGGTCGGCGTCAGAGGTCTCAAAGCTCTGCTGGAGCCTGGCTGCCAGATCCGTGGCCTTGGTGTCGGCGAAGCGGGCCAGCCGGCGGATGTCCTCGGATCTGGGGACGCCCGAGTTGTACTTGGCGAGCAGCAGGCTCTGAAAGAACTGGCTGTTGAGGGTGTTGCGCTTGAACTTGATGGGGGCGGCGGCCGTCCCGGGCAGGTTTTCGCCACCCGCCCCCTCGATGGAGACCACGATGGAGTTGTTGGGCCAGGCACGCGAGGCGGCTTCTGTCTTCCCTATCTCCTTCATGAGTGGCTGCGACCAGTTGTAGCGGCGGAACACCGTCTCGCCGATAAGGGCACGCAGTTCACCTGCGATGGCCTGCTGGAGTGGAAGGTTTCGGGTGGCCCAGTTCTCGATGGCCTCGAGTTTGCGCCGCAGGGCCGGAGAGGGCGTGTTCTCCCCCGCTGGAGACTTACCCTTGGCGGACGGAGTGGGCTCCGGACCCGCCGGACGATGCTGACTGGCCTCATCGGGCAAGGGAGGTAGTCCAAATGCCTCGAGGATGCCCGGATCCAACTCAGCCGGGTCGGCCGGAGCATCACCCCAGAACTCCAGCAACGTGTTGCGGCGCTGGGGGTCAATCTGATCGTAGCTGTTGACGAGCTCCGACACCGCGGAGGTCAATGGCGGATCTTCCGGTCCGAGTGGGAAACGCTCCTTGAAAGCAGCATCAGGGAAGGTACACGCGCTGATCTCGGCGGCATCATCGACCAGGACCCGGCGGACGACGTTGCTGAGCACTGTACGGGGGACGAAGGCCCAGGGTTGGTTAGCCGGAGCCACCGAATGGACCATCCGCAGCAGCGCCGACCGGTTGAAGGGATAGAGGCCATGGCCTTCCGGGCTGTGACCGAAGGAGTCGTGGCAGGGGCTCCTGACCGGGCATGTCTCGCAGATGTTGGGCACACGGTGTCCGCCGGACCGCTCGAGTTCATCCTGGCCGATCCGTGCCGCGTTGAGGTAACGGCCTACGAACGAGGCGATCTGCTCGGCGCCATCGTCCTGCCGGTTGAAGATCAGGTCGAGGTCGTAGAGGTATCCGGTGGTGGCCGCGGACACCCGACTCATCACCGTCTCGGGAAGATCGGTGAAGTAGCCGGTGGTCACCGCCATCATCGTGCGCATGTGTGCGTACCGGATGGTGCCCTCACGAACGGCGGGCTCGGTCAGCGCGTCGAGCAACTCGCGCTGCACGCCCTGGACCAAGGCGAAATCCTCGACCAGCAGGATGATTTCCTTGCCCTGGCGCGCATACTCCTGCCGCACCTGGAGCATCGCTTGTTGCAACCGGCCAGAGCCCAGGCTGGAGACGTTTTGGATCGCCGTCTCGATATGCTGGTTGAGCAGGTCGACGGCCGCGGTACGCAGGTCCGGCTTGGACAGCAGTTTGGAGAGTAGCGCTTTGGAGACCTCAGCGGCCTTGTCGATCTCCCTCACCTTTAGCGGCAGGTCGTCCACTGTGAAACCGGCGGGACGTTCGGGGGAGGCGGCGTCACGGTCGTGTAGTAGTTGAGCGGCCAGCAGCGGGACGTACTTGCCGGGCCCCAACAGATACTGCTGAATATGGGGGTCCTGGAGGAGTACAGCGAGCCCGCGGGGTCCCGCCAGAATCCGGTTCGCACCCGACAAGTCCCGGGGTGAGGTGGCCGCCAGTGCCTCGTTCAGCGCGTTGATCAACCGCCGGGCCAGCGCGACCTCGTCCAGCCCACTGCTGAAGGAGTCGATGTCGGCTCGCAGTTTGCTCAGTGACTCGCTGTCCACTCCTTCCAGAAGCGCATTCACGACCGCCTTGAGGCTGGTCTGCGTCTTCTCCAGGTAGATGACCTGGCGGTCGCCGGAAACGGGGATGTTCTCCCTCACCCACCGCACGAGGTGGGACTTTCCCGAGCCGGTGTCGCCCACCACCGGCATCAGCAGTGCTCCTGTGGTTGATCGACGTTCCAGGAAGTCAGCCAGGACGGTGCCCTCGTCGGCAGTGCCGTCCATGGGGATCAGCGAGCGGTCCTGAATTCGGGCCCGGCGGATGCGCAACGGCGTGTGCGTGGCCAGGAACACCGCCGGGGACGGATTGACCGCCTCGGTGTTGATGGTCGCGGAGGCGGTCTCAGGCGCCCAGCACAGGTGGCCGCGGAGGTCAGCCATGGAGATCCTCGAAGATCGTGATGGAACTGCAGGAAAGAGGGGAGGACGGGCGGTCGGGATCGTGGATCCTCAGGGTGCGACTGGCGTCGGCGTCGCGTTTCAGACTCCACCAGCCCTCGTCGGCCCCGCGTAGCAGGGCGAAGGAGAGCGCGGGCCCAGCCACGGTGTCACCGAGGGACGCCACTCCGACCGCGGTCGAATAGGCACCGCCGGGCAGCACCGGCAAGGCGGTCCGCAGCTTGTCCAGTACCTCCACGGCGCTCACCGTGTCCGCAGTTCTCCAGAGCGCTTGCGCCACCTGCCTGACGGCCTGCGTGCAGTCGGGCACCAGGTGGCTCGCGTCACCGCTGACCGTTAGCGCCGCCGCCCCCAATCCGAGCGCGGGGGCCCATACCTTGAAGTAGTTCCAGCGGTTGTTGTTCTCAATGGCTTTCCCGACCACCGGGCTGAGAACGTTCAGTTGGAGCCGGGGATAGTTACCGAGGCCGACGCTTTCCCCTGTGGGGTCCAGGGACAGGAACCAGCACAAGGCTCGGGTCAGGTCACGGGCCTCAACCTGGCTATCGTCGTTTCCCAACCCAGAGTTGAGTTCAGGGGCGAGCACCGCGTTGCGTAGCACACCGGTGAACGCCCCGTAGTCGGCCACACCCAGATGGGCGGCGGGGCCGGTGAGCCGCAGGTATCCCTCGGGTGTCTCCTCCGCCAACCGGAGTCTCTTCAGCGTGTCGACGGCCCACTCGAACATCTTGTGGTCGTCCCCGACCAGCCCGGGAGGCGTCAGGAGATTCTTGGCGCGTTCGGCGGCTACAGGCCGCTTCTCGGCGGCCAGGAATCGCACCACCGCCCACATCGGAGCAGGCCGCGACGCCGGATCGTTGATCAGTGCCATTACAGAGACCTCAAGGCGGTTCGGACGGAAATGCTGCTGCCGTGCACGTCGACGAGGCGCGCGCCAGCCTTGCCGGGGTGCTGGAGATGGCGAGCGTGCACAAAATAGGTGATGTCGGTGCTCCAGAAACGTTCAGCCTCGGCGGTACTCATCTGCTGGCCGCCCAGCACCTGGATGAGGGGACCGGGGAAGCCCGCAAGGAGGTCTTCCTCAGCGTCGAAAATGAGGGGATGCGGCGCGGCGTTCTGCTGGATGCGGGCGAGGAAGCCCGCGTCGAGACCAACGCCACCGACGATGGACATCCCCCTTCGACACAGACGAGTCACCAGATCAGCGACGAGATCTCGATACTCGTCCTCGCCGGCCCAATAGATGCTGAGACTGGTCTGACCTTGCCCGCGGAAGGAATTCAGTGGGTCACTGGGGACGCCGGGCCAGGACACGAGGTCGGGGTCGGGCTGCCACGGTTCGGTGTAGAGATGGCCGTTGTCAGGCGGTTCACGGGTAGTACGACAATAAGGACACCCGCGGCAGGCGGCAGAGGTCGGCAGCGATCCTGCCGAGCGCTGCAGGATGTAATAATCGGCGAGAACGTCCGCGACACATCGGCTGCCCTTCACCGCTTCGCGCAGCCGCTGCAAAGCGGCCCGCTGGGCGTCCAGGATGCCCGTCCTCGCCGCGGCGATCTTGTCGGTGAAGTACCGATGATCATTCGTGCCGCCGTCCAGTAGCCGGACATCGACCCTGACCGGCAGCGCCTCGACATAGTCCTGCAGCCGGACACGCCAGGCATCGGGTGGTTCCCCGTCAGTTGGTGCAGGGGGCTCGGGTGATCTCAATTCGATCAGCTTGGCCCTGACCATGAGGTTGAGCGTATGGATGTTCCACTTGCGATTGGTCTCGTATCCCGTCGCGAGGCTGGCTCGCAGCGACCCGAGATTCAGCTGGTAAATGCCGCCGGAATCGGGGCGCAGACGCTGATGGAACATGGCGCTCCACCGCTCCCACGCCGTCTCCGGCCGGAGGATCGCCTGGGCGTTGAGGTCACTCGCCAAGCGGAAATCCCGTGGGGCAGTGGCCATGTAGGCCACCGACGGGTTTCCGTCGCGTCCGCCGCGCCCGACCTCCTGGTAGTAACGGTCCACGGTCTCGGGCAGGCATGCGTGCACCACGGAGCGGACATCGGCGAGGTCGATTCCCAGACCGAAAGCAGAGGTACCGATCACGGTGTCGTAGTAAGTAGGCGCCGGTGCCTGTGCGCTGCGACCAGCCCAGCCTTCCATGGCGCTCTGCCGCTCGTCGTCGGTGGACCCGCCGGTGACAGCGGTCACCCGCCGCATCCCGAGATCTTGCAGGTGTGCGGCCCATTCCCGGGCGTCCTCGACCCTGGTCACATACAGGATCGACGGTTTAGGCAGAAGAGTCAGCGCCCGGACCACATTCGCCCGCCGGGTCTGCTCATCGCCGAACGAGCCGATGTAGTAACTCGGCTCACTGCGCAGCTGCGAGGCCCAGACGACCTCCGCTCCCAAGGGGCCACCGAACAGGAACTTTAGGGTTTCGACTTGCGCGCTGGTGAGGGTGGCGCTCATGGCCACCGCGCGCGGCTCCCGGCCTTCGGGTGCCCGCCGCCGCCAGCCGCGCAGTTGGCCGGCCATTGTTTGGAACTCGGGCCGAAACTCGTTGCCCCACTGCTCGACCAGGTGTGCTTCATCGATGATGAAGTGGCTGAGCAGGCCCGCCTCGGCGGCATCGTCCAGCGGCTTGCGCAGGCTTTTCGCCACCGCCTCCGGCGCGGTGAACACCACCGGCTGGCGCCCGGTACGGATATCGTCCACGAGTTGGCGCTTGACCTCCTCGGGGAGGTTGCCGGTATATGCGTAGCGGCCAGTGGGTGCTTTCACGGCCTGCCTGTCCACAAGATCGCGGACGCGGCGTTCCATGTCGAGGGCGAGCACGACCGTGGGCACGACCACCACGGCAACACCGCGGCCCCGCCCGCCGAGCAGCACCGGAGCCAGCGCCACCGGGGTCTTGCCATGCCCGGTGGGAAGACAGATGATCGTGGTGCTTCCCGCAGGTGCCAGCACCACCGAGCGTGCGGCTTGGCGCTGGCCGACCGAGTAGTAACGCTCATAGTCCACCGCGGCGGACCAGAAAGGGTCCCCTGGAACACCCTCCAGCCGGAGACGCTGCCTGGAGTTGTGGCCGAGATAGACCTGCCGGAGGTCTGCTTCAGCAGCCTTGGCCGCCGGGCCCTCGGGCACGTCGGGATGCCAGAGGCGTGCGGACACGGTGATCATGCCAGGTGTCAGTTGCCGTGCCTGGCATCCGGCCAGCCACCACTGCTCGATCGTCGGCAGTGCAGGGTCGGCGGGTACCGTCAACGGCGACTCGTTGCCGCGAGCATGAGCCTCCAACAGCACCTGCCTGGTCAGCGTTGCGATGTCTCGCCAGCCGGCGCCGCCGTCCTGAACCTGCGCCAGCGCGTCCGACAAACGGCGCAGTGTGCCGCTGGCATCGTCGGAGCGCTGACGGTCGGGCCATTCCGCGAAGAGATGCTTGGCCTTGACCCAGTCACTGGCCGACACGTCGTACCGCCTCACGCCCGGTGCGGATGATGCACGTGGCGGCGACCACCTTCACCGTCGGCTGGGACAACCCCTCCACCAGCGCGTCGGTCACCGCCGCGTCGGTCAGCAGGCTCTCGGTGTCACCGACCAAATGACCAGCGTCCTGTCGGGCCTGTGCTTGGGCGAGCGTGATCGCGACTCGCTGTCGAGAGCGCTCCTGGGCGCGGGCGCACCTGCGAGCCAAATCAGTCACGTCGGCCAGATGGGCACGCGCGAGATGTTCCGCGTCGACGGCGGCGGTGCGGTAACCGGCCCAGCCTCCGAACACCTCCAGCAAGTGCGACATCCGTTCTGCGTTGTAGTTGCGGTCGCGTCTGTTGTCGTAGGGCCGCTCAAGCCAGCCCGTCACCGACGCGCTTGTGACGGGCGACTGCGTGCCCGCCTCGATCCAAGTCCTGAGCGTGAACGGTGGCAGCAACTGGTCGGCCTGCCGCCGCAGCGCCAGGCTCGCTCCGGCCTGATCGGTGACCAGGCTGAGCGCCCCAGACAGATCTGCCTCGATCAGGTAGTCGAAGCCGAAGAACGCGATCGCCGGCCCCTCATAGGCGGGATCGATCCTGCGGAACGCCGAGGCCTGCCCGCGATCGTCGTGATAGATGGCTGCGGCGAGTATGTCGACCAGCGGATTCCCCGGGCGCAAGAGCCGGGTGCCCGGGGCCCGAAACGCTGCCGAGCGGTTGAAAGCACCCTGCGCCATCTCCTGGGAGACCCGCGACCGGGCATCGAACCAGCGGCGCGGGTCGAGCAGCGGGTGGGACTGCCAGAGGTCGAAGACCTCCCGTTCGCAGCCAGCCACGGTCCGGTCGTGATGGCGCAGTTTGATGCCGCCCTTGTCCGCGACGTAGCTGAACATAGCCGTGCGCATCTCACGCCAGGCCGCCTCCACCTCCAGCAACGCCCCGGTGAGTTCCCGGGCCTCCGTGGCGGTCTCGTGGACGGCCTCGAGCATGTCCAACTTGTCTATCTCATCGCGTGCCGCCCCGAGATTGCTCTTCACCGGCTCAGCCATCGCGAGCAGCCCCTCAGGCCCCTGCTCGAGCGCAGCGGTCCACACCTCGACGAGCCCCTCCGAGATCGCGTCCTGGAGAGTGGAGACCGACTCGGTGAAGATCTTGAATCCGTCCGTCTGCAGAACGGACCAGGCCTGTATGAACGAGGCCTCCGCGTCAGGGTCTCCGATCAGGTACTGGTGCGCGGGTTCCGCAGGGCCGCTGCCCGGAGCCTGATAACGATCGACACGTCCGAGCCGCTGTTCCAGTTGGTTGGGAGACCACGGCAGCCGTACATGCACGGCGGCATCGGCCGCCTGGAGGTTCAGCCCGTCCTCGGCCGAGTCGTCGGTGACCAGTACCGTGCTGCCGGGGTGCTTGCTCATGGGTACCGACCAGGCGGACATCGCTTCCTCGGCGGCGTCGGCATCCACCTGGCGGGAGTGTTCGTACACGGCCAGTTTCCCGAAGCGCTGCCGCATGCGCTCAGTCAGAGCCCCGGCAAGGCGCCCCGGCCCGCAGAAGATGACTGCTCGGCGCCTGGACTTGATGGCCGGGAGCATCGTGTCGATCAGATCATCGAGATGCCGTTTCCCAAGGCAGAACCCGCCGGGCAACTCGCGCAATCCCGCCAACGCCGCTCGGTCGGCCTCCAGCACCGCCGGTTCGCGCAGCAGTGCTCGCTCGCGTGCGTCCAGCCCGGCCCAGTCCGCCGCCCTCTGGTCACCTTCGATCCGCCAGGCCAGGGCCGCAGCGAACTCCTCCGGCGATACACAGGCGCGCGAGACAAGGACGGCCAGCGCCATTGCGTACTCGGGCGCCTGGCCTTCCAATCCCGCGTTGAGGAGGGCGTCCCACACTTGGGACCGCCACCGCGACAGCGCATCTCCCGCCGCGGCGTGGCCGGCACCGTCAAGCACCAGGGTCTGGGGTTCTTGGCGGCCACGCACCTCGAACAGCGGGAACTGCGGGCCTGGGTCTTCGCGTGCGACGGTGTGGCGCCGATGACGGATAACCCGCCGGTGGAGCCGATAGGCCTCACTGATGTGCGCCCGGAGTGCCTCGGTCCGGACCTTGATTTCCGCCGGGTCGGTGTCGGGCCGCAACTCGTCGTTCTCGTCCAGGAGCTCGAGGACCTTGCCGCTCAGTTCGGTGAACCGGCGGTCGCTCGCGGGCAGCAGCGCACCGATGTCCTCGATCGCTGACGGCAGGAGATAGGTGAAGTCGCTGTCGAGGGCGTGAACCTCTCTGGCCAGTTGCGACCGCAGCCGGTACTTGCGCTCGAACGCCTTGCTGTCGCTCCACCGGTACAACTCGGGATCGAGTAGATGCAGCAGCCCGAGTTGGGTTGTGTGGTGCGACATGATCGGAGTCGCCGACAGCAGCAGCAACCGGGGTGAGGAGTGCACCAGATCCGCCAGCGCTTGATAGGTGGGATCCTCGGGCCCGCTCGCCTGCACCAGCCGGTGCGCCTCGTCGACCACCACCAGATCACTCTTGTGGTAGACAGCCCAGCGCTCGGGAGTTTCATGCGCCATGACCTTCACCCTGGCCGACGGGAAGTCCCCGATGAAGAACTTGTCGTGCAACTCCCGGCACCATTGCCGCCGGAGAACCTCCGGGACCACGACACAAACCGATGCCTCGGGATGATCAAGTAGCGTCTGCCGGATGACAAAGCCTGCTTGGACGCTCTTCCCCAGCCCGACCTCGTCCGCGAGTAGATACCGCTGCACCGGGTCGGACAGGACTGTCAGTGCGGCATGAACCTGATGGGAGAAGAACTCCACCGCGGAAGAGGACAGGGCCGAGATGTTTGCGCTGGCCGCACGTTGCGCCACCAGGCCACGGAGAAACGGCATCCGGGCCTCATGAAAGTAAGCAGACTCGTTCCCGCCCGCCGTCAGTACCGTGACAGGATCGGCGATCGGCCGATCCCACCGCACCCGAAGTTCGTTCACTGGGACAGGACGGTCATAGACAGCGTTGGGAAATCGGACGAAACAGCGATCATCAACCATGGCGGTGACTCGTCCGGCGAGCCAGTCACCAGTGTCCGGATTCTTCCAGTAGACTCGCGTCTCAGCAGCGAGAGCGACTGCACGGCAATCGGCGAGGGCCACCTGCTCGGAATGGGCAACAGGCGCGGCTACCGATTCGAAGAACTCGACCCGCGCATGTCGGCCCTCGACCGTACCGATTCTTCCGACTCCAGGTGATCCCGGGTACTGGACCAGTTTGCCCACGGTGAACCGATCAGGCACCGCTCGAGTCCCCCTTCTGCTCAACCTCGGAGACCCGCACTGAAGCGTTCGCACTCCACTAGTTGATGTCCAGTTAGGCAGTTGAAATCTCACATAGATGACTACCGGTCTCGGGCCCTGCGTGGCAAGCCCCCGCAGACACTCAGATGCCAGGCCTCCCCCAGCCGCCGGCGAGCCAGATTCCATATATACATCGCGATGCCGACGTAATCGGTGCAAACAGGTGTTGTCCCGCGGGCGGACTGCAGTTGATCAGTCCTCGCGAGCCGCGCTCGCAGTGGTTGCGTCCACGGATGTTGTTAATGAGTTTGGCCTGGTCAGAGGGTATGGCGTCGTGACGTGAGACGGCCATCGCGACGCGCGCCGCCCCGTGCTCCGCGTCCTTTGCTGGCCATCCTGGCCGGTTTATCGTGCGGCCGGTGTGAACGTCCCCGGGTATCACCGGCCGCACGACCCTGGTGGTGAGACCTAGTGACGCCGAGCCAACTCCTCACGCTCGGACTCGCTCAACGCCTCGCTCGCGGCCTCCCGCACACGGTCGGCCTTCATCCAGTTGTGCAGCGTGTAGGGGTTGATCTCCAGGCCCCGAGCGACCTGCGCGACGGGCTTGCCGGTCTCCTTGACGATCCGCTTCGCTCCCTCACGGAATTCCGGATCGAACCGGCGTCTCTTGTCTCCCACGACCCAACCATCTCTCTGATTCAGGTCTCCACGCCCCGAGGGGAAGGACACTTTGCGGCCGGCTGGCCCCTGCCCGCTGACGTAGCGACATGCCGCCGACGTCACGGCCGTCTCAGCTGCCTACTTGCCGGTTGCCGCCGCATCCTGCTGAGAGAGGCATGGCGGGGGACCGAAAGGCGCTGAGGCGGCGCCGATCTCCGTCGAGTGCTCAACCAGGACTCTCGCAGCAGGACCGGCGGGGCTTGACGCCGCTATCAGCTATACAAACCGCTGCCGAAGTGGACGGCGATCGGATTCGACCACGCCGTCCGCCGTCCGCGGACGAGCGGGTTCGCGGCGCGCGGCACACAAAGCTCGGTGATCGTTGGCGGCCTGGAGGACTCGGACCTCCATCAAGGGCCGCGGAGACTTCTGCTTGCAGTTCAACACCGTCAACAGTCGCCCTGTCCAGACCGTCCTGGTCCCAAGCGGCCGTCGCCGTATCATCGCACGGCCTGAGTTCCCGTTTCGCTGAGTGGGAGCGATACAGGTGCCGCCGACGGGGAAGGGTTTGGTCCGCGTTTGTCCGCCGCCCGTCCCCACTTGTCCACGGTCCGTCCGCAGTTTGTCCGCGCGGACGAACCGTCCGCCGTCCGCCGGGCGGACGTCGGACGGACGGCGGCGGACGAGTTGCGGACGGACCATCCGCCGCGCAGTGGACGAAGCCGGGACAGAGCGCGACGATCGTTGGCGCAGCATCAACGCCTCCCACGCGAGAGTTGCCCGGTGCGGCTCATCATCGGCGGCATCTTGTACGCGAGCTGCCCTTGCCTCCAATCGCCGTTGCGAAACCGGCATCGGTTCACCGCTCGAACCTGCCGTGATCGACCGGTCGACCTCCATAAAAATCTCGAGGGAGGCAAGGGTCGCAAACTCTCTGCACGCTAACTCCTGTAGCGTTGCTCCTGTCAATTGATGATCTGAACCGCCTGGTATTCAACGACACCGTTCGCCAGGGATTAGCGCTCTGCGATTGAATGTAGCATTGGCTGGCAGAATCGCCGACGACCCTGCTTTGAGGCTGCAAGGTAGGGCCGTGTCGCGACACGGTACGGACTCCAGGATGATCCATACCGTGTCGCTTTGCTGAGTCGACCGGGCGCGGTCCGACAAGCACGGCAGGAGATGGAACACGGACGAGGAACAGGTCAGCAGGGAGAGCAAGCTGCAACGACGTTCGCAGCTCACCGGAGGGCGTCGACGAGATCGGGAGATGAGATTCCGAGTAAGTGACGAGGAATATAAGGAGATCTGTGAGGCAGCCCATCGAGCGGGCGCCGCCTATGGAACATTTATCGTCCACACCGTACAGGCAGCCACTCGTCAGCACGGGTCCGGACAGCAACCGACTCTGGCGCTCTGTGAGGAACTGCGCAGCATCGCGCGACAGCTGAACCGTATCGGTGTGAACATCAATCAGATGGCCCGAATAGCGAACGCAACGGGACAGGCGCCTCAAGAACTTTCCGCTTCGTTAGCGTATCTGGAGAAGGTCCTTCGCAGGGTGGACGCCTCGTCTGTTGAGATAGGTCGGCTGCTGCGTTGATCGGGAAAGTGACACGCGGCCAAAGCCTCGCCCGACTGCTGTCGTACCTCTACGGACCAGGGAAACGTAACGAGCACGTCGATCCCCACCTTGTTGCAGGGTTCCGCCTGCCCATAGCTCTGGAGCCCGGAACGGACGTCAGAGGCGACCGCGACTACCGGCATCTAGTCGGAGTCCTGACCTCTCCGCTCGACACCCTTCGTCATACGCCGCTTGCCTTGCCGATCTGGCAGTGCTCGATCAGGGCAGCGCCCGCGGACCGACGCCTGTCGGATGAAGACTGGGCCGACATTGCTGAGGAGGTCATGCACCAGACCGGGTTGGCGCCGCGAGGTGCTGATAGAGCATGCCGCTGGATCGCGGTCCGCCATGCCGAGGACCACATCCATCTCGTTGCCGTCCTGGCCCGCGAGGATGGACGCAACCCGAACCTTCGTCGCGACTACTTCAAGGTCGCCCATGCCTGCCACATCGTCGAAGACCGCTACGGCCTGACCCCAACCGCACCCGCCGACCGCACAGCAGCGCCCCGACCAACCCGAGCCGAGACGGAACTCGCTCACCGAAAGAACTGGTCGGAACCGCCCCGCAGTACCCTCCGCCGGCGCGTTGCCACCGCAGCTGCCGGAGCTGAGACCGAGGACGACTTCTTTGTCGCCCTTGAGCAGGCTGGAGTGCTGGTCAAGGTCCGTGAGAGCGTCCGCACTCCCGGAGAGATCACGGGCTACGCGGCCGCGCTTCCCGGTCACACCAACCAAGATGGTCAACCGGTCTGGTTCTCCGGTGGCAAGCTCGCCGCCGACCTCACCCTTCCCAAACTCCGCTGTCGTTGGTCGGCTCCTGAGGAAGGCAGGCACTTCGACCCGCGCTCATTGGGCCAAGTGAAGCTGACTCGTCAGGAGCGAGATGCTGCCTACCAGCAGGCCGCAAGAGCTGCCGCGACAGCCACCTGGCAGATGCGCCACATCCATGACCCTGCCGTCCGCGCCGACCTAGCCGCCGCGGCCTCCGACGTCCTCCACGTAACCGCGGCCATCACCGGCAACCGGGAACTCGCCCGCGCGGCCGACTTCTATGACCGAGCAGCTCGCGAACCCTACGGGCGCCAGTCCCCCACCACGCCCTATGGCACGAACCTCCGTACGGTTGCGCGGGTTCTGGCTCTGTCCCAGATCGGAGGGGCGCACAGTCATCGCCCGAGCCTCGCAGGCGTCCTCTCCGATCTGATCGTGCAGCTCGCTGCCCTTATCGAAGCGATCGCGGAGCACCGGCAATCGCAGCAACGCTTCGCCCAAGCAGCTGCAGCCCGTAAGGCTGCTGCCCAGCTCACCCGACTCCGCCAACCGACCCCACGGCCGACAAACCCGACGTTGTTCCGGGCGCCGGCCAACGACACACCCGAGCACAACCCGGCGCGACTCGCTGCTGCCGGCTTCCCCCTGCCCTTCCCCAACCTAGAGGCAGACCGCCCTCACCGATCTACCAGGCCCGCGCCTG
This sequence comes from Actinomadura sp. NPDC048955, assembly GCF_040649435.1. Lineage (NCBI taxonomy): Bacteria > Bacillati > Actinomycetota > Actinomycetes > Streptosporangiales > Thermomonosporaceae > Actinomadura > Actinomadura sp. NPDC048955. Next base: position 121,150 of record NZ_JBEZJI010000012.1, read on the forward strand.
CACCGCCGGCGCGCACCACCCCTCGCCGCCCATCGCAGTAGCGACCAGAGAAGTTGGCGCCACACCGGTACCGGTCGTGGCGTAACGATGGACGCCACCGCATACTAACGGAGCGTAAACAATCGTAACGATATGCAGATGTGCGCCAGTGCGGCGTCCGAGATGACGAGCCTGCGCACCCTCATCCCACCCCACAAGGAAGGCGAAGCCATGGCCGAGCACAGCCCGCGCACGTACCCCAACGCCACAAGGAGTCACCCACATGACCGACGAAACGAAGGCTCCCTCGACCGCTCGTAACGACGAAGAGACCACACGTCTCGCGACCAACTTGTACGAACACGTCCGCCAGCTCAATCACGCCACCGCCGGCCCTCCGAGCCTCACCCTCCCCGCCACCGCTTACACCATCCTCGGCAACCTCAGCGCAGCCACTTACGGCCTCGACCAGCTCCTCGAGCAGATCAACCGCTTCTTCCTCCGAGAACTCCAAGCCGACCGCCTCGGTCACGACCGCGGTGAAGACCTGGCTGTCGTTCTGGACCGCCACGGTCGAGCTCTGGCCGAAGCAAGACCCCTCCTCCAAGCTCTCTGCTCGGCCCTTAGCGACGCACAATCCACCATCAATGCCGTCCATTCCCGCCCCATCCGCAGAGGCGCGGCGTCCCCGACCACCCAAGACAACACGTACGAGGACGACGCTGGCGTAAGAGTGGCGGCCAACGACTTCCCGAGACCGATCACTGACCCGACACTCCTCGTACCGCCTGCGGTCAGCGAACGAAGCGTCCCCCTCGACTCTCGCCGCGCGCACACTCAGGAGGCGTGAGCATGGAACCGATGACCCATGAGGAGTTGGCGGCTCTCCCAACTACCACCACCATCGAGACGGCCGCCCGAGCCCTCGGCCTCGGCCGAACCCGCGCCTACCAGCTCGCCCGCGAGAACCGCTTCCCCTGCAAGGTCATCCGCATAGGCACCACATACAGAGTAGTTACAGCTGACCTCCAACGCCTCGTGGCTGGCGCCGACAACAGCTGAATGCCTGACTGGAAACCCCTGGACTTACACTTCGCTGAGGGCGCTGATGACTTCGTGAAGAAGTCCGCCGTGGCACTGAAATATGAGACGCGCTCCGAGTACCGACGCGGCCGCGGCCGGCGCTCCGTCCCTAAGACGGGGGGACGCCGGTCGCGATACCACATGGGCGCTTTCTCAGCCGTGGCAGGAGTTGTCGAGCCGCCTCCGCTGGGACGCCGGGATGTAGAGCGTGGGCTGACCTTCGATGGTGATGAACTCGGCCAGGGCCGAGAGGTCCAGGTCTCACTCGACGAGCCGCCGCTGCTCGTAAACGCGCTTGGCGCGGGCGATCTCCTCCTTGGCCTGAGCCGTCGTCCAGGAGTTGACCCGGCGAAGCTGCGCGCCGATTAGGCTGACCTGCTCGCTGACCTGCTCGCTGACCTGCTCGCTGACCTGCTCGCTGACCTGCTCGCTGACCTGCTCGCTGACCTGCTCGCTGACCTGCT
>NZ_JBEZJI010000012.1:122773-190684 GCF_040649435.1 Actinomadura sp. NPDC048955
CGCTCGCTGACCTGCTCGCTGACCTGCTCGCTGACCTGCTCGCTGACCTGCTCGCTGACCTGCTCGCTGACCTGCTCGCTGACCTGCTCGCTGACCTGCTCGCTGACCTCCGCGCGACCGACATTCTGGACCCGGTGGCAGCTAGGACACAAGACCATCGGCCGGTCGAGCCACTGAACCGGCCTTCCAGCGCGATGGGTAGGGGGACCATCGCGAGCGTGCCTTGATTCTCATCGGCCTGATCGAGGAAGGGGATGACGCGGTTCCGCTCCTTGCAGGATTTCTGGATGTCCTGCCCTGGGTGGAGCAGTGGCAAGCTGAGGCGGGCTCATGCTACGGGGGGAGCCCTACGGAGATGATCGAGTCCCTATATTGAGGAAGTGATGGCCGTGCGCGGCCTGATTCGGTTGGATGTGCTCGGCTGGCGGCATCCGCCGCCGAAGCATGACGGCCACGACAGAGGTAACCTCTCGCGGTCACTGCACGTTCCCAAGCCACGAGCGCCGAGCAGTCTGGGAGCACATTTCTCGTTCGTCGGCAATGTCCAAGCAGCGGTGCGGGGTCCTCGGGCAAGGCTTCTCGGGATCTCCGCGCTGGGGCCACTCGCTTACGTGGAAAACGAGAATATAAAGTGCGCCCGAACACACTCGTAGCCGATGCTAGTGGAGTCTGAAGCTTTACGACCCTTGCTGGGTGAGCGTATACCACGACATGAGGATGTGATCATCTATGCAAGCGCGACCGAGCATGGCTGAGACGGCTGCCAAGGCGCTGGGAGAAACACGCACCAAGGAACTGGACGCGCTAATCCGTCGCGTTGAGGACCTGCGAATCTTGACGGTGAACGCTGGTACGGTCGATCTCCTACTCGTCCCGCGCACGGGCCGCGACATCGCCCGGTGGAAAGCAATTGCCGCCAAGCGTCGCGAAGACTGGGTATACGTGGCTTCCGACGACGAGGTCGCGATCTTGGCGTTGGATGAACCGTCAGAACCCGGGATGCGGGATGAAGCAGCCGCGGTGATCTACCCCGAACTGCATACACGGCTCGTCAGTTGGTGGCTAGTGCACGCTTGGCGGAGCATCGACCTCCTTGAAGACACCGTGGATAATCTCTGGCGCTGGCGGATCGCCTCTGGAGCGGTAACAGCGCGAGCTGTCGTCGAGGAAGCAGGTGCACTCGTCGACCAGGCGCAGAAGCTCGCCGAGGCATGGCGTATCGCCAAGGCCACGCCAGCGGATGCGCTCAAACGGCCCGGGAGCGTCCGTGATGCCCTTGCGCCCGTCCTACTACATGCCGGCATGGGATCTCGCCTCGCGCACAGCCACGAGAAGCTGCAGGCGACCAACGTCTTGACGCTGGTGAAGAAGCTGGCCAAGGTCTCAGGAGACTCGCGCTTCCACGAATGGTACGACTGGCTGTCTGATGCGGCACACCCGGCGTTCGGGGCCACGATTGCGTACGCATCTCCTCCGATGGCCCACGAGTCAGGTGCTGTCCTCGTTCGGTATTACGCAAGGTCTCCGCTCTCGCTTGAGGGCGATGGCCAGCAACAGTTGATGGAGCCGAAGATCGCTTTTATTGTTGCGGATGCCGTGATCGGAGCCGGCCGTCTGATCACTGACATCCTGGATGGCTCTCTTGCCCTTGTGGACGACGTCGGTTTGACAACTGCGGCGGCAACCCTGACCCGGCGCCCGTACTGGAGAAACTTCTCCCCGGTGCGGGGCAGCCGCCCATGCCCCTGTGGCCGTGGAAAATGGTCGAAGTGCGGCCATCGGTGGGGCGAAGCGGCACCGGGTATAGTCAGCTCACAAGGTAGCCCGGCGCGCTGATAAGTAGGAGGCTAGGCTCCTGAAGACAGCCGCTACACAACCGTCAGTTCTACGTCCATATAAGGGGGCGTACTGGTGGATGCGAGGCAAGAGGTTGTTGAGCGGCGCCTTGAGCGGGCGCAGGAGAGCACCAAGAAGCCGGTCCATTCGTGTTCGGCTATGGCGTTAAGGATGACGCTGCCTCAGGCTAGCCCCCGGCGGTCGATGCCAGCAGCAGCACCGCTGCAAGGTCGTCCTCGTCGAGGGGCAGGCCGGAATGGCCGGTGCCTTCGGACCATCGAGGTCGCCGAGCCTGGGCTGCCACAGTCGCGACGGCCCAGGTGAATCCAGTGACTCAGCTGTGGGCAGCAGGATGTCCGGCGGGTCAAGGCGGATGCACCGCCGATCGGACTCGCGGGTGTGGCCACGCCAGAGCGTCCACGTGCCGTCCGAGTCACTGGCCATGCTCATCAGTTACAAGACCGACCACTCACACGTGCTCGGCAGGATCTTCGATTAGGTCCACGCGTTCACCGGAGTCCGGCCGCCCCATCCAGTAGTCGCTCTGTCGGCGGCCGGCGGCAACCCACACCGCCTAATCGCGTGGTTCGGCGGCATGCCGAGGCGACAGTGGGCTCACCGGAGTCCTTGCCTTGGATCATGCCCAACGCAAAGGGCGGTGATGAGCTAGACCACTTTGTGGCCGCTGACGCAGGATCCGTTGGCGAGCTCCCTGCTGCCCGACGGGCAGTCGGCGTTCACTGGATAGGAGCACAATCTCGGCTCATGCACCTACGTCCATGTTCGCGGGCTGGCAGCCTGGGGCTGTCCGCTGGACGCTGCCCCGAAAGAGGCAGGAGCGGAATGGAACGGGTGGTGCGAGCGGCAGAAGCAATGGTTCAGATGGGTGTCGGCGCGCCTGGGCTGTGGCCGGTTGGTGATGGTGCGTGACCCTGGAGGTCGCGGGGTCACGGCTAGGGTCGGGGTCAGATGGGGGTCAAAAGATCTTGAGGCCGGTCTCCTGTGTGGAGAACCGGCCTCTGACCTGGCGGTTTCTGTCGGGGTGGCGGGATTTGAACCCACGACCTCTTCGTCCCGAACGAAGCGCGCTGCCAAGCTGCGCTACACCCCGGTGATGGCTGCCCGGGAGTCGTACGTTTCTCCCGGCGCCTAGTCCACCTTAGCGGATGCTGGGGAGTGGTGCGTCCCTGATTTTCGGGCTGTGAAGGCGGTCACTGCGCCGGAGGCGGTGAGGGTGATGTTCGTCAGGGGGGCCGTCTCCAGCCAGGTTCGGAGCTCGGTTCTGGTGCCTGGGTTGCCGAAGGCGCCCTGGCGGCGGAACAGGTTGATCAAGGGGTCTCGGCCGGCGGCCCTGACGAGGGTCGTGCCTTGGAGGGTGCCGCCTGGGCGTAGGACTCGGGTGAGTTCGCGTAGGGCCCGCTGGGGGTCTTTCAGGCAGTGCAGGCCGTTGTAGGTGAGGCAGGCGTCGAAGGTGTCGGTGGGGAAGGGGAGGTTGTAGATGTCTGCCTGGACGAGGGTGGTCGTCTTGCGGCGGGCCCTCTTGAGCATGGTTCGGGAGAGGTCGGCTGCTACGTGGCGGGGGTTGTCCCGTATGGCCAGGCCGCCGCCGCAGGGGATGTCCAGGGTTAGGGCCGTGGGGTCCTGGGCGGCGATGAGTTCGTGCAGGTGGGTGATGTCGTAGTTCCAGAGGACGCGGGCTCCCAGGCGGGAGAGGGCGCGGTTCTGGACGGCGAAGTCGTACAGGGTGGCTAGGAGAGGGGCGGTCTTCCAGTTCACCGTCGGGGGACGAGGGTGAGCAGGGAGGCCTCGGGCGGGCAGCAGAAGCGCATGGGGGCCTTCGGGGACGTGCCCAGGCCCGCGGAGACGTGGAGCCAGGAGCCGCGGTGCTTGTGGAGGCCCTTCACGCGGGGGCGGTCGAGGCCGCAGTTGGTGGCGAGGGCGCCGTAGAAGGGGACGCAGACCTGGCCGCCGTGGGTGTGGCCGGCGAGGAGGAGGTCGTAGCCGTCGGCGGTGAAGCGGTCGAGGTTGCGGGGTTCCGGGGAGTGCATGACGCCGAGGTGGACGTCGGCCTGCGGGTCGACGGGGCCGGCGATCTTGTCGTAGCGGTCCCGGTTGATGTGGGAGTCGTCGATGCCGCCGAACTCGACGTCCAGTTCGCCGACCTTGAGGCGGCCGATGCGGTTGTTGAGGTCGAGCCAGCCGGCGGCCTGGAGGGACGAGCCGAGCTCGCGGTAGGGGAGGTCGGGCTCGCGGCGGCGGCGGCCGTAGTCGGACTTGCTCGTGCGCCAGATGTAGCGGAGCGGGTTCTTCAGGACCGGCGAGTACAGGTCGTTGGAGCCGTAGACGAAGACGCCGGGGCGGTCGAGGAGGGGGCCGAGGGCGTCGAGGAAGGGGCCGATCGCGTCGCGGTGGGAGAGGGAGTCGCCGGTGTTGACGACGAGGTCCGGTTCCAGGGCGTCGAGCGAGCGCACCCAGTGGATCAGGCGTGACCGGCCGGGCGTGAGGTGCGCGTCGGAGATGTGCAGGATCTTCACCGGGGGGCGGCCGGGCGGCAGCACGGGTACGTCGAAGCGGCGGAGGCGGAACCAGTTCCGCTCGATCAACGAGGCGTACCCGAAGGTCGCGGCACCAGCGCCCAGCACTCCCAGCGGCACGGCGTGGATCTTTCGCACGGCTCTCCCTTCTCAGGGTTCCATGCTTTCAGACATGGGCGCCGCTCGGTAATCCTGATGAGGCGGAAGGTCGCGGACGGGCATGATGTTGGGCATGACCCTGAAGGAGAAGCTGGAGACCGATCTGTCGTCCGCGATGAAGGCGCGCGACGAGCTGCGGACGCGCACGCTGCGCATGGCGCTCACGGCGGTGAAGAACGAGGAGGTCGCCGGCAAGCAGTCGCGGACGCTTTCCGACGACGACGTCGTGAAGGTGCTCACGCGGGAGGCGAAGAAGCGGCGGGAGGCCGCGACGGCGTTCGGTGACGCGGGGCGCGAGGAGCAGGCGAAGGCGGAGCGGGACGAGGGCGAGGTGCTGGAGGGGTACCTTCCCGCGCAGCTGTCCGACGAGGAGCTGACGGCGCTGGTGGCGGACGCGATCGCCGAGACGGGCGCGTCGGGGCCCCGCGCGATGGGGCAGGTCATGAAGTCGGTGAATCCGAAGGTGGCCGGGCGCGCGGAGGGCGGGCGCGTCGCGGCGGAGGTGAAGCGGCAGCTCGCGGAATGAGAAAGGGCCCGGCGCGTGCCGGGCCCTTTCGCGTCAGTCGCCTGGTGGCGGCCCGCCGTGCTTCTTGCCGCCGCTCACGTAGAGGATGATCGTCGTGCCGGGCGGGACGGAGGTGCCCGCGTCGGGTGAGGTCGACACGACCGTGCCCTTCGGCTGGTCGGAGTCGACGGAGCCGGACGCGACCTGGACCTTCAGGTCGGCGCCCTTGAGCTTGGCGGTGGCGGCGGCGACCGTGAGGCCCTTCACCTGCGGGACGTTCGTGGTGTCGCCGAAGTCGCGGGTCGGGGTCTGGAAGCCGGGCGCGGGCTTGCCCGCCAGGGCGCTGCGCATGGACTGCTGCCACATGCCGCCGGGGATGTCCGCGCCGTAGACGCCGTAGACCTTGTACTGCCAGGGGCCGCGGAAGTCCCAGTAGGCGGTGGCGGCGGCGAGGTTCGGGGTGAACCCGGCGAACACGGCGCAGGTGAACTCTTCACAGGTTCCGGTCTTGCCGGCGGCGGGACGTCCGATGCTGCGTCCGGCCGCGGTGCCCTTGGTGAGGACGCCCTGCAGGATCGAGTTCACCTTGTCGGCGACGTCCTGGTCGAGGGCCTGGTGGCAGTCCTGCTTGGGGAGCTTGAGCTTCTTGCCCTCGGGGTCGACGACCTCGGTGACCGAGAGGGGGGCGCAGTACTTGCCGCGGGCGGCGAAGCCGGCGTAGGCGGCGGCGAGGTGCACCATGTCGATGTCGTTGACGCCGAGGACCTGCGAGGCGATCGGCATCAGGGGGTCGCCGGTGGCCTGCTTCATCCCGAACTTCTCGGCCATCTTGACGGCGTTGCAGACGCCGACGCGCTTCTCCAGGACGGCGTAGAAGGTGTTGACCGAGTGCCAGGTGCCGGTCTTCAGGTTGAAGTTGCCCTTCTCGCTGTCGCCCGCGTTCGACAGGGTCCAGGGGCCGCCGCCGACCATGGCGTTCTTCACCTTCTTGCCGTCGAACGTCCCGGTGTAGCGGCACGGCTGGAACCCGCTGACCGTGGTGGTCTGCGGCGAGTTGATGGTCGTGCTGACCGGGATGCCCTGGTCGATGGCGGCGGCGAGGGTGAAGACCTTGAAGGTCGAGCCCGCCGAGACGCCGCTTCCGCCGCCGTGCGCGGAGTCGGCCGGGAGGTTGATGGTCGTGCGGCCCTTGCCGGCGCCGTACCGCTTGCTCAGTCCGATGGCCCGGACCTTGCCGGTGCCGGGCTCGACCATCGCCTCGGCGCCGACGCGGTTGCCGCCGGGTGCGACGGTTCCGCGCAGGGCCCTGTCGACGGCGCGCTGGTCGTCCATGTCGAGGGTGGTGCGGATGGTGTAGCCGCCGCGGTTCAGCTTGTTGACGACGGTCTGCTGCTGCTTCGGCTTGAGCTGCCAGTACTTGCCGTCCGACAGGATGTTGAGCATGTCGTACTTCACGTACTCGCAGAAGTACGGCGCCTTGCTGGTCTCGCAGCCGCCGACCGGGTCGGTGCGGTTCAGCTGGATCGGCTTGGCGGCCTCCGCGTCGGCCTGCGCCTTGGTGATGTGGCGGAGCTGCGCCATCCGGTAGAGGACGACGTCGCGGCGCTTGCGGGCGTCCTTGGGGTTGCGGATGGGGTCGAAGGCGGTGGGGTTCTGGGTGATGCCGGCGAGGAGGGCGGCCTGGCCGAGCTCCAGCTTGGACGCGGGGATGCTGAAGTACCGCTTGGACGCGGCCTGGACGCCGTAGGCGCCGGCGCTGAAGTAGGCGACGTTCATGTAGCCCTCAAGGATCTGGTCCTTGGTGAGGCGCTGCTCGACGTCGAGCGCGTAGCGGAGTTCGCGCAGCTTGCGCCCGACCGTGGGCGCGGTGACCTCGCGGTACTCCTCCTCGGACTTGGCGCTGTCGACGAGGAGGTTCTTGACGTACTGCTGGGTGAGGGTGGAGCCGCCCTGCGTCTGCTCGGACTCGACGTTGGACGCCATCGCGCGGATGGTGCCCTTGAGGTCGAGCGCGCCGTGCTCGTAGAAGCGCGAGTCCTCGATGTCGATCATCGCCTGCCGCATGATGGGGGCGACCTGGTCGAGCCGGACGGACTCGCGGTACTTGTCGAAGAACGTGGCGACCTGCTTGCCGTTGCCGTCGTACATCACCGTCTTCTCGGACGGCGGTGTCGTCTTGAGCTGGCTGTCCATGTCCTCGAAGTTGTTGGCGGCGTCGCGGGCGGTGAGCCCGGCGCTGCCTACGGCGGGCAACGCGATGAGCGCGACGATGAGGCCCGCCACCACCCCGGCACCTAGCAACCTGAACAGCGTGGACGCGGCCTGGGCCCGATCGTTCTTCGCAACGCGCACGGGGTCTAGGGTACGCGGGACGAGCAGTGCATTAGGGACAGGTCCCCCAGGGTTCGTGCTTTCCGGACCGGCTGATCAGGATCTTCGTCCGTTATGCCCTCATCGTGACAACCTGCGCGGTGTCTGGCGCGTCAACTACAGGTAACTAGTCCGTTCCGGCGGTATGGCCCCGGTGGGCTATATCGAGAATGGGCCCAACGGGGGCTGTTGAAACGTCCCTCGCTTCCGTAAGTTCTTCCCCACGGCTTTCGTTTGGCGGCCTGACGTCCGCGCCCGTCCGGCCAAGGAGCGCAAATCGACACAGACCCTAGGGGAGTGGGGCCAAGATGTGGATCACGGATTGGACCGCCCGCGCCGCCTGCCGTAACGCGGATCCGGACGCTCTGTTCGTGCAGGGTGCGGCGCAGAACCGAGCCAAGCTCATCTGCCGCGGCTGCCCGGTGCGCACGGAGTGTCTCGCCGACGCTCTCGACAACCGGATCGAGTTCGGTGTGTGGGGCGGGATGACCGAGCGGGAGCGTCGAGCCCTGCTGCGGCGGCGGCCGGATGTGCGCTCGTGGCGCGACCTTCTGGAGACCGCGAAGGAAGAGTACGAGCGGTCGGCGGAGGTCGACGAGGAAGAACTCGTCGCCAGCTAGTTCGACGGGCCCCCGGGGCCCGTCCGGCAGCGGTCCAAGGACCGGCACGGTCCAAATAAAGCGTGGCCGGTAGGCCCGTACCACCTTTTGGGTACGGGCCTATCGCCACGCCATAAATGTCTGTTTTCGCTGATCAGAGTGCGGAACGGCCTGACGCCCGGCCGGGCGTCAGGCGGCGGTGGGGGATGCGGCGGGCGCGGCCAGGTCCTCGCCCACCTGGCGCAGGCCGTCGAGGTCGTGGACGTCCTCCGCCTGCGCCGGGACGGCCGTGACCGGCACGGTCGGGTGCGTCGACGCGAAGTGGTCGCGGAGGCGCTCCTCGCGGGCGGCCAGTTGCAGGCGGTCGGTGTGCAGGCGCAGCAGGGCCGCGGTCAGCGTGTGCTCGCCGCGCTCCTCCAGCGTCTCGGCGGCGGCCTGGCTGCGGGCCGCCGACAGCGTGTCCGCGGCAGACTCGTGGACGCGGTTGACCACGAGGCCGGCGAGCGGCATCCGCTCCTCGGCGAGGCGCTCGACGAAGTAGGACGCCTCGCGCAGGGCGTCGGGCTCGGGCGCGGCGACGACGAGGAACGCGGTGCCCGGAGTCTGCAGGAGCTTGAACGTCTTCTCGGCGCGCTCCCGGAACCCGCCGAACATCGTGTCGAAGGCGGCGACGAACGTCTGCACGTCGCGCAGCAGCTGGACGCCGAGGACCTTGTTGATGACGCCGGTGAACACGCCGAACCCGGCGCTGATCACCTTGACGCCGAAGCGGCCGCCGGTCTTGGCCGGGGCGGCGAGGAGCTTCATGAAGCGGCCGTCGAGGAAGCGGCCCATCCGCTCGGGGGCGTCCAGGAAGTCCAGCGCGTTCCGGGACGGCGGGGTGTCGACGATGATCAGGTCCCAGGCGCCGGAGCGGTGCAGCTGCCCGAGCTTCTCCATCGCCATGTACTCCTGCGTCCCCGACAGGCTGGACGACAGCGACTGGTAGAAGGGGTTGGCGAGGATCTGCTTGGCCCGGTCGGGGTCGGCGTGCGCCTCGACGATCTCGTCGAAGGTCCGCTTCATGTCGAGCATCATGGCGTGCAGCTCGCCGTCGCCGTCGATCTCGATCCGGCGCGGGTTGTTGTCGAGCTCCGACAGGCCCATCGACTGCGCGAGGCGGCGCGCCGGGTCGACGGTGAGGACGACGACGTCGCGTCCCCGCTCGGCGGCGCGGACGCCGAGCGCGGCGGCCGTGGTGGTCTTGCCGACGCCGCCCGACCCGCAGCACACGATGATCTTCGTGCGGGGGTCGTCGAGCAGCCGGTCGACGTCGAGCACCGGTGGGGTCTTGCTGGTCTGGCTCATCGGTTCACCTCTGCCGGTCGGTCCTCGCCCGCACGGGGGGTCAGCCTCACCCAGGAGACGCCGCGGTGGGGGGTGGGGGCGGGCGCGGTCATGCCGCGCCCTGGTCGCGGAGGGCGGCGGCCAGGTCGTAGAGGCCCGCCAGGTCCATGCCGTCGGAGAGCAGGGGGAGGGTGTAGCGGGGCCGGTCGACGGAGTCCAGGCGCTCCTTCTCGCGGCGCTGGAGGGCGGTGCGGCGGGCGTGGTCGACGGCCTCCTCGGCGAGGACGGCGGCGATCGACTCGGCGTCATGCTCCAGGCCGGCGGCCTTCACGCCGCGGACGATCTCGTCGGTGTCCAGGGACCCGGCGGCGGCCACGGCGAGGTCGTCCTCGGAGAGGACGGGCTGGTGCTCCATGTTGACGATCACGCCGCCGACGGGGAGCCCGGCCGCGGTGAGGTCGCGGATGCCGTCCATCGTCTCCTGGACGGGCATCTCCTCCAGGAGCGTGACGAAGTGCACGGCGGTCTCGGGGCTGCGGACGACCTTCATCACGGTGTCGGCGTGGTTGCGGACGGGACCGACCTTGGCGAGGCCGGAGACCTCGTCGTTGACGTTCAGGAACTTCGTGATGCGGCCGGTGGGCGGGGCGTCCATCACGACGGCGTCGTAGATGAACGAGCCGTCCTTCTTCTTGCGGCGCACCGACTCGGACGTCTTGCCGGTGAGGATGACGTCGCGCAGGCCGGGGGCGATGGTGGTGACGAAGTCGACGATGCCGAGCTTGGTCATCGCCTTCCCGGCGCGCTTGAGGTTGTAGAACATCTCGAGGTACTCGATGAGTGCCTCTTCGGTGTCGATGGCGAGCGCGTGGACGTCCCCGCCGTCCGGGGCGACGGCGACGCGGCGCTCCTCGTAGGGCAGCGGCGGGCAGTCGAAGAGCTGGGCGATGCCCTGGCGTCCCTCGACCTCGACGAGCAGGACCTTGCGGCCGCCGGCGGCCAGGGCAAGGGCGAGGGCGGCGGCGACGGTCGTCTTGCCCGTGCCGCCCTTGCCGGTGACCACATGGAGGCGTACGCCGTCCCAGTCGGTGTCTCTCGCGCTCACCCGATCGACCATATCGTTCACTCGTCAAACACTTGAGGGGGCGGTCGCCCTCATGCAAGTGATCCCTGACACGGTTCCCCCGCCCGGACGCTGTCATTCGGCCTGCCCGCGCGGTTAGCTTGAAAACGTGAGCCGTGCTATGGACGGTTCCGTCCGGGCCCTGAGCGGTCCGGACGCCCGCCGGAGCTCCGGGGGCGCCTCCCGGGGCCCGGGCCCTCATGCGAAAGAGGTGCCGTGATGGAAGCGGTGGCCCTGATCATCCTGCTCGTCATCGTGGTCGTCGGCCTGATCGCCCTGTCGTCGTCGATCCGGGTCGTGCAGCAGTTCGAGCACGGGATCGTGTTCCGGTTCGGGCAGGTCCAGCGGAACGGGCAGCTGCGGCCCGGCGCGGTGCGCGCGCCGGGCCTGACGGTGATCGTCCCGATCGCCGAGCGCATGCAGAAGGTCAGCCGGCAGACGATCACGATGGGGGTGCCCGGCCAGGACGGGATCACCCAGGACAACGTGAGCGTCCGTGTCGACGCCGTCGTCTACTTCCGGGTGATCGACCCGGTGAAGGCGATCGTGAACGTGCACAACTACGGGTACGCGGTCTCGCAGGTGGCGCAGACGTCGCTGCGGTCGGTGATCGGGCAGGCCGACATGCAGGAGCTGCTCGGCGAGCGCGAGAAGATCAACATGCGGCTGCGGGCGATCATCGACGAGATCACCGAGGGGCCGTGGGGCATCCTGATCGAGCGTGTCGAGATCAAGGACGTCTCGCTGCCGGAGGGCATGAAGCGGTCGATGGCCCGGCAGGCGGAGGCGGAGCGGGAGCGCCGCGCCCGCATCATCACCGCGGACGGCGAGTTCCAGGCGTCCAAGCGCCTCGCCGCCGCCGCGGAGATCATGTCGCAGGACCCGGCGGCCCTCCAGCTGCGCCTGCTGCAGACGGTCGTGGAGGTCTCGGCCGAGAAGAACAGCACGCTGGTCATGCCGCTGCCGGTGGAGATCCTGCGCTTCTTCGAGCGTGCCGCGGGCGGTGCGGCGGGACGGTCCGAGGACGGCGGCGAAAGCAGGCCCGACCTCGGCGAGCGGCTCGCCAAGGCAGAGGAGGAGCTGGCCAAGGCGGCCGAGCAGTCGTCGTCGCTGGAGTCGGCCGAGGAGGTCCCGCCGGTCATCGGTTTGGACGAGCCCAAGCGCCGCGGGTCCGAGGTGTCCGCTCCGCGGGAGGAGCAGCGGCGCGGCATCGGTGGCGGCGCACAGGAGACCCCGGAGGAGCAGCCGCCCCGCTGACCCGCGGGCCTCACCCGGCCTGCGGTTGAGGTGAGGCGGTCGCGGCGTCCGGCGTGGCCTCGGGCATGGTCAGGCGCCGGACGCCCGGCACCGCCGCCGTGCCCAGGCAGGCGGCACCGACGAGGACGGCCGCCGTCCACAGCGGGACGGATGGGCCCCAGATCGAGGCGGCCCACGGCGCGAGCGCGTAGCCGAGGGGCGCCGCGGCCAGCGACAGCAGCCAGTCGTAGGACGTCACGCGGGCCAGCGCCTGCGGCGGGATGGTCAGCTGCACGACGGTCTCCCAGGTGGGGTTGAGAACGCCGAGGCCGGTGAGCGCCAGCCCATACGCCGCGACGAGCAGCGGCGCGGGCGCGGCGACCGCGAACAGGGCGAGGGGCAGCGCCAGCGCGGCCAGGCCCGCGTTCGCGACGAGGACGGGACGGCGCGGCCGGACGCGGGCGGCCAGCAGCGCCCCCGCGACGAGCCCGGCCGCGCCCACCTGGACGGTCGCGATCCAGACGCCCTCGCCGCCGAGCCGCTCGACGGCGAGGGCGGGGCCGAGGGTGAGCAGGACGGCGGAGGTGCCGTTCCAGACGCCGTGCGCGATGAGGCTCGTCCAGTACCAGTCGCGCGAGCGGACCTCCGACCAGCCTTCCGCCAGGTCGGCCCGCAGTGAGCGCCGCGGGACAGGGACGTGCCGGACGCGTACCAGGGCGAGGAGCGCCGCGCTCGCGGCGAACGACGCCGAGTCCAGCAGGAACGTCCAGCCGGGGCCGGCGGTCAGCACGAAGGTGCCGGCGAGGGCGGGCCCGGCGAGGCGGGTGGCGCCGTTGGCGAGGCCCATCAGGGAGTTGGCCTTCTGGAGCCCGGACGGCTCGACGGTCCCGGCGATCAGGGGCGAGATGGTCGGCGCCTGGAAGGCCGAGGCCGCGCCGCCGATCACCTGGGCGGCGGCGAGGTGTCCCAGCCGCGGCTCGCCGCCCAGCAGCTCCAGCGCCGCGAACAGCTGCGCGGCCGCGGCGGCGAGGTCGGTCGTGAGGGCGACGCCGCGCGCGTCGAGGCGGTCGGCGAGCACGCCTCCGAGGGGCAGCAGGAGCAGGCGCGGCACCATGGCGCAGCCGAGCACGAGGGCGAGCGCCGACGTGGAGCCCGTCGCCCGCAGGACGGCGAGCGCCAGCGCGGCGGGGACGGCGGCGTCGCCGGTCAGGGACAGGAGGCGGGCGGCGGCCAGCAGCCGGAAGTCCCGGCCGCGCAGGGGGTGGGTCATGGTCGGACAATGTAGTTCGGTGTCGAACTAATCGCTAACGAATTATTCGCCGATAAATCACCGGGAGGGCTACGATTCCGGCATGGGCGCGAGGGACCGGGTCGACGAGCATGTGGAGCGGTGGGCGCCGATCGTGCCCGACCTCGACCCCGACATCGAGGGCGCCGTGACCCGGATGATCTTCTTCACCAAGCACATCCGGCGGATGAAGGAGGAGCTCCTCGCCGCCTCCGGCCTGCAGCGGCACGAGTTCGACACGCTGCACGCGCTCGCCGGCCGGCACGGCACCGCCGCCCCCTCCCGGCTCGCCGCCGACCTCGCCATGCCGCCGAACTCGATCACCGGGCGGCTGGACGCGCTGGAGCGCCGCGGCTTCGTCCGCCGGTCCCCCTCGGCCACCGACCGCCGCCGCGTCGTCGTCGAGCTCACCCCCGCAGGTCGCTCCGCCTGGCGCGACGCGATGGACGGCCTCGGCGTCGAGGAGACCCGCCTGCTCGGCGCCCTCGACCCCGCCGAGCGCCGCACCCTCTCCGACCTGCTCCGCCGCATCATGCTCCGCGCCGAGCACCCCACCGACCCGCCAGAGGCCCCCAAAGGGTGAGCTCCAGGCGTCCGCGCGTTAACGAGCGGTACGACGGGGGTCCCTGGGCGGGTGCCAGAGAGCCCGGTCATGCGGCGTGAGGCGTTGAGCTCGGCTCCGGGTACTCCTTCAGCTTGATGGCCGTGGCGGCCTGCGTGGTCAGCTTGTTGAGGATCTTGATGAACGGGCCCGCGGTCAGCAGCCGGTAGACCGTCGCGCGGCGGCGCAGCGCGCGCTCGCTCTTCGGGGCGAAGAACGGCCCGGCCCCGCCCGCGACCCGCTGGCACGCGGTGGTGAACTTCTTGATGCCCTTCTCGTAGGCGGCGAACGCGGCGCGGTGGTCGCCGCCCGCCGCGGCCAGTTCGCCCGCGAGGACGTAGGCGCACACGACCGCGAGGCCCGTCCCCATCCCGCCGCAGGTGGCGCCGTAGCCGGCGTCGCCGAGCAGGGCGACCCGCCCCTTCGTCCAGGAGTCCATCCGGACCATGCTGATCGAGTCGCAGTAGAAGTAGGGGGCGTCCCACATGTCGTCCATGAGAGTGCCGGTGTGCCAGCCCATCCCGGCGAACCTCTCGGCCAGCGCGCGCTTCTGGGCGTCCTGGTCGCGGCGGTGCGGCTTCAGGTCGTGGTCGGCGAACACGCACATGACGTTCGCGCCGGTCCCGCCGCGGGTCGGGTACACCGACACGCCGCGCCCCACCTCGCTGTAGAGCTTGCCGGTGCCGACACCGAGCCGGTTCGGCGCCTCGAAGATCGCGACGTGGTAGCCCGAGTCCGAGACGAACCGCCCCTCGTCGCCGAACGCGAGCCGCCGGACGTTCGAGTGCAGCCCGTCGGCGCCGATGACCAGGTCGAACGTGCGCGGGGCTCCGCGCTCGAAGGTGACGTGAACGCCGTCCGCCGTCTCGGTCATGGACGCGATCGAGTCGCCGAAGACGTACCGGGCGGAGTCCCGGGTCAGCTCGTACAGGAGTTCGGCGAGGTCGCCCCGGTGGATCTCGACGTCCCCGCCGGTGAACGAGTCGGGCAGGCTGACCCGCGTCCGTCCCGCGGCGTCGATGAGGTCGAGCGGGCCGGCGTCGGTCCGCCGCAGCCGGATCTCGTCCAGGACGCCCATCTTCTCCAGCACCCGCATGTGCACCTCGCCGCGGAAGTCGACGGCCTGGCCGCCCGGCCGGATCGCCTCCGCCCGCTCCACGACGGTGACGTCGTACCCGTACCGCGCCAGCCAGTAGGCCAGGGACGGGCCCGCGATGCTCGCCCCTGAGATCAGCACGCTCTTGCTCATCGTTCTCTCCGTTCGTCGTTGCCGTCGGACCAGAGATTCGCGAACGGCCCTGACCGGCCCCGCACCGCCGGCTGACCGTCCCCGGCGCGGCCCGTCAGCGCGGCCTCCGGTGACCGGTGGGCGTGTCCAGGGCCGTCCTGTGAACAGCGGGTTCGAGCGGGGTTCGGGTATGGCGATCGCTAGGGTGAGGGCCATGAAGAAGTGGGAGTACGCGACCGTTCCGCTGCTGGTGCACGCGACCAAGCAGATCCTCGACAACTGGGGCCAGGACGGGTGGGAGCTCGTCACCGTCCTGCCGGGGCCGAACCCCGAGAACCTCGTCGCCTACTTCAAGCGCGAAGTCGAGTAGCGGCGACCGCCGGAACAGCCCCGTCGTAACGGACCTCAACGAGGAGGAATGGGCTTTGAGCACGCCTGAAGAGCGGATCCGCGAGCTCGGCATCGAACTGCCGGAGGTCGTCCCGCCGGTCGCGTCCTACGTGCCGACGGCGCGGACGGGGTCGCTCGTCTACACCGCCGGCCAGATCCCCCTGGTCAAGGGGGAGCTGGGCGCCACCGGGAAGGTGGGCGCGGAGGTCAGCGCCGAGGAGGCGGCCCGGCAGGCGCGGATCTGCGCGCTGAACGCGATCGCGGCGCTGAAGGCGGAGGTCGGCGAGCTGTCGCGGATCGTACGGATCGTGAAGGTCGTCGGTTTCGTCGCCAGCGCTCCGGACTTCCACGGCCAGCCCCAGGTGATCAACGGGGCGAGCGACCTGCTGGCCGAGGTGTTCGGGGACGCGGGAAAGCACGCGCGCAGCGCCGTCGGCGTCGCCGTCCTGCCGCGGGACGTCCCGGTCGAGGTGGAGCTGATCGCCGAGGTGGCGTGAGGCGCCGGGCTTGACGGAACGCCATTCGGTATGTCCGAATGGCTCGCCATGGGGAACACCAACGGACTCAAGCTGCCCGAATCGTTCCGGGGGCAGGTCGAGGACATCCTGGAAGGCCGGACCGAGCCTGTGGCCGCCAAGCACGCGGCGACGGTGGTCGTGCTGCGCGACCACGACGAGCACGGGTTGCAGGCGTTCATGCTGCGCCGCGTCCGGTCGATGGCGTTCGCGCCCGGCGCCTACGTGTTCCCCGGCGGCTCGGTCGACCCACGTGACGGGGAGGCGGCGCTGGCGTGGTCCGGGCCGTCTCCCGCCGAGTGGGGCAAAGCGTTCGGCGCCGACGAGACGCTGGCCCGCGAGCTGGTCTGCGCGGCGGTCAGGGAGACGTTCGAGGAGACGCTCGTGCTGCTCGCCGGTCCGACCGGGGAGACGGTGGTGGACGACACGCGCGGCGACGACTGGGAGGCCGACCGGCAGGCGCTGCTGGACCGCTCGCAGTCGTTCGGGGGGTTCCTCGACCGGCGCGGTCTCGTGCTGCGCTCGGACCTGCTGCGCCCGTGGGCGCACTGGATCACCCCCAAGATCGAGCGCAAGCGCTACGACACCCGGTTCTTCGTGGCCGCGATGCCGGCGGGGCAGCGGGCCAGGGACGTCAGCACCGAGGCCGACCAGGTCGCCTGGGTGAGCCCGGCGGAGGCGGCCGAGCGGGCCGCGTGCGGCGAGTGGATGATGCTGCCGCCGACGATCGCGACGCTGGCCGAACTCGCCGAGTTCGCGACGGTGGCCGACGTCCTGGCCGCGCCGCGCGAGATCGTCGTGCACGAGCCGGTCGCGGAGATCATCGACGGCGACGCCTACCTCGTCCTGCCCGAGGGCGTCGCGCGGCACTACCCGCAGGGCTGACGGACGTGCGCCGCCGGGTGCCGCTCAGCCAGGCCGTCCTGTGGCGGCTGGCGGGCACCTCCGCGCTGCGGCGGCTGGAGCGTCTCGGCTGGAACCCGGCCCGCCACCCCGATCGCGCCTCGGGCAGGATGGGGGACATGACGGAGATCGACGGGATGGGTACCGAGCGGGCGACCTGTGTGCTCGCCCCGAACCCGTCCGCCATGACCCTGGACGGCACCAACACCTGGATCATCGCCGAGCCCGGTGCCGCCGAGGCCGTCGTCGTCGACCCCGGGCCGAAGGACGGCGAGCACCTGCGGCGCGTCCTGGAGACGGTGGAGGCGCAGGGGCGGCGGGTCGGTCTCGTCCTGCTCACCCACGGGCACCCGGACCACTCCGCGGGCGCCGGGAAGTTCGCGAGGATGGCGGGCGGCGGGGTCGCGGTGCGGGCGCTGGACCCCCGGCACCGGCTCGGCGACGAGGGCCTCGCGGAGGGCGACGTCGTCACCACGGGCGGCCTGGAGCTGCGGATCATGGAGACGCCGGGGCACAGCGACGACTCGCTGACGTTCTGGCTTCCGGCCGACGGCGCCGTGCTCACCGGCGACACCGTCCTCGGGTACGGGACGACCGTGCTGGAGGGGAGCCTCGGCGACTACCTCGGCTCGCTCGACCGGCTCCGCCGGTTCTCCGCCGACCGGGACGCCGCAACGATCCTCCCCGGTCACGGGCCCAAGCTGGACGACCCCATCGCCGTCCTCGACCACTACATCGACCACCGCCGCGAGCGCCTCGCCCAGGTCGAGGCCGCGGTCGCCGCGGGCGCCCGCACCGCCCGGGAGGTCGTCGAGCGCGTCTACGCCGACGTGGACAAGGCCCTGTGGCCCGCGGCCGAGTGGTCGGTCCAGTCCCAGCTCGACTACCTCGCCGAGCGCGGGACCGGCTGACTCCCCCTACTTCGAGCGCTTGCGGAGCCGCTCGATGTCGAGGATCACCACGGCGCGGGCCTCGATGCGCAGCCAGTTGCGCTGGGCGAAGTCGGCGAGGGCCTTGTTGACCGTCTCGCGGGACGCGCCGACGAGCTGCGCCAGCTCCTCCTGGGTGAGGTCGTGGTGGACGTGCAGGCCCGCCTCCGACGGCTGGCCGAAGCGCTCCGCGAGGTCGAGCAGCGCCTTGGCGACGCGTCCGGGCACGTCGGTGAAGACCAGGTCGGCCATCACGTCGTTGGTCTTGCGGAGCCGCTGCGCGAGCGCGCGGAGCAGTTGCACGGCGACCTCGGGGTGGCCGGTGAGCCAGGGCCGCAGGTCGTCGTGGCCGAGCCCGGCGAGCCGGCACTCGGTGACCGCGATGGCGCTCGCGGTGCGGGGGCGCGGGTCGAACAGCGACAGCTCGCCGAACATCTCGCTCGGGCCGAGCACGCTCAGCAGGTTCTCGCGCCCGTCCGGCGCCGTGCGGGTCAGCTTGATCTTTCCTTCGAGGACGACGTAGAGCCGGTCCCCGGTCTCGCCCTCGTTGAACAGCGTCTGTCCGCGGGCGAGACGCACCTCGGTCACGTTGGCGCGCAGCGCCTTGGCACCCTGCTCGTCGAGAGCCTCGAAGAGCGGGGCTCTGCTCAGAACGTCCACGTCGCGATCGGTCACGCTATTCCTCCTCGAACACCTACTTGCCTAGTGTGACGTACGTCCCACCGCGTACGTGAAGGCAGGGTCACGGCGCGCCGAAACGCGGGACCAGGGGTGATCCGTCCCGGGGGGCGGCCGCGGTCCCGTTCGCCCAGTGTACGGACCGCCGGGTGAATGCCGTCACACCGGTCTCATCGCCCGTTACGGGATGGCCCGGGCAGGGTAGCGCCCGTGCCCTAACCTGAGCGGATGCAGACGTCCGAGCCCGGGCCCACACCGCGCCGCCTCCCCAGGGGGCGCCACGCGCTGTCGCGTGCGGAGGTCGAGCGGGTGCATCGCGACCGTTTGTGCGGCGCCATGGCCCAGGCGATGGCGGAGAAGGGGTTCGTCGGGACGTCGGTGGAGGACGTCCTGAAACGGGCCAGGGTGTCACGGCAGAGCTTCTACGCGCTGTTCACGTCCAAGCTCGACTGCTTCATGGCCGCCTTCGACCAGGCGGGCCTGCTGCTGTACCTCCAGTTGGAGGAGGCGATGCAGGGCGAGGGCGGCGCCCCCGGGCAGGGGCCGGCGCAGGGCGAGGGCGACGCGGGCGAACGGTTCGAGCGCGTCATGACCGCCTACCTGGAGGCGCTGGCGGCCGAACCGGCGTACGCGCGGCTGTTCCTGGTGGAGGTGTTCGCGGCGGGTCCGGAGGCGGTCCGGCGGCGTACGCGCGTCCAGCGCGACCTGGCGGCGAGCCTCGCCGACCTCATGGGCGTGACGGGCGACGCCGGCCGGTTCGCGTGCGAGGTGATCGTGGCGGCGGTGAGCTCGATGGTGACTCCGGCCATCGCGGCGGGCGACATGGAGGCGCTGCGCGCGATCAGGGCCCCGGTCATCGAGCACGTGCGGCTGCTGCTGCGCTCGGGGGTCATGGACGGCTGATCGCGACCAGCGTGGTCGTGGTGCCGCGTGCGGGCGGCAGCGTGAAGGTGAGCCGCCCGGACGGGCCGGCCGCGGTCCTGATGGCCGTGCGCGCCCTCCCGCGCGTCACAGCGATGACGACGCGTGTGCCGGGACGGTAGGACGCGGGGGTCGTGACGGTGGCGGTACCGGCGGCGCGCAGGGTGAACCCGGTGGCGGAGGCGTCCGTCAGCGCGCTGAACCGCCGCGCCTTCGACGGCTTGAGCGAGACCGTCCAGCCCCACTGCGTCCAGGCCGGGTCAGCCGACAGGTAGGAGACCTTCGCGGGCGGGCGCGGCGGGGCGGCGAAGGTCCGCATCAGCGGGCCGATGTGCCGCCGCAGGTCGCGGGCCCAGTACGGGAACGTGTGGGTGCCGAGCACGTGGTCGTCGTAGTGGCTGGGGATCTTCAGCGCGTCCAGCCGCCGGTGGAAGCTGACGGTGGAGGCGTGCGTGAGGGCCTCGATTCCCATCGCTGCCGGGTCGGGGACGGGCGGGTCGAGCGGGCCCGGGACGCCGGTGGCGGTGTGGAGCGCGAGCCGCATCCCGCGCAGGTTGGGCGCGAGGGTCGCCGGGTCGTGGCCGCGCCAGTTGATCGCGTTCCCGAGCCGGGAACCGAAGATCGCGTCGGGGTGCACGCCGTCGCCGACGGCCGCGACGTAGGACACGACGCCGGTCGCGCCGACGGAGACGATCGGGTCGTGAGCGATGTCGGGCGCGCCTGAGAACGAGGCGGCGGACACGAACAGCTCGGGATGGCGGGCGGCGTAGCTCATCGCCCCGAAGCCGCCCTGCGACAGGCCCGCGATGGCCCGGCCCTCCCGCGCCGGCACGGTGCGCAGGTTCCGGTCGATCCAGGGGATGAGCTGGTTGACGTGGAAGGTCTCCCACCTGGAGGGCCCGAGCCGGGTGCGCGGGTCGGCCCAGTCGGTGTACCAGCCGCCGCCGTTGCCGTCGAAGCCCCCGTCCGGCATGACGGTGATCAGCGGCCGTCCGGCGGTGGTCCGCTCGGCGTCGCCGCGGTCGACCCAGTCGGAGGCGCGCCCGGACGTCCCGTGGAACAGGTACAGGACGGGGAACCGGGCGCGGGGACCGCGGTCGTAGCCGGTCGGCAGCAGGACGCGCACGTCGACGGCCCGCCCCAGTGCGGCCGTGCTGACGCGCAGCGCGTACTGGCGGTCGTCGACGCGCCGCACGTTCACGACGTGGACGCCGCCGGAGTCGGTGAAGCGGACCGCCCGTCCGGCCGGCCCGCCGGCCGCGTGGGCCGGGGCGGCGAGTCCCGCGGAGGTCGTGGCGAGGGTCAGGGTGATCGCGAGGGCTCGGGTGCGCATGGGGGACTCCTCGGACGTGCCGGTCAGCGGCCTCCGGCGGGGCGGCGGGGCCGGTCGGGCTGGACGCGCAGCGTCGTGATCACGGTCGCGAGCATCTCGTAGTGGGCGGCGAGCATGGTCAGCTCGACGCACTCGGCCTCGGTGAGGTGGGTGCGCAGCCGCGTCCAGGTCTCGTCGTCCAGGTCCTGCTCGGCGTGGAGGCGGTCGGCGGCGGTGAGGATCGCGCGCTCGCGCGGCGTCCACCCGTCAGCGTCCGGGCCCGCCTTGAGGCGTTCCACGTCCGGCTCGCGCACGCCCGCGCGGCGCGCGAGCCGGACGTGGTGGCCGAACTCGTAGCGGCAGTCGCGCAGGTGGGCGACGCGCAGGATCACCAGTTCGGTGTCGCGGCGCGGCAGGGTGCCGCCGGGCATGAGGTGTCCGGCGAACCACAGCCAGCCGCGGAACAGCCCGCGGCGCCGCGCCAGGGTCAGGAACAGGTTCGGCGGCCCGGTCCCGGCGGCCCGGCCCGCGGCGCGGCAGGCGAGCCAGTTGACCAACCCCACCTCGCGGATCCCTCCGGGAGTGGCGCGGGGCGCCGTCACCGCTCGGGATCCGGCTGCGGCGTGGTCAGTTCGACCGGCTCGTTCCTGGCGACCTCCAGGATGTCGCGCAGCCCGCGCTGGACGGCGCGGTCGGCGACCGGCTGCACGGCCATCCGGGCCGGCAGGACGACGCCCACCCACCAGGGGGCGACGATCCGCCGGGACCGGCGGGCGATCCCGCGTTCGAGCGCGCCGATCCCCACCTCCAGCGGCGTGACGCCGAAGATCATGCTGCTCCGGGGGGTCGCCTCCATCATGGCGGACGCGGCCTCGGTGCCGAATCCGCGGCGCGTCATGTCGGTGTCGAGCTCGGCGAAGTACGCGACGCCGGCCTTGGCGCCCCACGGGCGCAGTTCGGCCCGCAGCGTGTTGCCCAGCGCCTCCACCGCGGCCTTGGACGCGCTGTAGGCGCCCAGGAGGGGCGCGTTGACGGCCGCGGCCAGGGAGGACACGGCCAGAGCGTAACCGCGCTCATGGCTGACGTGGGGCCCGGCAGCGCGAAGCGTGTTGTAGACGCCCAGCACGTTGACCCGCAGGCTCTGCTCCATGACGGACGGGTCGCCGCCCAGGACCGGCATCTGCGCGGCCACGCCCGCGTTGGCGACGACCACGTCCAGGCCGCCCA
The DNA here is from genome assembly GCF_040649435.1 of Actinomadura sp. NPDC048955. Lineage (NCBI taxonomy): Bacteria > Bacillati > Actinomycetota > Actinomycetes > Streptosporangiales > Thermomonosporaceae > Actinomadura > Actinomadura sp. NPDC048955. The sequence continues at coordinate 144,454 of NZ_JBEZJI010000012.1, forward strand.
GCTCCTGGACGGCGCTGCCGACGACGTCCTCGACCGTGCCGCGGTCGGTGACGTCGCACGTCCACCAGGGCGCCGTTCCGCAGGCGGCGGCGACGTCGGAGAGGAGTTCGGGCTCCAGCCCGGCGAGCGCCACGCGCGCGCCGCGTTCGTGCAGCCGGGCGGCGAGCGCCGCACCGATGCCCCGAGCGGCGCCGGTGATCAGCACGCGCCGTCCGGCGAGGGTCGCCGTCCACCGGGAGGAGTCCAGTTTCATGCGGTGACCCTAACATTGGGGAACAGGCTTGTCTTTTTAAGATTGCCCACAAATCCCCGTAATCCGGGCGCGGGTGCGGTGTCTACTCCTTCGGTGAGCAAGCGACCTCCGAAGGTTGTGGTGAGATGCGGGCCTTGGGTTGGATGGCGTGGTGGTAGCGGGCGTGGGGACGCGGCCGGACGCCGACCTTCTGGCGGCCGCCGCGGAGGGCGACGAGGAGGCCTCGGACGAGCTGTTCCGGCGGCACCACACGGCGGTCCTGCGGTACGCGCGCGGGCTGGTCCGCGACCAGCACCTCGCCGAGGACCTGACGAGCGAGGCGTTCACCCGCACGTTCGCGGCGATGCGCCAGGGCGGCGGCCCCCGCGACGCCTGCCGGCCCTACCTGTACACGGTCGTGCGCAACACGGCCACCGACTGGGCGCGCGGCGCCCGCCGCACCGTCGTGACCGACGAGGTCGCCGAGTGGGCGTCGGACTCCGAGGACGAGCCACCGGACGTCGACGAACTGGACGCGCTCGTCCGCGCCTTCCGGTCGCTGCCCGAACGGTGGCAGACCGTCCTCTGGTACACGGTCATCGAGGACGAGCCCGTCGGGCAGGTCGCGGAGCTGCTCGGCATGGAGAAGGGCGCGGTCTCCCAGCTCGCGTTCCGCGCGCGGGAGGGGCTGCGGCAGGCGTTCCTCGTCGCCGGCTCGGGGGGACGTCCGGAATGCGCGGAGTTCACCGCCCAGCTCGCCGCGAGCGTCCGCCGTCCCGGCCGCCGGCGCAGCCGTGCCCTGCGACAGCACCTGGAGTCCTGCGAGGAGTGCCGGCGGGCCGCCAGGGAGATGGCCGATCTCAACGGGCGGCTGCGGCGCGCCCTGCCGATCGGCGCCGTCCTGCTGGGGGCGCCGTCGGCGTCGCTCGGCTCGCTCGGGCCCCTCGCCCCGGCGGCGTCCCTGCCCGGCTGGGCCCTCCCGGCCGCGGTGGCCGGCGGCGTCGCCACCGGCATCGCGATCATCCTGTTCAGCACGGTCGGCGGCGGCCCGGGCGAGGACCCGCGCGCCGCACCGCCTCCCGCCACGCCCACCCCGGCGAGCTCGGCCCCGGCGGACGTCGCCCAGCCCGACTACACCGTCGGCACGCGCACCCCCGGAAGCGCCGGCAGGGGCCCAGGACGCGGCGGTGCCGCGTCCGGCGCAGGCCCGTTCCGCGTGCGGAACACGACTCTGCAATCGTGCCTGGCGCCCAGCGGCACGTCGGTCGTTCAGCGCTCCTGCACCGACAAGGCGACCGGGTGGAAGCGCAAGAACACCGGCGGCGGTTTCACCCTGGCGAGCAGCTCCACCGGACGCTGCCTGAGCCGGGGTGCGCCCGCCGCGGGCGTCCCATGGGAGGGCGGGAGCGAATACTCGGTGGTCATGGCGCCCTGCGGCGGCTCGAACCAGATCTGGAGGCTGGTGCGGTTCGCGCCGTCGGTGTACCGGCTCGCCAACGGCGACGGCTACTACCTCCAGGCGAGCTGGTCGGGCCTGAAGCCGGTGACGCTGAAACCGTCCTCCTACGCGGGCATGGCCGCCCAGGGCTGGGCCGTCGAAGCCTCCGGATGACTCCATCAGAGGTCATCCGTAGCTCAGGCCGCCGCGCGCGGCGGCCGGCTCGGCGACGGGCTCAGCGGCGGCCTCGGCGTTGAGGGCGAGCCACGCGCGCAGCGCCATGTGGAGCTCCAGCCGGTCCGACGCCGCGTGCACGGCGTCCCCGAACAGGTCGTCGAGCTGCCGCAGCCGGTACCGGACGGTCTGCGGGTGCAGGTGCAGGTGGCCGGACACCTCCGTGGCGTTGAACCCGTGCTCCAGGCAGGCCAGCAGCGTCTCGGCGAGCCGGTAGCGCGTCGCCGGACGCGCGCTCAGCAGCGGCGCGAGCCGGCGGGCGATCACCTTCTCGACCAGGGCCCGCTCCCGCATCATCACCAGGATCGGCATGTGCCGCTCGGCCGGGATGGGCGCCGCGCCGCCGATCAGGCCCTGGCAGGCCAGCGCCAGGGTCTCCCGCGCCAGCCGCAGCGACGTCCCGACGTCGCCGGCCCCGACCGCCGGGCCGATCGCGGCCGTCCAGCCGTGCAGCTGCCGCTCCAGCATCCGGGCGCGGCCGGGGCCCTCCGGATCCGGGACGATCAGGCAGGGCTCCCCCAGGTGCAGGCCCGGCAGGACGTCCGGGGGCAGCGCCGGGTGCCGCGCGTCGGGGCCGTGCTCGCGCATCGCGACGGCCGCTAACGTGCGGGGCAGCGGCCAGTCCGCCTCGCGCGCGGCCTCCTTCAGCTCCGCCGGGGAGGCGCCGTTCAGCAGCAGGTCGAGCAGGTGCCGCCGGTGGTCCCGCAGGGCGCCCGCGGCCCGCGCGGCGGCGTCGGCGTGACCCTCGGCGACGATCGCCGCCAGCTGGTTCAGATACTCGAGCGCCGCGTTGGCGATGGCCGCGACGTCCGCCGGGCTCGTCCGGTACCCCATCCGCTCGGCGCGGTCGGTGAGCCGCTCGACCGCCAGCCCCGTCCCGATCCGCGTCGCCGCCTGCCAGGAGTCGAGCGTCCGCCCCTCGCTGGCCTCGCCGACCCCGATCTGCCGCCAGAACTCCACGACGTCCGCAGACGGGGCGGCGGGGTCGGCCATCAGCTCCAGGAAGTGCCCGATGGCGCACTCCACGCCCAGCTGCACCGCCTTGGCGTAGCGGGGATCGTGCGGCCGGACGAACTCCGGCAGCCGCCCCTCGATCCGGCGCACCGCCTCCGCGGCGATAACGGGAACGTGCTCGCGAAGATCACCCGCGATCCGGCGGGCGCCCTCGAACGACAGGTCGAGCTCGATCCGCCGCACCGGAAGCCGGACCACCTGGCTGAGGTCGGACATGAGATCTCCTTCGGGGAACGTCGTGCCCGGAGAGACGGCCCGCCCCCGTCCCGATTACGCGGGTCGGCGCGACTTTCTCGTCCGGCCGGACGAGGCCGCGAGGCTCTAGGCTGGCCGGTATGGCGACGGAGGCGTCCGCGAAGGCGCGGGCTCGTAAGTGGAAGGACGAGACGCGGCTGGGGCTGGTGCGGCGGGCGCGCCGGATGAACCGGATCCTGGCCGAGACCTACCCGGACGCGCACTGCGAGCTGAACTTCGGCACCCCGTTCCAACTCCTGGTCGCGACCGTGCTGTCGGCGCAGACCACCGACATGCGGGTGAACCTGACCACGCCCGCGCTGTTCGCCAAGTACCCCACCCCTGAAGACCTGGCCGCCGCGGACCCCGAGGACGTCGAGGCGATCCTGAAGCCCACCGGGTTCTTCCGCGCCAAGACCAAGTCGGTCATGGGCCTGTCGGCCGCGCTGCGCGACCAGTTCGACGGCGAGGTCCCTGGGCGCCTCGACGACCTCGTCAAGCTGCCCGGTGTCGGGCGCAAGACGGCCAACGTCGTCCTGGGCAACGCGTTCGACGTCCCGGGCATCACCGTCGACACCCACTTCGGCCGCCTGGCCAGGCGCTTCCGCTGGACGGCCGAAGACGACCCCGTGAAGGTGGAAGAGGAGATCGGCGCGCTCATCCCGCGCAAGGACTGGACGATGCTGTCCCACAGGCTGATCTGGCACGGCCGCCGGATCTGCCACGCGCGCCGTCCCGCCTGCGGGGCGTGCCCCCTGGCGCGGCTGTGCCCGTCCTTCGGCGAGGGACCGGTGGACGAGGAGACGGCGCGCAAGCTCGTCAAGCCCGGACCGTTCTCGTGAGCGGTTCCCCCGGCCGTCCCGGGAAGGAACGCGGCCGTTCCGGAGTTGGGACCCACGTGACCGACGCCGCCCCCGACTGCCCCGCCTGGCTCGACCGCTTCCGCACGGAGGCGCCGAGGCTGCCCGTCCCGCCCGTGTTCCGGCCCGCCCCCGCCGCCCGCGCCGCCGCCGTCCTGATCCTGTTCGGGGACGGACCGGGCGGCCCGGACGTCCTGCTCACCGAGCGCGCCGCCACCCTCAACAAGCACGCCGGGCAGCCCGCCTTCCCCGGCGGCCGCATCGACCCCGAGGACACCGGCCCGGTCGCGGCGGCCCTGCGCGAGGCGTGGGAGGAGGCCGGCGTCGAGCCGTCCGGCGTGGACGTGCTGTGCACGCTGCCGGAGCTGTACCTGTCGCACAGCGAGCACCGGGTCACGCCCGTCGCGGGCTGGTGGCGCGAGCCGTCGGAGGTCGCGCCCGGCCACCCCGGGGAGGTCGCGACGGTCGCGCGGGTCCCGATCAGCGAGCTGGTCGACCCGGGGAACCGGGTGATGGTCAAGCACCCGTCCGGGATCAGGGTCGGCCCCGCGTTCCACGTCCGGGACATGCTCGTCTGGGGGTTCACGGCGGCGCTGCTGACCCAGGTGCTGAGCGCGGGCGGCTGGGACCGGCCGTGGGACACCTCCCGCGTCGAGGACCTGCCCGAGGACGTCGTGAACCTCGCCGCGCGCGACCGGGGAGTGGACGTCGCCACGCGCGACTGAGCGGGTGAACCTCGCCGCACGCCGCTGAGACGTGTCGTTGTTTCCCACGAAATCGCCCTGCTCGTCCGGCGGTGCCCGTGCGCAGGTCAGACGGCCGTTCGCGGTGCGTGCGGCCGTCGTCACGATCGCGCGTCACTCCTCGCGGCTATCCGGCGCGTCTCAAACTGGTCCATCGAGGGGACGTGAAGCAGCGGCGCGGACCTATACGGTGAAGCGGTGCTGCACGACCACATTCTCGATCTGATCCTGCTCGTGCTCGTCGTGCTGTTCGGAGTCTCGGGCTATCGGCAGGGCTTCATCGTGAGCCTGCTGAGCTTCGCCGGCTTCGTCGGCGGCGGCGTCATCGGGGTCCTGATCGCGCCGCCGATCGCCGAGGCCGCGGTGGACGGCGCCGCGCAGCAGGCGCTGCTCGCCATCGTGGTCGCGTTCCTGTCCGCCACCCTCGGGCAGCTCGTCGCCTCGTCCGTCGGCGCCGTCCTGCGCAACCGGGTGACCGGGATGAACGCCCGCACCGCCGACGCGGTCGGCGGCACGTTCGTCAGCGCGCTGTCGCTGCTGGTCGTCGCCTGGTTCTTCGGCAGCCTGGTCGCCAACTCCGAGTTCAAGCCCGTCCGCACGCAGGTCAAGGGCTCCTCGATCATCAACGGCATCAACGACGTGATGCCCTCGCAGGCGCAGACGTGGTTCGCCTCGTTCCAGGGGTTCGTCAAGAGCAGCGAGTTCCCGCAGGTCTTCAACGGCCTCGGCGGCGAGTCGGTGGTGCAGGTGCCGCCGCCGGACGAGTCCGTCCTGAACACCCGGGGCCTGAAGGCCGCCAAGAACAGCATCGTGAAGGTGGTCAGCACGGCGCCGCAGTGCTCGCGCCGCATCGAGGGCACCGGCTTCGTGTTCGCGCCGCAGCACATCATGACCAACGCGCACGTCGTCGCCGGCGCGCGCGGCTCCTCGGTGGTGGCGACGCTCAACGGCGACACCAACCGCGGGCGGGTCGTGCTGTACGACCCGAAGCGCGACGTCGCCGTCCTCTACGTGCCGGGGCTGAAGGCGCCGGCGCTGGAGTTCGCCAAGGAGGCCCGCGTCCGCGACAACGCGATCATCGCCGGGTTCCCGAAGCAGCAGCCGTTCACGCCAGGGGCGGCCCGGATCCGCGCCAGGCAGACCGCGCGCGGGCCCGACATCTACCACTCCGGCCAGGTCAGCCGCGAGATCTACGCCATCCGCGGCAAGGTCGAGCCGGGCAACTCCGGCGGTCCGCTGCTGTCCACCGACGGCCGCGTCTACGGCGTCATCTTCGCCGCGGCCCTGGACACGCCGTCCACCGGCTACGCGCTCACCGCGGAGGAGGTCGCGCCTGACGCGCGCGCGGGCGCCAACGCCACGAAGCCGGTGACGACGCAGAACTGCTCTGATTAACCGGCGGTGAGGCGGAGCGGGATGGGGCCGTCCTGAGGCTCCTTGGCCAGAGTTCGTGCCTGCTGCACGATTCCCTGGACGTCGATGCCGTACGGAGGGGCGTCCTGGTACGGAACCATCCGGTCGGCTGCGCGGCTGAGCAGAGCCTCGGCGCCGCGGGCGTTTCCACGGCGAAGGTGGGTTACTCCTACGGCGACCTGTGCGAGGCCTCGCCAGAGCTCCCGTTCGGGCTCCGGGGCGGCCTTCCAGACCGCTTCCAGCACCTCGTGGGCGTGGAACGGGCGGTCGGCGTCCAGGAGGTTCTGCGCCTCGGCCAGGGCTTCTGCCGGTGGCATGTCGAGGTCGTCGGGCATCGTGGGTATGCCGGTCGTGCCGTGCGGCAGTGGACGTCCGTAGGCGTCCCGTGGGCGTGCGTTGCGTGGGCGTCCCGACTCGTCCCGATCCCGCATGCCTCTAAGGTACGCGGGTTCAGCGGCCGGACCCCGGGTCGGTCAGCCAGTCGAGGAGTTGGGCGTCGAACTCTTGCGGACGCTCCTGGTGGGGAAAATGCCCTGCGCCCTCTATGAGCGCCCAACGGTACGGGGCCTTCACGTAGCGTCCGGAGCCCTGCGCACTGGCCGGAAGGGTGCACGTGTCGAGCGCGCCATGCACTTGGAGCGTGGCGGCGTGAATGGGGGTCCGCATGCGGTGCGCGTAGCGGATGCCGTCTGGGCGGGCCTGGGAGCGGATGAGCCAGCGGTGGTACTCCAACGCGCTGTGGGCGACCCCCGGAATCTGCACGGCCTTCCGTACGAGCCGCTCAGTGCGCTCGTCCGGCCAGTCCGGCCCCGACCAGTCGTGCAGGAGCTTCCCGACCAGCGCCGCGTCGTCGCGGACCAGTCGCCGTTCGGGCCACAGCGGGACCTGGAAGCCGAACGTGTGGCGCGCCGCCCAGCCCTGGCCGCGCGGGTCGCCGGCGACGGACTGCCTCAGCCGCAGCGGATGCGGGGCGCCCACCACCGCCAGCCGCTGGACGATCTTCGGGTGGTAGACGGCCATCGTCCAGGCGAGCAGCCCGCCCCAGTCGTGCCCGACGACGGTCGCGTTCGCCTCGCCGAGCGCGCGGACGAGCCCGGCGGCGTCCCCAGCCAGCGTGACCAGGTCGTATCCGCGCGGCGGCTTGTCACTGCCGCCGTAGCCGCGCAGGTCGACGGCCGCCGCCCGGTAGCCCGCGGCCGGCAGCGAGACGAGCTGGTGGTGCCACGACCACCAGAACTCGGGGAACCCGTGCAGCAGCAGGACGAGCGGCCCCTCGCCGGCCTCGGCGACGTGGAAGCGCGTCCCGCCGGCGCTGACCTGCCGGTGCGTCCACGGCCCGCCGACCTCGATCAGCGACGCGTCGTGCCCGGACACGGGCCGGTCAGCCCGTCAGCTCGGGCTTGCCGGAGTCGCCGCGGTGGCGCAGCGCGGTGAAGTCGTCCTTCAGTGTCCTGCGGGTCCGCTTCGCTCCCTCGATCTTGCGGATGCGGAAGTACCCGATGGCCAGCAGGACCAGGGCGAGGAGCAGGTACACCCCGGCCACGATGAGGAACGCCGCCCAGTGCCAGATGCCGGCGGCCACCAGCCCGTAGGCGAACGCGATCGACAGCAGGATGACGATCAGCCCGCCGATCAGCGCGGCGATCGTGAACATCACGCTGCCCAGCGCGGCCTTCTTGGCGTCCGCCTTCAGTTCCAGCTTGGCCAGGTCCATCTCGGCCCTGATCAGGTCGGAGACGCTGCTCGACGCCAGGGCGACCAGCTCGCCGAGGGACTTGTCCTCGACGCGCTCGCCCGGTTGTGCCTCGGACATATGGCTTTTCTCCTTAGTCCGGGCGCGCGCGCAGACGCACCCTTCTCCGGAAGACGACGGCCGCGGCCGCCGAGGCGAGAACGCTCGCGATCAGGACCGCAGTCGTCACTCTCTCGAATTGTGACGGGTCGGTATAGGCCAAACCGCCGATCAGCAGCGAAACGGTGAAACCCACCCCGGCCAGGAGCGCGACTCCCGCGATCTCGTGCCAGTGCAGATCCTCCCCGAGGGTGGCAAGACCGAGCCGCACGGCCGTCCACGCCCCGCCGAGGACTCCCACGAACTTACCGATCACGAGTCCGGCGATCACGCCGAGGGCCACCCGGTCGGTGAACACCGCGCCGAGCTGCGCCGCGCCGAGGCCCACGCCGGCCGACACGAAGGCGAACACCGGCACGGCCACGCCCGCCGAGAAGGGCCGCAGCGCGTGGTCGGCGCGCTCGGCGTTCGTCGGGCGCCCGTCAGGCGTCTCCTTCGGGCTGGTGAGCATCCCCAGCGCGACGCCGGCGACGGTCGCGTGGATCCCGCTGCGCTGCAGGCAGTACCAGGCGAGGACGGCGACGGGCACGTACACCCATGGCGAACGCACGCCCCGGTGCTGGAGAAGCCCGTACACCGCGATCAGCGCCACGCTGACCAGCAGTGGCACCCAGTGCAGGGCGCTCGTGTAGAAGAGCGCGATGATGGTGATGGCTATCAGGTCGTCCACCACTGCCAGAGTCAGCAGGAACGCGCGCAGGGACGCCGGGCATGAGGTGAACGTCACGGCGAGCACCGCCAGCGCGAACGCGATGTCCGTCGCCGTCGGCACCGCCCACCCGACGGACGCGCCCGGAGCGCCCGCGCTCACCGCCAGGAAGATCAGCGCCGGCACCGCCACGCCCGCCGCGGCGGCGATCACCGGCAGCGCCGCGTCCCGCGGATTGCGCAGCTCGCCGTGCGTCAGTTCCTCGCGCAGCTCCAGCCCCGCGATGAAGAAGAACACGGCGAGCAGCCCGCTGGACGCCCAGTGCTGCACGTCCATGTGCGCAAGGTGCAGCCAGTGCGGGCTGATCTCGAACGTCTGGAGGCTCTTGTAGGCGCCTTTCCACGGCGTGTTGGCCCACACCAGTGCCGCGACCGCCGCGAGCAGCATCACCACGCCGCCGATCGTCTCGGTGCGGAGCGCACTGGCGACCTGGGTGCCGTAGCGGACGGTGGGACGGAACGGCCACGTCGCTGCAACGCGACGTTTCATGGGCGGGCGCGCCATAGAGAGAACCCCTGGGAAAGCGGCGGACGTCTGGACAAGGCCACGGCCCGCACAGTCACTACGGGACGTCCCTTTGCCGACCAGACTTCCCGGCGCACCAGGGGACATTTTACCTGGTTCGCTCGGTGGGGCGGCCCGGCGCCCCCGGCCCGGGCACGGAAACGGCCCGCGCCGGGCGGTGCGCCGGGCGCGGGCCGTCGCGAACCCTGGGGTGCTCTCCGGGTCAGTCGTCCGACTTGGCGCTGGGCAGCTTGTCGGAGATGAGGTCCATCACCGTGCTGTCCGCCAGGGTCGTGACGTCGCCGATGCTGCGGTTCTCCGCGACGTCCCGCAGCAGCCGTCGCATGATCTTGCCGGAGCGGGTCTTCGGCAGCTCCGGAACGATCATGATCTGGCGGGGCTTGGCGATCGGGCCGAGGGTCTTGGCGACGTGGTCGCGCAGCTCCCGCAGGAAGTCCTCGCCCTCGACGCCCTCGCCGGCGTCGCCGCGCGGGATCACGAACGCCACGATGGCCTGCCCGGTGACCGGGTCCGTCGCGCCCACCACCGCCGACTCGGCGACCTTCGGGTGCGAGACCAGCGCCGACTCCACCTCCGTCGTGGAGATGTTGTGCCCGGAGACGAGCATGACGTCGTCCACGCGGCCGAGCAGCCACATGTCGCCGTCCGCGTCCTTCTTGGCGCCGTCACCGGCGAAGTACAGGCCCTCGAAACGCGACCAGTACGTCTTCACGTACCGCTCGTCGTCGCCCCAGATCGTGCGGAGCATGCTCGGCCACGGCTCCCGGACCACCATGAACCCGCCGCCGCCGTCCGGCACCGATCGGCCCTGGTCGTCCACGACGTCCGCGGCGATGCCGGGCAGCGGGCGCATCGCCGCGCCCGGCTTGCCCTCCGTGACCCCCGGCAGCGGGCTGATCATGATGGCGCCGGTCTCGGTCTGCCACCACGTGTCGACCACGGGGGTCCGGTCGGCGCCGATGTTCTTGCGGTACCAGACGTAGGCCTCGGGGTTGATCGGCTCGCCGACCGACCCCAGGACGCGCAGGGACGACAGGTCGTACTGGGCCGGGATGTCGTCGCCCCACTTCATGAACGTGCGGATCGCCGTGGGCGCGGTGTAGAAGATGGACACCTTGTACTTCTGGATGATGTCCCACCAGCGGCCCTTGTTCGGGGTGTCGGGCGTCCCCTCGTAGATGACGCTGGTCGAGCCGTTGGCGAGCGGCCCGTACACGATGTAGGAGTGGCCCGTCACCCACCCGATGTCGGCCGAGCACCAGTAGACGTCCGTCTCCGGCTTCAGGTCGAACACCGCCCAGTGCGTGTAGGCGCACTGGGTCAGATATCCACCGCTGGTGTGCAGGATGCCCTTCGGCTTACCCGTGGTGCCCGACGTGTACAGGATGTACAGCGGGTGCTCGGAGTCCATGGGCTCGGCGGTGTGCTCGTCGCTCTGCCGCTCGACGACGTCGTGCCACCACAGGTCGCGCTCGTTCTCGGCGACCTGCTCGCCGGTGCGGCGCACCACGAGCACGTGCTCGATCGTCGGCGTCTGCGCGACGGCCTCGTCCACGATGCCCTTGAGGTCGGACGGCTTGCCGCGCCGGAAACCGCCGTCCGCGGTGATGACGACCTTGGCCTGCGCGTCGTCGATGCGCGTCCGGAGGGCCTCCGCGGAGAAGCCGCCGAACACCACCGAATGGGTCGCGCCGATGCGGGCGCAGGCCAGCATCGAGATCGGCAGCTCGGGGATCATCGGCAGGTAGATCGCGACCCGGTCGCCCTTGCGGACGCCCAGTTCGAGCAGGGCGTTGGCGGCCCTGTTCACCTCGCCCTGGAGGTCGGCATAGGTGAGGGTGCGGGAATCGCCCGGCTCGCCCTCCCAGTGGAACGCCACCGTGTCGCCGCGTCCGGCCTCCACATGGCGGTCGACGCAGTTGTAGGCGACGTTCAGCTCGCCGCCTACGAACCACTTCGCGAACGGCGGATTGCTCCAGTCCAGGACGTCGTCCCAGCGCTTCGTCCAGGCGAGCCGGTCCGCCTGCTCCGCCCAGAAGCCCAGGCGGTCCTCGGCGGCGCGCTCGTAGGCGTCGGCCTTGACGTTCGCCGAAGCGGCGAGGTCCGCGGGCGGGGGGAAACGGCGCGTCTCCTGCAGAAGGTTCGACAGTGTTTCTTGGCTCTGGCTCAACGCGAACTCCTTGCTAGCTGAAGCGGGGGTCGCCCGGTATCCCCACTTCACCAGGTAGGTCCCGGTCCCCACAAGGCCGCGATCCCGGTGTCAGGGGGGACGGACGCGATCGGCGCTCACGGCTCCGGATCCTGCTTTGTGATGCCCGACACAACGGGCCTTCCCACGTCCAGCCCCGGGGAACCGTTTCCGTTCCACGGCCTGGTGGCCCGCTGCGTGAGCGCTCTGGACGACGGCATAAAGTCAGGCCGTGACCGATGCTCTAGCTGATGTTGCGAACCTTCCCGGCGTCGCCGACTCCGTCGACGAGGCGCGCAAGGCCGTGGACCGGCTGCTCGGCCACCGCGTCCTGCGGCGGCGCAGTGCCGAGGTGTCCACGGAGTCGGCGCTGCGAGGCGCCCGGGCCTCCGCCGTCCTCGACGGCGCCTCGGTCACGCTGGACGAGCTGCGCACCACCGACCATCCGTCCGACCCCCTCGTGCAGGGGGCACTGCGTGTGTCGGCCGAGCTCGGGACGCTGACAGAGGTCTGGCGCAAGGCGCCGCGGCAGGCATTGGCGCGCTTGCACGTCCTCGCTGCGGCGGACGCGGTCGACAGCGCCGATCTCGGACGTCCCCGCTCTGGCGACAGTGTCGTGAAAGACGTTCTCGGACTGGGGGAGCCGCCTTCGCCGTCCGAGGTGGCGGCTCGCCTGGACGCGCTCAGCGGGCTGCTGACCGAACCCACCAAGGCGCCGGCACTCGTGGTCTCATCGATCGTGCACGGCGAACTTCTGGCCCTGCGTCCGTTCGGCTGGGGAGACGGGATCGTCGCCCGTGCCGCACAGCGGCTCACCCTCGTCGCCCGCGGGCTCGACCCCAAATCGCTGGTCGCGCCTGAGGTCGGCCACCTCGAACTCGCCGACGAGTACGCCGAGGCCCTCCGCGCCTACACGTCCGGTACGTCGGAGGGCGTCGCGCGGTGGATCGTCCACTGCTCCTCGGCCATCGCCGCCGCCGCACGGGATTCGCAGGCCATCTGCGAAGCGTTCATGCGCGGCTGAGAATGTCACCTGGTGGGGCCATGCTGGTCTCATGGCGGATCGCATGCACGGACGCCCTGCTGCGCCGACGGAGACAACGATCTCGTCGGCGAACTGGGATTCGCGTGACCTGACCGGGGAGCGGCACGACAGCGTCCTCTTCGTGGACGTGGACATGACCGAGGCCAGTGGCACCGGCGCCTTCTTCACCGACTGCACGTTCCGGGGTGTGCGGTTCAACGCGTCCAGCCACACCGACGGGGCCTTCCTGAACTGCACGTTCGTCCGGTGCGGTTTCTTCGACGCCGCCTTCACGGGCTGCAAGTTCGTGGGCAGCCTGTTCGACGGCTGCACCTACGACCTGATGAAGGTCAAGGGCGGCGACTGGTCGTTCACCGGCCTGCCCGGCGCCGACCTGCGACGCGCCACGTTCGCGGACGTCCGCATGCGCGAAGCGGACCTCACCGGCGCCCGCTGCGCCGGAGGTGAGCTGCGCGGGGTCGACCTCTCGGGGGCGTCCCTGCACAAGGCCGACTTCTCCGGCTGCGACCTGCGCGGCACCGACCTGTCGTCGCTGGACCCGTTCACCGTCGAGTTGAGGCGCGCGGTGATCGATCCGTACCAGGCGGTCGTCCTCGCTACGGCGCTGGGGCTGGACGTTCGCGAATAGGCCTGCGCGGGCCTAGCGGGGGTGCCGTACAACGCGAACGGCGTCCCTGGGCGGGACGCCGCCGCTGGACACGTCACACCGGGTTACCAAGCGTGCACCTCATATCCGTCGGATCGGGTCAAGCCCGTCTCGACGCGCCTCCCGCGGCTGGTCGCGCGTGGGTACCCGGCTGCCGTGCCCGGACACTCGGTCCGTATGACCTGTCTACGCCCTCTTTGTCCAGATGACAAGCCCCATTCGGAAAACGGTCCGCGTCCCGCCGGGCCGGCGCACAAGGGGGACTCCGGTGGCCGCCGGCGCCGGGGAGACGTATTCCGGACTTCCGCAAAACGGTGTTCGGATCGCGAAATTGATCACTCAGGGTGACCATTTCCCTTTGGTCGTCGATCATGCGAAGGCACAGGAAAGATCTTTAGTTCTCCGGTACGCTCCCACTCCCGTCCCGTTGCACTTCGCGTGCGCCGGAACGGGGGCCCAGTCGAGGCCGGGCGGCGCCCTGCGCCGGCCGCTCCGGCGGATCGTTGTCGCCAGGTGCGAAAAATCGCCACGTGCCGGGCGAGTTTGCGGCTCGACGGAACTCTCGACGATCGGGCAGCATATGTTGTATCCGCCTAGACTCGAGCCCGTGAGTTTGCTTCTTCCATAGAGCGGACTTACGCGCGGCTTAGCCCGAACTCCCTGAGACCTTTCTGGGAAAGCGGGCCGGCTCTACCCCCCCGGAGCCGGACCGCCCGGCGACCCCCGCTCTCCCCCCCCGGCGGGGGTCGCCCTGTCGTGAGGCGGCCGGGCGGTGGCCCCCGGGATCCATCCCGCGCCACCGCCCGCCCGCCGCACGGGCGAAGTTATCCACAGTTCGCGGAACCCTCTCGCCGCCTCCTGCGCCCGCCGCAAGGTGGATGTCTCCGAACGTCGAAGGAGCATCCGATGAACCTCGCGGCACTGATCGTCACCGGCGACCCCGCGCTCGCCGACGGCCTCCTGCGCCTCGCCGCCGCCGCGGACGCCCACGCCGAGGTCGCCTACGGCGCCGATGAGGCGAGATCCGCCTGGACCTGGCCCTCCCTCATCCTCGTGGGCGCCGACATCGCCGAGGACGTCGCCGCCGCCGGCCTCCAGCGCCGCCCCGGCGTCGTCCTCGTCACCGGCGGCCCCGCCCCCGACGCCTACCGCCTGGCCGTGGAGGCCGGCGCCCAGGACGTCGTCGCCCTCCCCGACCACGAGGACTGGCTGATCGACGCCTTCGCCGCCGCCTGCGAACCCGAGGGCGGCTGGGCCACCGCCCTCTGCGTCGTCGGCGCCCGCGGCGGCGCCGGGGCCAGCGTCCTCGCGACCGCGCTCGGCCTCGGCGCGGCGGGCCAGGGCCTGCGCACCCTCCTGGTCGACGCCGACCCGTTCGGCGGCGGCGTCGACCTCCTCCTCGGGCTGGAGGCGCACGAGGGCGTCCGCTGGCACGACCTCGCCGAGCGCCGCGGCCGCCTCAGCACCGCGACCCTCCGCGAAACGCTGCCCGGCACGGGCGACCTGTCCGTCCTCTCCTGGCGGCGAGGCGAGCCCGTCCCCGTCTCCGAAGAGGCCGTCCGCTCCCTTCTCGACGCCGCCGCCCGCGGCTTCGACCTGGTCGTCGTGGACGTCCCCCGCCATCCCGGCGACATCGGCCGCGAGGCCCTGCGCGCCGCCGCCGTCACGTTCCTGCTCGTCCCGGCCGAGGTCCGCGCCACCGTGGCGGCCGACGGCCTCGCCACCGCCCTCCGCCGCGACACCGCCGACCTGCGCCTCGTCGTCCAGGGCCCCGCCCCGGGCGGCATCACCCCCGACGCGGTGGCGGGCGTCCTCGGCCTTCCGCTCGCCGGCTCCTTCGACCGCGACCGCCGCCTCCCCACCGCCATCGACTCCGGCGACCTCGAACGCGCCTGCCGTCGCGGCCCCCTGGCCGACTTCTGCGCCACCGTCCTGGCCGACCTCGCCCTCCAGCCCTACGCCTACCGGGAGGCGGCGTGACCGGCCTGTCCAGCGCCGTCCGCGACCGGCTCGCCAACACGGGCGGCGAAGCCACCACCGGCCGCGTCGCCGCCGCGCTCCGCGCCGAGGAACGCCTGCTGGGCGACCGCGAAGTCCTCGCGCTGGCCGACGAGTTACGCGCCGAGTTCGTCGGAGCCGGCCCCCTGGAGCCGCTGCTGCGCTCGCCCGACGTCACCGACGTCCTGGTGAACGGCCCCGACGAGGTCTGGATCGACACCGGCTCCGGCCTGGTCCGCACCGCGGTGCGCTTCCCCGACGAGGCGACCCTCCGCCGCCTGGCCCAGCGCCTCACCGCCGCCGCCGGCCGCCGCCTCGACGACGCCTCCCCCTACGCCGACGCCCGCCTCCCCGGCGGCGTCCGCCTGCACGCCGTCCTCCCACCCGTCGCCGCGACCGGCACCTGCCTGTCCCTGCGCCTGCCCCGCCGCCGCGCCTTCACGCTCGACGAACTGGTCACGGCCCACACCGTCCCGCCCGAGGGCGCCGACCTGCTGGCCGCCCTGATCGAGTCCCGGGCGGCCTTCCTGATCAGCGGCGGCACCGGCACGGGAAAGACGACCCTGCTGAGCAGCCTGCTGTCATTGGCGAACCCGTCCGAGCGCCTCCTCCTGGTAGAAGACTCGGCCGAACTGAAGCCCACGCACCCCCACGTCGTGAGGCTGGAGGCCCGTCCGCCCAACACCGAGGGCGCCGGAGGCGTGACCCTGAACGACCTGGTCCGCCAAGCCCTCCGCATGCGCCCCGACCGTCTGGTGGTGGGCGAGGTGAGGGGCCGCGAGGTAGTGGTTCTCCTGCAAGCGCTGAACACGGGCCACGAGGGAGGCTGCGGCACCCTCCACGCCAACACCGCGGCCGACGTCCCCGCCCGTCTCGAAGCCCTGGCCTGCGCGGCGGGCCTCACCCGAGAGGCCGTCCACAGCCAGCTGGCGGCCGCACTGGACGTCATCGTCCACCTGGTCCGCGACCCGGGCGGAGGCCGCCGCCGAGTAGCCGAGATCTGCCTCCTACAGCGAGCCCCGAACGGCCTGGTCGGCGTAGTCCCCGCCGTCTCCTTCACCGCCACCGGCGAGACCATCCCCGCCGAGGGCGCGAACGCCCTGACCACCCGCCTGAAAGCCACCCAGCGATGACCGTCCTAGCAACCCTCCGCCAAGGGCCATCTGGACCGCCCGACACCGGCCCCAGAAACCCAGCCCGCCCAGGAGGCCCCTCATGCCAAACGCCGCATCCGTCCGCTGCATAGCGGTTGCCGCATGGACCCATCCGACAGCCGGGCCTGCGCCCCACCGACGAGGTGCCCGGTGTTGATCCTCTTAGCCGTCCTCTGCGCGGCCGCCGCCGTGTGGACCTACTTGGCGCCCACCCCGGCAGCCCACCGCCTCGACCGCTTGAGCGCGCCCCCACCAGGCGACCCGCTGCGTCCGCTACGCACCAGACTGGCCGCCTTCAAAGAACGCCGGACGCGGCCGCAGCGGCGCCGCAGCTCGATCATCGAACTCTGCGACGCCATGGCCGCCGAACTGTCCGCCGGCCGGACCCCCGACGAAGCCTTCACAGCAGCCGCCGCCGTCCTCGACCCGCACGTCTCCGAAGAACTGCTCAGCCTGCCCCGCCCGCCCCCCGACCACCTGGACGACCTGGCCACGCAGCCGGGCGCCGAAGGTCTCCGCCTCCTGACAGCCTGCTGGCGCGTCGGCTCCGAACGGGGCGGCACCCTGGCCACCGTCCTGGACGGCCTGGCAAGCGCCCTCCGCGACGAGGAAGCCCAACGCCAGGACGTATCCGTCCAACTCGCGGGCCCCCGGGCCACCGCCCGCCTCCTGGCCGCCCTCCCCCTCCTGGGTCTGGCCATGGCCGCCGCCTTGGGCGCCCACCCCATCCCGTTCCTCTGCACGACCATCCCCGGCCTCGCTTGCCTGATCACAGGCACAACCCTCAACATCACCGGCCTCTACTGGACCCGCCACCTAGCCAAATCCGCCGAATCCCCCCACTAGCCATCCGCGGCATGAAGGACAGATCGACCTAGTCCAGGCAGGAAACGCGATGCCGCCCCGTCGTGCAGGACACCGCCAGAGTCCAGGCGCGGGTGGTGGGTCCTGCTGTGGCGGTGAGCGGCAGGTCGGCCTGGTCCGTGTCGGGAACGCGATGGCGGGCGTGCAGGGCGCCGCCAGAGAGCGGGCCTGGGCGGGGGCTTCGCTTTGGCGGTGAGGACGGGGCGGCTTGGCCCATGGCGCAGGGGCAGGGGCTTGCGTTGGCGGTGAGGGGCAGCGCGCTTTCGGAGCTGGGGGTGTGGGCGCGGTCGTCGGCGCGACGAGAAACGGGTGAAGTGATGATGACCCTCATGGCTGTGCTGTGCGCGGCGGTATCGGGGTTTCTCCTGCCACGGGAGATCGACACCTCCACGCGGAGGCTGATCGGTCGGTTCGGAGGGCCTCCACCGAGGCACGCGGCGACCAAGCGGCGTTTCGCATGGGCGGCGGGTCGCGCCCGCCCACAGGGGAGATCCGTCCAGGCCTCAGGGACGAAGGATTTGGACGGGTCTTCCGAGGCGTCGGGGCGTCGCGACGTCATCCTTCGGCGGGTGACCGCGGGCGTGGCGGGTGCGTTGTGCGTGGTGATGCTGGGTGGCCTGGCCGGTGGAGTGACCGGCCTTCTGGTCGCCGCCGCCGTCTGGCTGTCGTTCAGCCGCGTCGGCAGCGGGGAGCGGCGGCGCAGACAGGCGCGACTCATTGCTGACCTTCCCGTCGCGGTCGATCTACTCGCGGCCTGCCTGCGAGGCGGCGCGCCCTGGCATGAGGCTGTCGAAGCGGTCGCGAGCGCGGTGGGAGGCCCGCTCGGCGAGGAGTTGCGGGCGGTTTCCGTCCAGATCCGGCTAGGAGCCGACCCGGCGGACGCTTGGCTGGCCTTGGCGGAGGAGCCGATGCTCGCCCCCTTGGCGCGCGCTGCTGTGCGGGGGGCGTCGACAGGCGCGGCGCTTGCCCCGTCCCTCAGCCGCCTCGCCCGCGACCAGCGCCGCGGGGCCCGTTCGGCCGCCGCCGCCAGGGCACGAGCGGCGGGCATCCGGGCGCTCGCCCCGCTCGGCCTGTGCTTCCTCCCCGCCTTCGTCCTCCTCGGCGTCGTCCCGGCCATCGCCGGGATCGCCTCGACGATCCTCCTCCCCTGGTGAGCGGGTTATCCACAGAACGCGGTTCGCCCGCCACCCGGCCTCCCAGCACAGCAGCCTGGATACGACCACGAGCGAAAGGAGCCCTGATGAGGGCATGGAAGACGGTGGTGCGGCGATGGTCCGGAGCGTGCAAGGACCGCGGGATGTCCACGGCCGAATACGCGGTCGGCACCATCGCCGCGGCGGCCTTCGCCGGCCTCCTGTTCAAGATCGTGACCAGCCCGCAGGTGAAGACGATGCTCTTACGGATCATCGAGAAGGCCCTCAACCTGGCCGGGTGAGGGATCGCGGGATGGCCACGGCGGAGATCGCCGTGGCCCTCCCCTCCCTGGTGCTGATCACCGCGATCGCCCTGTGGGGTGTGAGGGCGGCGTCCGTGCAGCTCGCCTGTACGGACGCCGCCCGGAGCGGCGCCCGGGCGGCGTCCAGAGGCGAGTCGCTCACCGCGGTTCGCGAACTGGTGAAGCGGGGTGTTCCGAAGGGGGCGGCCGTACAGGTTCATCGCGACGGGGCAGTTGTCCGCGTCGACGTCGCGGCCCCCGTGGCCCCCGCCGCCGCGATCGGCTTGCCCGCCATCACCGTCCACGCCCACACGGCCGCCGAGACAGAACCCGGCGTCCCACCCACCACCACCCCGTGACCCCATACCGCCCACCACCTCGTAGCTCCACCCCCGCAAGCCACCCCACGGCCCCAACCCGTCCCCCCCCGGGCGGCCTCGGACGGCCCCTGGTGGTGCCGCCTGGCGGTCCCGGTGGTCCCTTGCGGTCCCGGTGGCCCCCGGGTGGCCTCGGTGGCGCGCCAGCCGTGGCGCGCGCGCCCGCACGCCCAGCGTGACGATCCGTCGGTGTTTTGCGTAGCGGGAGGTGGTGTGGGCCGCGTGGGTGCCGCCGCGTCACTGCCGAGCCCGACCCGTCCCCACCGCTGCGAAGGAGGAGCGGATGGCGTTGGGGGCGGGGAGCAGTGGGCGTGGTGGCGTTGCGTAGCAGGGGTGGGAGTTGAGCTGCGGCGCTTCTTGGGGTGGGGGTTTTTCGAGGTGGCGGTGTTTGTGAGTGGGAGTCCCAGGGGCGGAGTTTGGGGGAGCGGATGAGGTTCTGGGCGGGGTGCGGTGGGGGCTTGGGGCGGTGGGGGAGCGGGTTGGGCGGGGATCGGGGGGCGGGGACGGTTTTTGTGGTGGGGTTCGCGGTCGTTGTCTGGGTGGTGGGGGTCTCGGCGGTCCTGGTCGGCGGGGTTCGGGGGGCGCGGCATCGGGGGGAGGCGGCGGCGGACATGGCGGCGCTGGCGGGGGCGGCGCGGGTGGCCGATGGACGTGGGGTCGCCTGTGCGAGGGCCAGGGAGATCGCGGTCGGGTCGGGTGCGCGGGTGGTGCGATGCCGGGTGCGGGGCGAGGTCGTCGACGTCTCGGTGGCCGTCGACGTCACGATGCCGATGGGGCTGAAGGGACGGCGGATCGTTTCCCGGGCGAGGGCTGGCCCCGCGGGGCGGGACGGCGTACCCTGGCGCCACATGTCTCGTTGCACTGAGTGTCAATAGAGGCGGAGAGGGGTGCAGGGAATGACACGCGTTCCTCTTTGTCATCCCTCTGTGACTTTTTGCTACCCGGTGGTACGTTACGCTGCCGTAAGCCCGTAGTTATCGCCAGGCGCGGTGCGTCCGGCGGAAGACCGGCGCGAGCTGTCGAAGGGATTGAGGCCGTGACCATCATTCGCAGGATCGGTGCGATCGCGCTCGCGGCACCCCTTGCGATGAGCTTCCCGGTACTCGCCGCCCTGCCCGCGCAGGCGGCCTCGACCAGCGTCATCGCCCCGGCGAACGGCGCCGTGATCAGCAGCGGGTCCCAGGTGACGGCGAAGGCGCACTTCGACTTCGCGATCACGATGCAGCTGCGGGTGGACGGTCCCGGGATCGGCGACACGTTCCTCCAGGAGAAGGGCCTCTCCGGCGATATGTCCGGAACCTTCTCGATCAGTCGGAATGGTCGCTACAAGGTCTACCTGCTCGGCAAGCAGACGAACCACGTCTACGACTCCAACACCTTCACGGTGCGCATCGCGCCGGCGGCCCCCACCGGCGTGTCCGCCAGCGCGTCCGGCGGGAAGCTCGCCGTGAAGTGGAACCGCGGCCTCGAAGACGACCTCACCGGCTACACGCTCGCCGGTTCGGGCGTGAAGTCCAAGTCCGGCTCGCTGAACTCCCTCTGCTCCGGGACGAGTTGCTCCACCACCCTGTCGCTGACACGGTCCAGCGGCGCCGCCTCCGTGGGCATCAAGGCGGTCCGGTCCACCGGCACGGGTGGATCGATCTACTCGGGCGTCGCTTCGGCGACCACCTCGCTCGGAGGCGGGACCGGTTCCACGCCCGGCGGCTCGGTGCCGTCCCTGCCGTCCGGCGGCTCCGGAGTCCCCAGCGCCGGGACGCCGCTGACGCCGTTCAACAACGAGTCGCCGGTCACGCTCCCGTCCGTCCAGCCGGACGGCGCGACGCCCGGGCTCACCTACCCCGCGCCGCAGATCGCCACCGACTCGCCGAAGGCCCAGAACGTCGCGGCGACCGACCGGCTCCAGTGGGGCAAGAGCGTCGGCATCGCGCTGGTCCTGCTGATCGTCGCCGCGCACCTCGGGACCTGGACGCGCCGCCTGCGCGTCGCCGGGGCGGGCACGAGCAGCAACGGAATGGCGGCGCGTATCGCGCGCGGCGGCACCGGCCGCAAGCGGGTGAGCAAGTCGCGCCAGCAGATCGCGCGCGCCGAGGCCCTCGCCAAGACCGCCCCCGTAGCGGCCGCCAGGGCGAAGGGTCGCTCGCCCAAGCGCGCGAGCGGCACGGCCGTCCTCGACTCGAAGCCGAAGGCCGGGCGCCGTCCCGCGACCCTCGGCAAGCCCTCCGGCGGAGTGAGCGTCCGCCTCGCCGACGACGCCGCGAAGACGAAGCCCAAGCGCGGCCGCCGCCGCAAGTGACCCCCTGCCCCACCCACGGCCGGGCGACTGTTTCCGGTCCGTGCGTCGTGATGGGGTGCTGGCGTGCGGAGGCTCGTTGCATGTCGTTGCGCCAGGTCAGGGCTGTGGCGGGTGGTGTTGGGGCGACGTACCGTGGGGTTTATGCGTGAGCGGGGGCGCCGCCACATCTCAGGGCGGTCGGTGCTGCCGGGGGTGACATCTGGGTGCCTCCGGGCGCCGCCGGGGGCGGGCTGAGCGATGGCCGGTCTGCGGGCTCGGTTGCTCGGGGGCGTGGAGTTGCGGCTCGACGGTGAGCCGCTCCCGCCGCTGGAGTCCGCGAGAGTGGAGTCGCTGCTCGCCTATCTGCTGCTCCACCGGGACGCGCCGCAGTTGCGGCAGCGGCTGGCGTTCCTGCTGTGGCCGGACTCCACGGACGCCCAGGCGCGCACCAATCTGCGCAAAGTCCTGCACAATCTGCGCCGGTGCCTTCCGGAGACCGATCGCTTCATCGATATCGGCGCTCGCACACTGCGGTGGCGCGAGGACGCACCGTTGTGGCTGGACGTCGAGCAGTTCGAGCAGGCGCTCGCCGACGGACGGCTTGAGGACGCGGTGCGCGTCTACGGCGGTGAGCTGCTGGAGGGCGACTACGACGAGTGGATCGCGGACGAGCGCGAGCGTCTCGCGAAGCTGCACATGGAGGCGCTCGGGGAGCTGGCGCGCAGGCATGAGCGGGACCGGAACTGGCCCGCGGCCATCCGCTGCGCCGAGCGGCTGGTCGGGTGCGATCCGCTGCGGGAGGAGGGCCATCGCCTGCTGATCCGGCTTTCCGGTGAGGGCGGCGACAGGGTCCGGGCGCTGCGCACCTACCACGTGTGCGCCGCGACGCTGGAGCGGGAGCTCGGTGTCGAGCCGTCCCCGGAGACGCGGGCGATGTACGAGGAGCTCCTGGCGGAGACGGCCCCTGTCATGGGCGGCCGGCATGCGACGTCGCCGTTCGTCGGGCGCGAGGAGGAACGCGACCGGCTGGCGGGCGCGTGGCGGGCGGCCGCACGTGGCGGCGCCCGGTTCGTGCTGGTCAGCGGGGAGGCGGGCGCCGGCAAGACCCGGTTGGTGGACGAGTTGCGCGTCCGCGTGAACGCGGTAGCCGTCGAGGCGCGGGCCTACCCGGCGGAGGGGACGATCGCCTACGGGGTGGTGGCGGCGTGGCTGCGTTCGCGTCCGGTGTCCGCGCGGTTGCCGAGGCTGGACCGCGCGGAGTTGACCGAGCTCTCCAGGCTGCTGCCCGAGCTGGGAGGCGACGCGGCGCCGCCCGAGCCGGTCTCCGAGGCGGAGCTGGGGCGGCGGCTGCCGCGCGCCATCGGCCGTGCGCTGCTCAACGCGGGCGCGCCCCTGCTGCTGGTCGTGGACGACGCGCAGTGGGCGGACGCGCAGTCCCTGCGACTGATCCACTACCTGGTCCGGGCGGCGCCGTCCGCGCGGCTGCTCGTCGCCGCAACCGCCCGCCGCGAGGACCTCGACGCCGGTCATCCCCTCGGCGCGCTGATCGGGTCGCTCCAGGAGCTCGGCCGCTTCACCGAGATCGGGCTCGGCCGGCTCGGCCCGGCGGAGACGGCGCGGCTGGCCGAGCGCGCCGCGGGAGGCCCGCTGGACGCCGCGGACCTCGACCGCCTCTACGGCTACAGCGAGGGCAACCCGCTGTTCGTGGTGGAGGCGATGCGGGCGGACGCGCCGGCGGACACCGCGAAGGTGCAGGCGGTGATCGCTGGACGGCTGGAGCGGTTGTCGCCGCCGGCCGCGGAGCTGGCGGGCGTCGCCGCGGCGGTGGGCCGCGCCTTTCCCGCGGACGTCCCGGCCCGGGTGAGCGGCTTCGACGAGCGGACGTTCGTCGCCGCGCTGGACGAGTTGTGGCGCCGCGGGATCGTCCGCGCGCACGGCCCCGGCGCCTACGACTTCAGCCACGGCCGGATCCGGGACGCCGCCTACGCCGCGCTGGGCCCGCCCCGCCAGCGCCGGGTCCACCTCGCGGTCGCGCGCGTGCTGGAGGAGTGCGGCGGTGAGGCGGCGGCGCTCGCCTCGCACTACGAGAGGGCCGGCGCGGTCGCCGACGCCGTCCGATGGCACGAGCGGGCGGCCGGGGAAGCGCAGTGGCTGCACGCGCACGCCGACGCGGCCAGGGAGTTGGAGCGGGCGCTGGCCCTGTCGGAGGGCCTGCCGTCGGGGCCCGGCACTGCCAGGACGCAGTTGCGGTTGCTGACGGCGTTGCCTGCGCCGCTCGTGGCGTGCGAGGGGTACGGGTCGGCGCGGATGGCGCGGGTGCACGCGCGGGCGCTCCGGCTCGCCGACCGGCTCGGCGCCGAGCCGGAGCCGCCTCTGGTGTGGTCGCTCGCGCTGGCGGCCCTCACGCGCGGCGAGTGGGCGGCGGCGAACGGCTTCGGCGCGCGGCTGCGGGACCGCGCCGAGAGCGACGGTGATCAGGTCCTGGGGGCCGAGGCCGACTTCGTCCACGGGATCGCGGCCTACTGGTCGGGCGACCTGGAGCGGGCCCGCCGCCACTTCACGGCGGCGGTGCGGCGATTCGGGTCCGCGCGGCGCGGCGCGCACGTGCTGCGCTTCGGGCAGGACACGGAGCTGATCGTCCGGCTGCGGCTGGCGCACGCGCTGTGGCTGCTCGGCCGCGGCGCCGAGGCCGACCGCGAGCGCGACGCGGCGCTGGCGGTCGCGCAGGGGTCCACCCACGCCTACAGCCGGGCGGTCACCTGGCTGTGGGCGGCGGTCGACGCCGTGGACCGCGGGGACGACGCGCAGTTCCGCCGCCACGTGAGCGGCCTGGAGGCGGACCTGGTCGAGGACGCTCCGCGCCAGGTCCGCGTCCCCATGGAGCTGTTCGGCGGCTACCTCGACCTCCTCGCCGGACGGACGGGGCCGGGACTGGCGCGCCTGCGGCACTGCCGCGACCAGGTCGTTCATGGGGAGGCGCCCGCGCCGGGCCTGCCGGGCGTCGCGACGCGGTTGCTGCTGGAGGGGTACTCCCTGGCGGCGGAGCCGGCGGGCGGGCTGGGCCTCGCGGACGAGGCGCTCGGCATGGGACGCGGCGCGCGGCTGTGGGAGGCCGAGATCCGGCGGCTGCGCGCGACGTTTCTCGCCGCGCTCGGCGCACCGGACGGGGAGGTGGACGCGGAGCTGCGGCGGGCCCTCGCGGCGGCGCGCCGCCAGGGGCAGCGGGCGTTCGAGGAGCGGGTGCGCGGAACGCTCGCGGAACGCGGCCTTCGCCAGGATCGTGCCATCTGACGTCCGGAGGAGGAGTGATGGCCACGATCGACCCGGTGGGCGCGCTGCGCGGCGCGTTCTCCGGCACGGTTCTGCTGCCCGGCGAGCCCGGTTACGAGGAGGGGCGCCGCGTCTTCAACGCGATGATCGACCGCCGTCCGGCGGCGATCGCCCGGTGCGCCGACGCGGCCGACGTCGCGGCGGCCGTCGGCGCCGCCCGCGAGAACGATCTCATCGTGGCGGTCCGCTGCGGCGGCCACAGCATCGCGGGGCTCGGCACCTGCGACGACGGCATGCTGATCGACCTGAGCGGGCTCAGGACGACCAGCGTGGACCTCGCGGCGGGGACGGCGACGGCGGGCGGCGGCGTCCTGTGGGGCGAGTACGACGCGGCGACCCAGGAGTTCGGGATGCACAGCCCCGGCGGGCGCGTGACCACCACCGGCATCGGCGGGTTCACGACCGGCGGCGGCTACGGCTGGACGTCGTCCAAGTACGGGCTGGCCTGCGACAGCCTCGTCTCGGCCGAGGTGGTGCTCGCCGACGGGAGCATCGTGCGGGCCAGCGAGAGGGAGAACCCCGAGCTGTTCTGGGGGATCCGGGGCGGCGGCGGCAACTTCGGCGTCGTCACCGAGTTCGAGTTCCGCCTTGACGCCCTGGGCCCGACCGTCTTCGCCGGGCTGACCCTCTTCCCGATGGAGCGCGCCCTGGAGACCATGCGGGGTTGGCGCGACTGGGCGGACACCGCGCCCGACGAGGTGTCCACCGCGTGCGCCGTCATGACCGCGCCGCCGGAACCGTTCGTCCCGCCGGACCTGCAGGGCAAGCCGGTGTTCGGCGTGCTCGCGATGTACGTCGGCGCCCCTGAGCTCGGCGAGGAGGCGATGCGGCCGCTCCGCGACCTCCGGCCGGTCGTCGACCTCCTCGCGCCGATGCCCTACCTCGACTTCCAGGCCATCATCGACCCGATCACCCCGCCCGGCTTCCGGGGCTACTGGCGCGGCGAGTACATGCGCGAACTGGGCGACGACGCCGTCGACACGTTCCTCTCCCACGCCGGCGGGATGGCCGGACGCGGCGCCCCGATGTCCCAGATGGTCGTCTTCCGCATCGGCCAGGGCGTCGCGAGGGTGCCGGACGAGGCGACGGCGTTCTCCCACCGCGACGCCCGCTACCTGTTCCACCCGATCTCGGTGTGGTCGGACCCGTCCGACGACGAAACGAGGATCGCCGAGACCCGCGCGTTCGCGTCGGCCATGCGGCCGTTCGGCACGGGAGCGTCCTACCTCAACTTCACGGCGGAGGGGAACCGCGTCAGGGACGCCTACGGAGAGGAGAAGTACGCGCGGCTGGTCGCGCTCAAGGACTCCTACGACCCGACCAACCTGTTCCGCCTCAACCAGAACATCCGTCCGACGCACCCGGCGGAACCCGCGCTCGCGTGACGCGGGCCGCCCCGTTCACCGGGCCTCCTGAGGGACGGGTGAGGTCGGAGGGGCTGGCGAGCGCTCTGGGCACGGTCTAGGCTGCCTTGCCAGTCGGATCGTCCGGCTTGTCCGGCAATGCGGTCCGTCGTCCGAGACCTCGGCCCCGCCGCACAGGGGGCCCGATGGAGAGGAGACCCTCCGCATGATCTTCCTGGGACTGCTGGTCGCGCTCGCCGCCGGCGCGGTCGGCGTCGCCGTCGTGCTGGACAACCCGGGCGCGGCACGGTTGACCCTGTTCGGCGACGAGGTCCCCGGGGTCACCTCGCAGTGGCAGGTCTTCATGGCCGGCGCCGTGGTCGCCATCCTGTTCATGGCCGGGATGATGGTCGCGTCCCTGGGGTTCCGGCGCGCGATGAACATGCGGCGCGAGCTGCGGGACCTGCGAGACGAGCACGAGGAGTCCCTGCAGACGCTGGAGATGGAACGGCGCAAGCTGCAGCAGGCGCTGGCCCAGGCCCGGCGCGGGATGGACGACCCGGCCTCCGTCCCCGCCCAGCGCGTCGCGCCCAACTGACCGTGCTACTCCGGAACCTCGTGCAGGAGAACGGCCAGAAGGTCGAGTGCGCCGCGCTTGTCCAAGGGGTCGTTGCCGTTACCGCACTTGGGTGACTGGATGCAGGACGGGCAGCCCGAATCGCACTCGCAGGACGCGATGGCGTCGCGGGTAGCGCGTAGCCAGGACGCGGCGTCGCCGTAGCCACGTTCGGCGAATCCCGCGCCGCCTTCATGGCCGTCGTAGACGAAGACCGTGAGCAGCCCGGTATCGGGGTGGACGGCCGTAGAGACGCCGCCGATGTCCCAGCGGTCGCACGTGGCGAACAAGGGGAGCAGGCCGATCGAGGCATGTTCGGCGGCGTGGGCGGCGCCCGCCAGGTCGAGGTCGTCCAAACGCGAGATTTGGGCTTCGGAGAGCGTCCAATACACGGCGCGCGTACGGAGGGTCCGTGGCGGCAGGTCCAGAGGCTTCTCGCCGAGCATCTCCCCCGTCTGCAAGCGGCGCATCTGGTACGCGACGACTTGTCGGGTGACTTCGACGGTTCCGAAGCTGAGCGTGGCCTCGCCCCAGGAGACCGAGCGGAGCCGCTCCACGATGCTGATGTCGGTGACGTCGCGGGCGGTGGTCGAGTAGTCGGGGTCCGCCGCCTCGACGAGCGCGACGGAATCGTCCAGGTCGAGGGTCTGGACGATGAACGACTCGCCCTGGTGGATGTAGACGGCCCCCTCGTGGACGGTGGTATGCGCGGACGGCTCGTCCACGGTGCCGAGGAGCCGTCCGGTGGACGCCTCGACGACCTGGACGGGGGCGCCGCCCGCGCCCCGGATGTCGGCCAGGTCGCAGGCCCTGTCGCGGCGCGTCCAGTACCAGCCGGCGGGGCGGCGGCGCAGGAAACCGCGCCGCACCAGGTCCGGCAGCAGGTCGGCGGTCGCGGGCCCGAAGAGCGGCAGGTCGTCCTCGGTGAGCGGCATCTCGGACGCCGCCGCGCACAGGTGCGGTTCGAGGACGTAGGGGTTGTCGGGGTCGAGCACGGTGGCCTCGACCGGCGTCCCGAAGATCGCCTCGGGGTGGTGGACGAGGAACGTGTCGAGCGGGTCGTCGCGGGCCACCAGGACCGACAGCGCCGCCTGCCCGGAACGTCCGGCACGTCCGGCCTGCTGCCAGAGAGACGCGCGGGTGCCCGGCCATCCGCAGACCAGGACGGCGTCGAGCCCGGAGACGTCCACACCGAGCTCCAGAGCGTTCGTGCTCGCCAAGCCGACTATCGAGCGCGAGCGCAGGGCGGCCTCCAGAGCGCGCCGTTCCTCGGGCAGATAACCCGCACGGTAGGCGGCGACCTGCTCGGCCAAGCCGGGGGCTACATCGTGCAGAGCGCGTTTGGCGCTGAGTGCCACCGACTCCGCGCCGCGCCTGGACCGGACGAAGGCAAGCGTCTGGACGCCCTCGACGACAAGGTCTGCCAAGAGGTCGCCGGCTTCGGCGGTCGCCGTACGTCGAACGGGTGCGCCCTGCTCGCCGCGCAGGTCCGTCAGTGGCGGCTCCCAGAGGGCGAACGTGGCGGGCCCGCGCGGAGAGGCATCGTCGTCCACGGCCACCACATCAAGGCCGGTAAGACGGGACGCCGCCGCGGCGGGCTCCGACGCGGTGGCCGAAGCGAGGATGAACGTGGGGGACGCGTGGTACCGCTCGCACACCCGGCGCAGGCGCCGCAGAACCTGCGCGACATGCGACCCGAATACGCCGCGATAACCGTGGGCCTCGTCGATGACGACATAGCGGAGGCGACGCAGAAAGGACGACCACCGGGCATGCCCGGGAAGGAGCGACCTGTGCAGCATGTCCGGGTTGGTCAGCACGTAGTTGGCGTGCTGCCGGACCCACGTCCGCTCGTCCTGCGGCGTGTCCCCGTCATAGGTCGCTGCGCGCACCCGCGTGAGGCGCAGAGAGCGCAGAGCGCGGAGCTGGTCGGCGGCCAGAGCCTTGGTCGGGGAGAGATAGAGGACCGTCCCCTCCTGGCGAGGGTTCTCCTCACCCGCGTAGATCGCCTCCACGCAGGGCAGCAGGTAGGCCAGCGACTTGCCGGACGCCGTCCCTGTGGCGATGATCACAGAGCGTCCGGCGCGGGCATGCTCCGCCGCCGCGGACTGGTGCTCCCACGGTGAGGGGATGCCGACGGCGGCCAGCCGCTCCACCAGCAGCGGAGTCGACCAGGAAGGCCACGCCGCCCGGCGTCCTTCACGTGCCGGAACGCTTTCCACATGGGTGATGCGCTCGCGCCGTGCCGGGTCGGCGAGCAGCCGGTCCAGGGGAGTTGAGGATCTTTGGGCGCCCATCAGGTTTTCAGTGTGCCAGCCGGGGCAAAACTACGGGAACGCCCCGGCGCCGAAGGGCCTGTTCCCCCTGCTCTGACCCTGAGATCAGCAGGTCAGACGGGATGGCGCGAACTTTCGCCCGTGTGGGCGATTACGTGCGTACACGGCGCCGGAGCGTGGTTGAATCACGGCGAAGTCCCGGCGGTCGGCGCCCTGCCCAAGGGGCTCGGACGCCGGCATCGGATAGTGCTGCACGGCGCGTGGAGGATCTGTGGATCTGAAGGTTAACGACTACACCACCGACGATGGCCTCACCGTCATCAACGTGGAGGGCGAGATCGACGTCTACACGGCGCCGAAGCTTCGCGAGAAGCTCATCGACCTGGTCAACAAGGGCAAGTTCCACCTGCTCGTGGACATGGAGAAGGTGGAGTTCCTCGACTCGACCGGCCTCGGCGTCCTCGTCGGCGGACTGAAGCGGGTGCGCGCCCACGACGGCTCGCTGGAACTCGTGTGCACCCAGGAGCGCATCCTCAAGATCTTCCGGATCACGGGGTTGACCAAGGTCTTCGGCATCCACGACTCGATCGCCGAGGCCGAGGAGAAGCGCAAGGGCGCCAAGTAGGCGGCCCGCGGCTGAAATGTCGACCGTTGAACTGTCCTTCAGCGCGCTGCCCGTCCACGTCCGGACCGCCCGGCTGATCGTGACCGCCGTCGCCCGCCGCAGCGGCGTCGCCGAACCCCTGCTGGACGAGGTCCGGCTCGCGGTCGCCGAGGCATGCTCCCGGGCCGTGGAGGCGCACCGCCGGCACTGCCCGGACGAACCCGTCCGCCTCGAACTACGCGGCGAGAAAGGCCGCTTCGAGGTGATCGTCAGCGACACCGTCCCCGGCGACCTCTCCCCGGAGGGGCTCCCGGCAACCGCCGCGGACGAGGAAGAGGACGAGTACGGCCTCGGCGAGGGCACCGCCGAACTCGGCCTGGCCGTCATCGCCGGGCTCGCCGACGACGTGGAGATCGCCAACACGCCCAAGGGGGTCCAGATACGGATGAGCTGGCCGGCAGAAGCCGAAGCGAGTATTTGATGGCAGTGTCTTGCTCTTTCGGGCCTAGGCGGCCCAAAAGAGCAAGACACTGCGGGCGATCGCTGGCATCGCTTCGACTCGCCTTGCGGCTCACTGCGCGATCAGGTTCTCGCTTCGCTTGAACCTGCCTTCGGACGCGATCGCAACGTGTTTACGGCAGTGCTCTCCTCCTTCGGGCCCGGGGGCCCTCCATCGTCGAGGACTGCGGGCGATCGCTGGCATCGCTCCGTCTCGCCTTGGCGGCTCGCTGCGCGATCAGGTTCTCGCAGGCTCGAACCTGCCTTCGGACGCGATCGCAACCCATTGAGGTTGTTGCGTGGTTGCTGCGTCGGTTGAGGTCGGCGCATTAGACGGTTTCCGTCGTTGTGTCCAGTACTTCCTTCTCCGGGCGCTGCGCGCCCTCCCCATCGGTTTGGTGCGGCCATCGTTTCAGTGCACCCGTGGGGTCAGTGCGGCCATTGGTCCGGGGTGCTCATCGGTTCGGTGCGTCCGTGAGGACGGTGGGGTTGTTGGTCCGGTTGCTTATCGGTTCGGTGGTGGGCGAGTGCTGGCATCGATCCGGCTCAGGTGACGGTTTGTCGCATGCGCACGTTGCTCTTTCACTTGGATCTGCCTCCGACCGTCCTTCCGACTGGATGGCAGGCTCATAGCGTGTCCCTCTAGAGGGGTGTGGCCCGGTGGCTGGTCCGCCGGGACTGTCGATCGGCACCCTGCCGTCCGGTGGGGTCGGGCGGTGGGTCAGCTCGACAGGTCCGGGCGCCGCATCGTGCGCCGCGTGGTTGTTCGGGGGGAACGCGCCGGGTGTGTCCGGTCGGCCGTGGCGACCGGTTTCTGGGCGCGGTGCGCGAGCCGTGTGGGGCAGGACGCCGTTCTGGTTGGTCGCGGGCCTGGGCTTGTTGCGGGAGCACGGCTGCCCCCTTGTGCGGCCTCATCGGGCGCGCTCGTGTGCCCGTCCGGTAGGTCCGCGGCGGAGCACGCCTCCTGGGGTGCTGGTGGCTTGGTCTGGGCCTGCTGAGCGCGCTGGTGGCCTGTCGGGCGTGGTTGCCCCTTGGTGCCTCTGCTGCGGCTTCGTTGGGCTGACGGTCGGGCTGGGGGCGTGGTGACCGTGTGTGAGGACGGTTGGGGGCGCCGTGGGGCTCGTGGGGCCGGTGGTGTGAGATTCTCTTGTGATCACCGGGGATTCGACCCGATTTGGGTCTAGACATATTCCGTGTTAATGCCTAGCTTGAATGCGGACGCCGGTGGTCGTGCCGATGTGCCGGTCATGGCCTGTGCTCGTCAAGGTATCGGCGGGGTCATGAAAGCCTGGCCCGGTCTGACCTGGGACGATGCCGTCTGATCAGGCCAATGGGTCAATTTCTGGCGTATCGCGTGTTTCATTTCGGCGACATCTTCATGAAGGGCGTCGCGGCCTTAACATTCGACTTACGCGTGCGTAGACTCCCGGCACCCGCGTTGCCGTGCGAGGCGTTCGAAATCGTGACTCGTGGGGTACGCGGTAAAGATCGCTTTTATGTCGGTCGCGATCGCAACGCCCCTGTCGAGGAGGACGGATGCCCGGGTTTTCCCTGTCAGACCCGGCCAGCGCTGAAGTGGATCTCGGCGGCGGCGACCTTTCCCTGGTCGTCGTCGTCGCCGTGGTCGCACTGCTCGCACTGGCCGTCGCCGCGGGTCTCGTACGCGACGTCCTGGCCGCCGGCCAGGGCACCGCCAAGATGCAAGAGATCGCGCGCGCCGTTCAGGTGGGCGCGGGCGCCTACCTGAAACGCCAGTTCCGCACGGTCGCGATCTTCGTGGTCCTGATCCCGCTCCTCCTGCTGCTCCTGCCCGCCGACTCCACCGGCGAGCGGATCGGCCGGTCCGTCTTCTTCGTCATCGGCGCGATCTTCTCCGCCGTCACCGGGTTCACCGGCATGTGGCTGGCCGTCCGGGGCAACGTCCGGGTCGCCGCGGCCGCCCGCGAGGAGGGCGGCGAGAAGACCGCGATGCGGATCGCCTTCCGCACCGGCGGCGTCGCCGGCATGTTCACCGTGGGCCTCGGCCTGTTCGGCGCCGCCGTCGTGGTCCTGGCCTACCAGGGCGACGCGCCGAAGGTGCTGGAGGGCTTCGGCTTCGGCGCCGCGCTGCTCGCCATGTTCATGCGGGTCGGCGGCGGCATCTTCACCAAGGCCGCCGACGTCGGCGCCGACCTGGTCGGCAAGGTCGAGCAGGGCATCCCCGAGGACGACCCGCGCAACGCGGCGACGATCGCCGACAACGTGGGCGACAACGTCGGCGACTGCGCCGGCATGGCCGCCGACCTGTTCGAGTCGTACGCGGTCATGCTCGTCGCGGCGCTGATCCTCGGCACCGCGGCGTTCGGCAACCAGGGCCTGGTGTTCCCGCTGATCGTGCCGATGATCGGCGTGATCACCGCGGTGATCGGCATCTTCGCGGTGGCGCCCCGGGCCGGGGACCGCTCCGGGATGACCGCGATCAACCGGGGCTTCTTCATCTCCGCGGGGATCTCGGCCGTCCTCGTGGCGGTCGCCGCGTTCGTGTACCTGCCCTCGTCCTTCGCGGAGCTGGACGGCGTCCGCGACAAGGCCATCGCCGGCCTGGACGCCGACCCGCGCTGGGTGGCGCTCGGCTCCGTCCTGATCGGCATCGTGCTCGCCAGCGCGATCCAGCTGCTCACCGGCTACTTCACCGAGACCAACCGCAAGCCGGTCAAGGAGGTCACCGACAGCGCCCGGACGGGGCCCGCCACCGTCATCCTGTCGGGCATCTCGCTCGGCCTGGAGTCCGCCGTCTACACCGCGCTGGTGATCGGCGCCGCCGTGTACGGGGCGTTCCTGCTCGGCTTCGGCAACACCACCGTCGCGCTGTTCGCGGTGGCGATGGCCGGCACCGGGCTGCTCACCACCGTCGGCGTGATCGTCTCGATGGACACCTTCGGGCCCGTCTCCGACAACGCCCAGGGCATCGCCGAGATGTCCGGGGACGTCCAGGGCGAGGCCGCCTCGGTGCTGGAGCGGCTGGACGCGGTCGGCAACACCACCAAGGCCATCACCAAGGGCATCGCGATCGCGACGGCGGTGCTCGCGGCGACGGCGCTGTTCGGCTCGTTCCGCACGACGGTGATCGAGGCGCTCGCCGGCGCCTCGAAGGGCGCCAAGGACGCGATCGGCGCCGACTTCCTGAACTTCAACCTGTCGATCGCGAGCCCGAACGTGCTGATCGGGCTCATCGTCGGCGCGGCCGTGGTGTTCATGTTCTCCGGTCTGGCGATCATGGCGGTGGGCCGCGCGGCCGGCCGGGTCGTGGTCGAGGTGCGCGAGCAGTTCCGCACCAAGCCCGGGATCATGGACTACACCGAGAAGCCCGACTACGACCGGGTCGTGGACATCTGCACCCGGGACGCGCAGCGCGAGCTCGCCACCCCGGGCCTGCTGGCCATCATGACGCCGATCGCGGTCGGCTTCGCGCTCGGGTACGCGCCCCTCGGGGCCTTCCTCGGCGGCGCCATCGCGGCGGGCGTGCTGATGGCGGTGTTCCTCGCGAACGCCGGCGGCGCCTGGGACAACGCCAAGAAGGTCGTCGAGGAGGGCTACCTCGGCGGCAAGGGCAGCGAGGCGCACGAGGCCACGATCATCGGCGACACGGTCGGCGACCCCTTCAAGGACACCGCCGGCCCCGCGATCAACCCGCTGATCAAGGTGATGAACCTGGTCGCGCTGCTGATCGCGGACGCGGTGGTGACCTACGCGGGCAACACCCCGCTGCGCGTCGGCGTCACGGTGCTGTCGGTCGGGGTCGTCGTCGCGGCGATCGTGATCTCCAAGCGGCGCGCCGACCCGATCGGGGACTCGTCCGCCGACCCCGCCGTCGAGGGCGGCAGGCCGGGGCCGGACGCCGCCAAGAGCGGCGAGGCCGCTGGCGCGCTCGACGGAGGTGCTCCGAAGGAGGCCGCGGTGGGCGCCGAAGGCGCGGGGGGTCGTCCCTCCTCCAGCAGCGCCGTGGAGGCCGAGGCCGAGCCGGACGCCGAGGAGTCGTCCGCGGGCAAGTCCTGACCGGCTGAACGGGAGGGGCCGGTGGCGACGCGCCACCGGCCCCTTCCGCGTCCCCGGGGGGCCCGTCCGACCATCCCGGGCCCGGTCGTACGCTGTACGGGAGGGCCGGGACGTCCCGCCCTCGACCCAGCGGATCGATCTCGGGAGGCGGCCGTGGCGAGCGGCGGCGGCAAGCGGACGATGTCGGGGCCCAAGGGCTTCGCGATCGTGATCGGCGGAATGTTCGGCATCATGGCCGTGCTGTGGACCCTGGCGGCCCTCGCGGCCCCCTAATGTGACGGCCATGCCCACGCTCATCGTGCTCCGCCACGCCAAGGCCGAAGCCGGCCTCGGCATACCCGACATCGATCGCAAGCTCACCGATCGCGGGCGCCGCGACGCGACCGCGGCCGGTGACTGGCTGCGCGCGAACGGTCTCGCCCCCGAGCGGGTCCTGTGCTCGCCCGCCGCGCGGACCCGGGAGACCCTCGCCCGCCTGGCGCTGGACGCGGAGACCGCCTTCGAGCCCGGCATCTACGACAACGACCCCGACGGGCTCCGCACCCTCGTCTCCGAGACGCCGGGCGCCGGCACCCTTCTGCTGGTCGGGCACAACCCGTCCGTGCACCACCTCGTGCACGACCTGACGGGCCAGGCCCCCGACTCCTTCCCGACCTGCGCCCTCGCCGTGATCGACTTCCCGCCGGGCGACTGGGCGGACGTCCGGACCGGCCTCGGGACGCTGCGCACCGTCCACACGCCCAAGGACTGACGGCTCACGGGCGCGGCTCGGCGGCCTCCAGGGACGACGCGATGACCTGGTTCACGTCCCGGCGCAGCTCCCCGATCGTGTAGCGGGTCCCGGAGACCTGCAGCAGGGCGTGCCGGAGCGGGGTGAGCTCGTCGGGGCCGATTCCCTCCTTGATCTCGGCGCGGCGCCGCCGGGTCAGCGTGGACAGGTAGGAGTCGAGTTCGGCGAGCTCCTCGGCGAGCTCCTCCACGGGCGTGCCGGCCTCCGGGTCGCGCTCCCCCGGCTCCTCCAGCAGGTCGCCCGCCTCCTCCAGCTGGTCGGCGAGGCGGTCGAGGATCTCGGGGATCGGCCCGGTGTCCACGGCCCGCTCCCGGGACATCTTCGCGACCGCGATGAGGTGGTCGCGGGCGCGGTGCGCGGCGGCCACGGCCCTGCGCAGCCGGTCGATCAGGTCGAGGTCGGGCACGCGCTCGTGGCCGAGCCGGGTCCGGGTCTCGGCGACCGCCTCCGCCGCCCGCTCCGCCGTCACGATCGTGTCGTGCGGCAGCCGGGTCCGCTCCCCGGCGAGGACGTCCGCCGTCGTCCGGACGAGCCCGGCGTGCGTGCGCATGAGCCGTTCGAGCTGGCCCGGGAGCCGTTCGAGGTGCCCGGCCGGCCACAGCAGCAGGACGGCGAGGTAGGCCATCAGCGACCCGGCGAGCGTGAGCCCGATCCGCTCGCCCGCGGTGCGCCAGTCGGCGGGCGCGGAGAAGTCCAGCAGCATCATCGCCAGCGGCGTCCCGAACAGGGCCCAGTAGGAGAAGTTCACCGACCGCATCGCGAAACCGGCCCCCGCGAAGCAGAACGCGATCACCGCGACGGTGGGCTGACCGGGCGCGAGCGTCAGGATGACCGCGGCGACGGCGGCGCCGGCCGCGGTGCCGCCGACGCGCTGGACGAGCCGGTCCACGGTCTCGCCGTAGGTGGCACGCAGGCTCAGCATCGCGGTGATCGTCAACCAGTGGCCGTGCGGGATCGCCAGCGCGGCGGCGAGCGCCATCGACACCACCGCCGTCACGTACACCCGCGACACCTGCCGGAACGTCGGGGAACGAGTGTGAACGGCGCGGCGCACCCGGTCCCAGACCGGCATCGGGTCGAGCGTGCCCGGCATCCGCGGCACCGTGAACCCGATGCGCAGCCCGCTCGCGACGAGGCGGCGCGTGGAGGCGACCTCGCCCGCGATGCGGTCGACGGACCGGCGCACCTGACCGATCAGCGCGACCGCGACCAGGTCCTCGTCGCCGGCGAGCCCGGCGCGCCTGATCTGCTCGGCGGCGCGGACCATCCGCCGGACGGCGGCGGACTCCTCCCGGCCGAGAGGCGCCTCTCCCGCCGTCGCGATCGCCCCGGACAGCAGCCGCAGCCGCGCCGCGAGCGCCGAGATCGCCGTCTGCGTCTCCATCCGCCACTCGCGGTCCGGCGGGTAGTTCTTCGCCGCCTCCAGGACGGCCTGGAGCGTCACCGTCTCGTGCAGGACGCGTCCCAGCGCGTCGATGACCCGCTCCGGCCTCGTGGGCTCGTTCCCCGCCCGCCCCGACCGGTACAGCCCGTAGGTGGCGCGCGCCGCCGTCAGCGACTCCGACGCCGCCCGCCGCTTGGCCTCCCAGTCGGGGATGCGGGTGACCGCCAGCAGGTCGGGGTTCGTCAGTTCGACGGCGTCGAGGGGCCCCGCGTCGTGGGCGCCCACGTCCTGCGCGACGGCGTCCAGGGCCTCGGCGACCGCGTCCGCGGACTCGCTCAGCGCCTCCCGCAGCGGCCGCAGCCGCCGCGCGGGCCACGGCGCCAGCAGCAGTGCGGCGGTGAGCAGCCCGCCGATCAGCTCCAGCAGGCCGACGTTCACCACGTCCGCGGACGGCGGCCGGACGGCGCTCAGCAGCACCGCGAGCCCCGCCGTCGACCCGATCCGCGGTACCGCCACGCCGAGCGCGACCAGCGGCGGCACCACGATCACCGCCGGCCACAGATGCCCGCTGAGCAGCCCGCCGACCCCGGACCCGACCGCGACGATCAGCACGCCGACGGTGAGGTTGCGCGCCCGCGCCCCGTACGGGCCCTCGGGAGCCCGCAGCGCGACGAGATAGGCCCCGAGCGCGATCATCGATCCCTGGGCGGCGCGCCCCGTCAGCGCCCCGACGAGGAGCGGCACGGTCACCGCGAGCGCGGCCGCCAGCCCGTAGAAGGGCGCGGCCTGCCCATGCACCTGGGCATAAGCCCCCCGCGCCCGCCGCAGCATGAGCGATATCTTCCCTGTTCTCCCAGCGGGTCGCTCACTTGGGCCCCTGGCTACGCGGGCGATCCTTGGACGAGCCACGCCATGACGTTTGTGGAACCGACCTGAGCCGAAGCCGCGAGCCGGGCGACCGCAGCGACACGACGCACACCCGCACGGGCACAAGAAGCCTCAGCCGTGGCGTGAGGATCGCCCGGCTCGTGACGGGGGTTCCAGGGGGTCGCCCCCCTGGGAGTCTTGAGCGTCGGCGGCTTCCACCTCTTCGCGGGAGATGCCCAGGAGGAAGACGATGGTGTCGAGGTAGGGGACGTTGACGGCGGTGTCGGCGGCCTGGCGGACGACGGGTTTGGCGTTGTAGGCGATGCCGAGGCCGGCGGCCTGGAGCATGTCGAGGTCGTTGGCGCCGTCGCCGATCGCGACGGTCTGGCTGATCGGGATGCCGGCCTCGCGGGCGAAGCGCTCCAGGGCGGCGGCCTTGCCGGCGCGGTCGATGACCCGGCCGGTGACGCGCCCGGTGAGCTTGCCGTTCTGGATCTCCAGGGTGTTGGCGGCGGAGTAGTCGATGCCGAGGTCCTCGACGAGGGCGTCGGTGACCTGGGTGAAGCCGCCGCTGACGATCGCGAACTTGTAGTCGAGGCGCTTGAGGGTGCGGACCATGGTGCGGGCGCCGGCGGCGAGGCGGAGCCGGTCGCGGACGGCGTCGATGGCGGCGGCGTCCAGCCCGGCGAGGAGGGCGACCCGCTCGCGCAGGGAGCCCTCGAAGTCGAGCTCGCCGCGCATGGCGGCCTCGGTGACCTTGGCGACCTCGTCGAGGCAGCCGGCGTGCTCGGCGAGCAGCTCGATGACCTCGCCCTGGATGAGGGTGGAGTCGACGTCCATGACGATGAGCCGCTTGGCACGCCGGTGCAGGCCGCTGTGCTGGACGGCGACGTCGACCCGCTGCTCGACGGCCTCGGCGGTGAGCGCGGCGCGCAGCCCGTCGGGGTCGGCGCCGGAGACGTCCAGCTCGATGCAGGTGACGGGGTTCTGGGCGAGGCGCTCGATGCGGTCGATGTTGGCGCCGTGCGCGGAGATCCGTCCGGCGATGCCCGCCATGGCGGCGGGCTTGAGGGGGTTGCCGAGGACGGTGACGTGCAGGCGCCCGCTGCGCTTCGGCATGCGCTTGTTGCGCCCGGTCGACAGCTCGATCTCCATGTCGAGGTCGTTCGCGACGCGTTCGGCGGCGTTCCACACCCGTCCGATGTCGGCGCCCTCGGTGTAGGCGAGCAGGACTCCGAGGACGAGACGTCCTCGGATCACGACCTGCTCCACGTCCGCCACCGTCAGTGGGAACTGGGAGAGTGTGCGGAAGAGGCGCGACGTGACGCCGGGGCGGTCGCGGCCGGTGAGTGTGATGAGCAGCGTGCGCTCTGCTGACCCGTCCATAGCTGTTCACAACGGTACCGGCCGCGCCGGGAGTCCCGCCCGTCAGGTCCGGCATGCGAGACGCTATCCGGGCAGGATCAGGTTCAGATCGCCGAATTCGTGCCAGAGGTAGCACTGTGCGAGGGCGGCCTCGTAGGTGGCGGTGAGCAGGTCGCGGCCGGCGATGGCGGTCAGCATCATCAGATGGGACGACCTGGGCTCGTGCAGACCCGTGAGGAGGCCGTCCACGGTTCGGACGCCGCCCTCGGGGGTCACGATGTGCTCGGTCCAGCCGGAGGACGCCTGGACGCGTCCCGCGGCGTCCACGGCCGTCTCCAGGGCGCGCACGGCCGTGGTGCCGACGGCGATCACCCGGCGGCCCCGCGCCCGGACGTGCCCGACGAGGGCCGCGGTCGCCTCGGGGACGGTGTAGGGCTCGGCATAGGGCGGTTCGTGGGCCTCGGGGGACGCGACGCCCGTGTGGAGGGTGATCGGGGCGATCAGGACGCCGCGCGACACCAGCCGCGTCACCAGTTCGGGCGTGAAGGGGCGGGCGGCGCTCGGCATCTCCGCGCCGCCGGATGAGCGGTCGTGGGCGAAGGCGGTCTGGTAGGCGGAGGCGGGCCAGTCGCGGCGGACGTGCCCGTACCTGATCGGGACGCCGTGGCGCCGCAGGTAGGGGACGACGTCGGTGCTCAGCCGGGCCTGCCAGAGCCGGCCGGACTCCCCGCGGGCGGGGTGGCGGTGCCGCCCGACGAGGGTGAGGGTGGCGCCGCCGGGCATCGGGATCCACTCGCCGGGGGAGCCTCCCGTGTACGGGCGGCTGGCCTTGCCGGTGAGGCGGCGCAGCTCGACGAGCCACAGCCGGTCGCCGGCGCCCTGGACCGGGGTGGAGAAGTGGACGCTGATCCGGTCGAGCCGGACGGCGGCGGGCAGCGTGGCCGAGGTGTTGACGACGAGCAGGTCGCCGGGGTCGAGCAGGCCGGGCAGGTCGCGGAACTCGTGGTGGGTGAGGGCGCCGGTGGCGCGCCGGGAGACCAGCAGCCGGACGCCGTCGCGGGTCCGGCCGCGCGCCTCGGGCGGCTCGTGCGCCTCCAGGGCGGCGGGGAGGGTGAAGTCGACGGTCATGTCCGGACCTCCAGGCGGAGAGCGGCGATCGCGCCGAACGCGGCGATCGCGGCGAACAGCGCCCCGGCGACGGCGAGCCCGGCGTCCAGCCGGGCGGCGCCGAAGCCGGTGACCAGCGCGCCCGCGACCCCGACCACGAGGGACGAGCCGAGGGTGTCGCTGATCTGCAGCGCGGAGGAGTTGACGCCCTGCTCGTCCTCGGCCGACAGGTCGAGCAGCAGGACGGAGAGGCTGCCGATCGAGAAGCCCATCCCGGCGCCGCCGACGATCCACGCGGGGGCGGCGAGCCAGCCGGAGAACTGCAGGGCGACGGTGGCGAGGACGATCCCGGCGGTGACGAGGACGGCGCCGAGCAGGGCGTAGAACTCGCGGGGGCGCTCGGAGCGGCCCTGGATCTGGGACGCCGCCGACCAGCCGAGCGCGCCGACGGTCAGGACGATCCCCGCCTGGGTGGCGCTGAAGTCGTGCAGCCGCGTCAGCGCCAGCGGGATGAAGACGTCGGTGCCGAAGAAGGCTCCCGACAGCAGGCCCCGGACGAGGATGACGCTCGGCAGCCCGCGGCGGAGCCGGAGCGTCCCGGCGGGCACCAGGCGGGGCAGCCCGAAGGCCAGGCCCGCGAGGCCGGCGAGGACCGCGGGGAGCATCGTCCAGCCCGTCCCGTCGAGGCCGTAGAGGAGGATGCCGGTGCCCGCGGCGACGCAGAAGGCGGCCGGCAGCCGCGAGCGGCCCGCGGCGGGGGCGCCGTCCGACGGCGCGATGCCGCGCAGCACGGGGAGCAGGAGCAGCGCGGGCGGGATCACCAGCGGGACGAGCCCGAGGAACACCCACCGCCAGCCGGCGTGCTCGGCCAGGGCGCCGCCGGCCGCCGGGCCGATCAGCGACGGCAGCACCCAGGCGGCCGACAGCGCGGCGAACACCCGGGACCGCAGGTTCTCGGGGTAGACGCGGGCGATCACGACGTACAGGGCGACGAGCGGGACGCCCGTGCCGAGGCCCTGCACGGCGCGCCCGGCGACGAACACCCACATGGACGGCGCCGCGCCCGCGACCAGCAGCCCCGCGACGAAGACGGCGAGCCCGATCAGGAACGGGCGGGTCGGTCCCGACCGGTCGACCCAGCCGCCGGCGAGCACCGTGGCCAGCAGGCTCGTGATCAGGGTCGCGCTGAAGCCCCACGCGTACAGGGACAGGCCGTCCAGGTCGCCCGCGACGACCGGCATGACGGTGCCGACGGCCATGCTCTCGAACGCCAGCAGCGTCACGACCAGGACGATCCCGAGCGTCGCGCCCCGGAACCCCGCGCCCAAAATGCCCTGTTTTGTTGTCACCCGCTCATGATCAAGGACGGTGGTCATCGCGCGTCCGCCAGGTCCGCCGCGCGGTAGCGCCCGCTCGGAAGGCGGCCGGAGACGAGCCGGTACAGCGCGGCGGCGGCCTCCTCGGGCGGCGGGGCCGCGTCCGCGTCCTCGCCCGCCGCGCGGAGCATGGCGGTGTTCATCTCGCCCGGATCCGCCCACCACACGGCCACGTCGGGCTCCTCGGCCGCGAGGACGTTCGACAGCTGCTCCAGCGCGGCCTTCGACGCCCCGTAGCCGCCCCACGTCTCGTAGCCCTCCACGGCCGCGTCCGACGTGATGTTGAGGATCGCGCCGCGCCGCTCCCGCAGCCCTGGCAGGACGGCCTGGATCAGCGCCAGCGGCGCGAGGACGTTCGTCGCGAACGTGTCGGCCAGGGCGCCCTCGGGAAGCGAGGCGAGCCGGGGCATCGGCGTCGGGCCGAGCGTGCTCGCGTTGTTGACGAGCAGGTCGAGCCCGCTTTCGACCGCGCGGGCGAGGGCGGCCCGGTGCGCGGGATCGGCGACGTCCCCGGGGATCGCCGTGGCGCCGGTATCGGCCGCGGCGGCGGACAGGGCGACGGCGTCACGGGCGTCGATGACGAGGTTCCAGCCGTTGTCGGCGAGGGTGCGGGCGAGCGCCCGGCCGAGGCCCCGGGAGGCTCCGGTGATCAGTGCCGTCTTCATGCCCTCGACGCTAGGAACCCGGGCGTCCGGCGGCATCGGCCGACGGGTCCCCCAGGCGGTCGTCAGATGGTCCTAGGACCGGCGTCCCGCGCTCGCGGGAGGGGCGGCGCGGCACGTACTCCCGCCGGCTGATTCGAGAAGACCCGCCTAGAGAGTACGGTCTTCACATGCGCGCGCCGAACGGCGCCCGCCGGGGGGAGAACGAGAGGCCGGGATGGTGACGGACGAGGGCCGCCACGGCGACCAGGGCGCGACCCTGCACGCCGTCAGCTCCGCCGTGCTCGCGGTGACCCGCCACCTGTCCGTGCACGAGGTGCTCCAGGTGATCGTCCGGGCGGCCGCCCAGCTGCTGGACGCCCGGTACGCGGCCCTCGGGGTGCCCGACGACGAGGGCTCGTTCGCCGAGTTCGTCGTCGAGGGCGTCTCGGAGGAGGAGTGGGAGCGGATCGGCCCGCTGCCCCGCCAGCACGGGATGCTCGCCGCGATGCTCAAGGGCGACGCGCCGAAGCGGCTCGGCGACATCCGCAAGGAGCCCGAGTTCGAGGGCTGGCCGGTCGCGCACCCCGTTTTGAAGGACTTCCTCGGTGTGCCGATCCGTGACGGCGAGGACGTCCTCGGCATCGTCTTCCTGGCCAACAAGCGCCAGCCTGGCGGCTTCACCCAGGACGACGAAGACCTGCTCACCCTGTTCGCCGCGCACGCCGCGATCGCGATGGCGAACGCCCGCCTGTACGAGCACAACCGCGAACTGACGGTCGTCGCCGAACGCAACCGCCTCGCCCGCGAGCTGCACGACGCCGTCGCGCAGAAGCTGTTCTCGCTGCGGCTGACGGCCCGCACCGCGTCCGCGCTGGCCGAGCGCGACCCGGTCCGGACCGTCCAGGAACTCCAGCAGGTGGAGCGGCTCGCGGCCGAGGCCCTCGCCGAGCTGCGCGCCGTCATCTTCGAGCTGCGTCCCGCCGATCTGGCGGACGGTCTCGTGGCGTCGCTGCGCAAGCACGTCGATGTGCTCGACCGCGCGCACGAGTCCACCGTCCGCCTCTGCGCCGACGAAGCGATCGTCCTGCCGGAGGAGCATGAGGCCGTCGCCTTCCGCATCACCCAGGAGGCGCTCTACAACGCGCTGCGCCACGCCAAGGCGAGCACCGTGCAGGTGCGGCTCCGCACTGAGGACGAACGGGCCGTGCTAGAGGTCTCCGACGACGGCGCCGGTTTCGACGCGTCCGATACGGATCCCCAAGGCGGCCTGGGCCTGACCTCCATGCGCGAGCGGGCGTACTCGATCGGCGGCGAGCTCGCGATCGACGCCGCGCCCGGCGAGGGCACGACCGTCCGGCTGGTGGTGCCGCTGTGAACGCCGCGCGGGGGCCGATCCGGGTGCTGATCGCCGACGACCATCCCGTCGTCCGGCAGGGCCTGCGGACCTTCCTCGGCATCCAGGACGACATCGAGGTCGTCGGCGAGGCCGAGGACGGCACGTCGGCCGTGACGCTGGCCGAATCCCTGGAGCCCGATATCGTGCTCATGGACCTCAAGATGCCGGGCGCCGACGGCCTGACCGCGCTGGCGGAGCTGCGGGCTCGCGGGGTGACGGCACGGGTCCTCGTCCTGACCAGCGTGACGGAACGCGGGCACGTGCTGCCGGCGGTCCAGGCC
The DNA here is from genome assembly GCF_040649435.1 of Actinomadura sp. NPDC048955. Lineage (NCBI taxonomy): Bacteria > Bacillati > Actinomycetota > Actinomycetes > Streptosporangiales > Thermomonosporaceae > Actinomadura > Actinomadura sp. NPDC048955. The sequence continues at coordinate 187,602 of NZ_JBEZJI010000012.1, forward strand.
GGGGCGGCCGGATACCTGTACAAGGACGTCGACCCGCAGGCGCTCGTCCAGGCGATCCGGGCGGTCAACGACGGGCACGTCCTGTTCGCGCCCGACGCGGCCGAGGCGATGCTGCGGAACGGGACGGCGGGTGACGCGGGAAGGGACGACCGCGGCCTCGCCGCGCTGACCGAACGGGAACGGGAGGTGCTCGTGCACATAGCGCGGGGCAGGTCGAACCGGGAGATCGCCCGCGCCCTCGTGGTGTCCGAGAAGACGGTCAAGACGCACGTCAGTAATCTGCTCATGAAACTGGGAGTCCAGGATCGGACGCAGGCGGCCCTGTACGCGGTCCGGCACGGTGTGGGAAACACGAGTGCCGCCGGGGAAACCGGGAAGACCACTGCCCGCGGCTGATACAACTCCTCTGACAGGATCGTCATCGAAATTGGTATGAACGTAGCAATCAGGTACGCAGCAGGCAGCGACATCGGGTGCAACCGGGAGAACAACGAGGACTCCGGGTACGCCGGTGCGCGGTTGATCGCGGTCGCGGACGGCATGGGCGGGTATGCGGGCGGCGAGGTCGCGAGCTCGACCGTGATCGGCTCACTGCGCTCGCTGGACACCGATGCCCATAAAGACGATCTTGTCGACATGCTGGGCCGCGCCGTGGCCGAGGCCAACGAGAAGTTGCGCATCGTCCGGGAGGAACGCCCCGACCTGAGCCGGATGGGCACCACGCTCACCGCCATGCTCTGGTCCGGCGAGTCCGTCGCGCTGGCGCACGTCGGTGACTCGCGCGGCTACCTGCTGCGCGACGGCGAGCTCTTCCAGATGACGCAGGACCACACCATGGACGAGCTGCTCAAGGCGGAGGCCGAGCAGGCCGGCCAGCAGGCCGATCCCGCCGAGACGTCCCGGCTCTCGCACGTGCTGTACCGCGTGCTGGACGGGCGCGAGGACCGCGAGCCCGACCTGCGGCTGCGCGAGGCCCGCCTCGGCGACCGGTACCTGCTGTGCTCGGACGGCCTGAGCGGCCCGGTCGACGCGCAGAAGATCTACGAGGTGCTGTCCGCGGAGGCCGAGCCGCAGCGCGCCGTCGACCGGCTGATCGAGATGGCCCGCGACAACGGCGGCCCCGACAACATCACCGCCGTCATCGCCGACGTCGTCGAGGCCGAGCACCTCGCCGGCTCCGACGAGCCCGTCGTCGTCGGCGCGGCCGCCCAGGCCTGACGCCCCGCCCGGCCCACCACCCCGGGCCGGACGCCACACCCGGCCCGAGGCTCACCGGGCCGGCCGTTTCCTCGGGCCTCGACGCCCCGGGCCGGGCACGATGCCGCCGGCCCGCCCGTGCGACACGCCGTGCCCCGAGGCGCCGAGGCGATCTTCTCCATCTCCGGCGCATCCCCGGCATCGCCCGTTCCGCGCGCACGTCCCGTTCGCCGCACGGCCCGGACCGGACGATTCATTCATGCTCGTAACGCGAAAGAGTGCCCATGTAGCAGGTGATTTGTCCTACTCTTGCCCAAGAGGTGGTGTCGCCGGGCACCGAGTAACGGTCTCGTAGCGGATCGTTGCCCGGACTTGACCCGCCTCAGGGTGCACCCGATATACGGGTCACTCACCTGTATGTCATCGAGGCGGAGGATTCGTTGGGGGGAGCGCCCGGGACGGCGTCCGCCGGTGCACCGCGAGGTGCGCTCGGGGGGATCGTCAGCCGGACCCTCACCGCGGCGCAGCACGGACCCCAGGGTGTGGTGCTGCGTGTCGCGGCGATGGCCGTCGCGGCCATCGGCGCGTCATGGATCCATCGCGTGAACGACCCCGGCGTGCTCTGTCCCCTGCGGGCGCTCACCGGAATCCCATGTCCCCTGTGCGGGGGCACGACCGTGTTCATCGAGTTCGGCTCGGGCCGCCCCGGCCAGGCCGTCCTCGCGAACCCGGTCGCGCTCGCCGGCGCCGTCGCCGTCGCCGCCGCACCGCTGGGACTGGGTGGACGGTGGTGGGCACTCCAGCCGAAGACCCGTGCCTGGATGCTCGGCACCGCCCTCGTCGGGTCGGAGCTGTGGCAGCTCGTCCGGTTCGGTGTTCTGCGGGTTTGAGCCGCGGTCGGTCCTCGGTCAGACTTGCGGAGCCCACCGGGTCCGGCGGGCGTCACATAACCACAGGGTCAATCAATAAGGAGCAAGTGTGGGCAACCCCTACGACCCGTACGGTCAGCAGCCGGGCTACGGGCAGCAACAGCCCGGTTACGGCCAGCAGCCCCCGGCCCAGCCCGGTTACGGCCAGCCCGGCGGGCAGCCCGGCTACGGCCAGCCTCCGGCGCAGCCCGGTTACGGCCAGCCCCCGGCGCAGCCGGGCTACGGCCAGCCCCCGGCGCAGCCCGGTTACGGCCAGCAGCCCCCCGCCCAGCCCGGCTACGGAGCGCCCTCGGGGCCCTCCCAGCCCGGCTACGAGGTGCACCACCACCACTACGGCTCGACCGGCCAGCTCGCCGAGTGGGGCTCGCGCGCCGGCGGCTACGTCATCGACTACCTGATCTTCGGTGGTCCGGTGTTCGTGCTGTACATCCTGATGATCATCCTCTCCAGCTCGGGCAGCTCGGGCGCGGCGCTGTTCGGCGTCCTGCTCATGCTGATCGGCGCGGCCATCTCCATCGCGGGCGGCCTGTGGATCTGCTACCAGGAGGGCACCACCGGCCAGTCCATCGGCAAGCGGCAGATGGGCATCCGGCTCGTCGGCGCGCAGACCGGCCAGCCCATCGGCTTCGGCATGGCCTTCGTGCGCAAGATCGCGCACGTCGCCGACAGCTTCCTGTGCTACCTCGGCTTCCTCTGGCCGCTGTGGGACGAGCGCAAGCAGACCTTCGCCGACAAGATCTGCAACACCATCGTGGTCCGCGCCTGACCCACGACCCACGACAGCGGGGCGCCCCAAACCCGGGACGCCCCGCTTCGCCGTTCAAGCACAACCGCCCAACCCGGTGCCTTGCGCTGCGCTAGCTGTACTTGGTCATGATCTTGGTGACAGTCGGGTGATGGGGGGCTTGCCGCCCAGAGCTGAGTGGGGGCGTTGGGTGTTGTAGTGCTCAAGCCAGG